>JBOGBZ010000015.1:0-9713 GCA_051656485.1 Cellulosilyticaceae bacterium
TGAAAGTAAGGATGAGAGGCTATTTACCAAGACCTATCGCACAGGGCTTAATTTCGAGGTAGAAGATGAAGCTGGCAATAAAGAAATGCTGAGAAGTGAAATCTTCCAGTCTATGCATCAGCTACGGTTTGGCGAGAGGAAAGTCATCAAGTCACTTCAAGAGGAGGTGAGAGGAAATGAGTAAGGCTATACATTCATTTTGGTGGGGACTCGTCCTTATTTTCTTAGATATCAACTTTGGGTTTATCGATATATTACCGGACTTCATAGGGTATATATGCATTGCTTTGGCGTTTGAAGGCTTGCAAGAAGCTCTCCCTAAAGCACGTCAGGGGAGACGGGTGACGGTAGGGGTATTAGGTTTTCATATCATAGCGTGCCTTTTACTATGGACAAAGCCTGATGAACCACTTGTAACCTATACGTTACAGGCAATCTATGGTGTAAGTTTGATAGTGATTATTTATTATCTATGTGAGGTGGTGCACCAGTTACTAGGCGCCATCGCTGAAGGAACCATCAAACCACAAGCATCCCAATTTGAAGCAGCAAGTTATAATCTAACTTATGCAGCATTTAAGTGGCAAGGTAGAACGGAAGGTTGGTGCAAGGAGTTGCAGATAGCCATACGAAGTAAGTGGAAGGGATGCTTGTATGTAGGCTTCATCAGCTGTTGTATCAACACATTTAGTTTGAATGCACCAGATGATGTCATACTAATAAGTGCTTTCATGAGCTTTCTCATGATTACTTTTACAGTGGCACTGCTATGTAACTTAGCAAGTATCAGAAGATTTCTAGTAGAAGAACTGAAACTATAGGATTTAACATAGAATTAACAAAAACCCAATATAATTCCAATAAACCTCCTATAAGATACAACTATAAAGTTGATTCTTAGGAGGTTTTCATTATGTTAAGAAATAAATTAATCGTTGGTTTAAGTACAGTATTATTAGGAAGTTTACTTTTCACAGGGTGTGGAAGTAAAGAAGTAGTTGGGGCAAAAATTACAACAGTAGGTTCAACAACAGTTGCAGTACCTATGGAAGCGTTAGCAGATACATACAAAGAGAAAAATCCAGATGTGGTTATCGAAGTACAAGGGGTAGGTTCATCAGCGGGAGTAAAAGCAGCTCATGAAAAAACAGCAGACATCGGTATGGCATCTAGAGAAATCAAAGATTCAGAAAAAGAATATGGACTTAAAGAAACTGTTATCGCATTTGACGGCATCGCAATGGTTATCCATCCATCAAATGGTGTAAGCAACTTAACAAAAGAGCAAGTAAAAGATATCTTCAACGGAACAGTTACAAACTGGAGTGAAGTAGGCGGTGCAGATCAAGCAATCGTCGTGGTAACAAGAGAAGATGGTTCAGGTACACGTAGTGCTTTTGAAGAAATCGTAGGACTTACAGAAAAAAGAGATGATAAAGAAGTATCAACCATTGTACAGACAGCTTTAGTAGCAGAAGGTAATGGTGCCATAAGAGCAAACGTTGCATCTAAAGAAGGTGCGATTGGTTTCGTATCTTTAGGTTATATCGATGAAACTGTAAAAGCAGTAAGCATTGATGGTGTGGTACCAACAGTAGAAGGCATCAAAGATGGTTCTTATACAATATCAAGACCACTTCTTATTCTTACACAACCAGAAGTATCACAAGATGTGCAAGCATTCGTAGACTTTATCTTAAGTCCTGAAGGTCAAGAAGTAGTAAGTGATAAATACATTCCAGTCAATTAAGGTGATATAAATGAACACGGGAGCGAAGATTAAACTTGATAAAATCATGAAAGTCGTATTCCTCATATGTGCTGCTGCAACTATTGCAGCAGTTGTGTTTATGGGAGGATACATTATATTAAATGGCTTGCCATTCTTTAAGCATACATCACTTATGGATTTCCTCTTTGGGAGAGAATGGATACCATCTGGAGAAATATTTGGGATTTTCCCAATGCTTGTGGCAAGTGCTTACGGTACTATTGGTGCCATGATAATAGCTATTATTGTAGGGGTGACAACGGCTATTGTTATGGTTGAAATTCTACCACCAAGAATTGCTAGTGTATTGTCAGCAGCAGTTGACTTATTAGCAGGTATACCATCAGTTATCTATGGATTCTGGGGCTTAATGGTAGTGGTACCACTTATTAATGATTTATTTGGAGGAAATGGTGCAGGAAGTAGTTTACTCGCAGTAATCTTTATCTTAGCAATTATGGTACTTCCTATTGTGATTCGTATGACAGAAGTAAGCTTAAGAGCAGTACCTCATGAGTATAAAGAAGGTGCATTAGCACTTGGAGCGACACATTTACAGTATATTTTCAAGGTGCAATTAAGTGCGGCAAAATCAGGTACACTAGCAGGGATTGTTCTAAGTATAGGGCGTGCACTGGGAGAGACAATGGCAGTTATTCTCGTAGCAGGTAACACGCCACTGATTCCAGGCAGCATTACTGATCCAGTACGTACATTAACAGCGAACATTGCCATTGAAATGGGCTATGCATCAGGGATTCATCAGCAAGCATTATTTGCGACAGGGATGATTCTTTTCATTATCATTATAGGGATTAACCTTGTCATGCGTAAACTTAATAGTCCGAAAAAGAAGGGGGCGTAAAACGTGCAAAAACTTAATAAAGGGTATAGTGCCAAAGAAAAGGTTATTTATGCAGTAATGGGGCTTATTGCAATGACGAGTTTCGCCGTTCTTCTATGGATTTTAAGCTATTTAGTCATTAAAGGTATTAAATATGTGGATTTGATAGGACTCTTTCCAGCCATTGTGACCACACTTTATATGGTCGTCATAGCACTTAGTATTGCCGTACCCATTGGAATGGGGTGTGCGATCTACCTAAACGAATATGCCAACGGTGGCAAGTTTGTGCAAGGGATACGCTTTGCAACGGAGTGCTTAGGAGCAGTACCTTCTATTTTGTTTGGTTTATTTGGGATGATGTTTTTTGTAACCCAGTTAGGACTTGGGTACTCCATCTTAGCAGGATCTTTAACGGTAGCGATTATGATTTTACCAACAGTGGTAAAGACAACAGAAGAAGCATTAAAGACAGTGCCAGTAAGCTACCGAGAAGGTTCGCTTGCGCTAGGTGCATCGAAGTTTTCCACCATTATGAAAGTGGTGTTACCAAGTGCACTACCAGGGATTTTGACAGGTATCGTCCTTAGTACAGGAAGAATTGTAGGCGAGACAGCTGCTATTTATTTGACAGCGGGAATGGTATTCCGTGTGCCAAGTAATGTGATGGAGTCTGGGCGAACACTTTCGGTACATTTATATTTACTAGCAAAAGAAGGGATTTCTTTTGAGCAAGCGTATGGTACAGCTATCGTTTTATTATTAGTGGTACTTATACTCAATGGAGCAACTTATATCATCGGTAGAAAGATGCGTGTTAATAAATAAGGCGTTAAGGAAAGAGGAGAGAACGAGATGAATAATCCACTTATTAAAGTATCGGACTTGTCATTTTACTATGGCGATTTTCAAGCTTTAAAAAACATTAATTTAGAAATTCATAAAAACGAAGTTTTAGCTTTTATCGGACCGTCTGGGTGCGGTAAGTCAACTTTTTTACGTATACTTAACCGTATGAGTGATTTAGCTGCCGATACGAAAGTAGAAGGAAGCATCACTTATAAAGAGCAAAATATATTCGATATGAATACAATAGAGTTAAGGAAAAATGTGGGAATGGTATTCCAAAAGCCAAACCCTTTCCCTATGAGTATTTATGATAATATTGCCTATGGACCACGTATGCAAGGCATTAAAAAGAAAGAAGTGCTCGATGGCATTGTAGAAGACAGCTTGAGAAAAGCAGCTATCTGGGATGAAGTCAAAGACAACCTACGTAAAAATGCCATTAGTTTATCAGGGGGACAGCAACAGCGTATCTGTATCGCAAGAAGTATCGCGATGAATCCAGAAGTACTGCTTATGGATGAGCCAACTTCTGCCCTAGATCCTATTTCAACCCATAAAATCGAGGACCTCATTAATGAACTTAAAGAGCAGTATACCATTGTGATTGTCACACATAATATGCAGCAGGCAGCACGTATATCAGATAAGACAGCCTTTTTCTTATTAGGTGAATTAGTAGAGTGTAATACGACAGATGAGCTTTTTAGTATGCCACGTGATAAACGTACAGAAGACTATATTACAGGAAGATTTGGTTAAGAAAGGGAGACTTTTATGGCACCGAGAAAAGTATTTGAACAAGGTCTTTTAGAGCTAAGACAAGATATTATTACAATGGGGACAGAGCTAGAAGTAGCGGTGGGCAAAACCATACAGGCCATTATCAATGGAGACCCAGCCCTTGCAGAAGAAGTGCGTCAAGGTGACGACAAGTTTGATTTACGTGAAGTAGAAATCGAAAAAAAATGTGTGGCACTTATTATGCATCAGCAACCTATTGCCCACGACTTAAGATTTATCATGTCTATTTTAAAAATCGTAACAGATATGGAACGTATTGCAGATCAATGTGAAGATATCTGTACTTATAGCTTACAATTACAAGATGGCGAGTGGTCAAAAGAAGTGGCGTATAAGAGACATATCGAACGTATGGCCACAGATGTACAGCAGATGATTAATATGACAATCGATAGCTTTGTTCAAAAAGACGTAGAGAAACTACGTATGATTTGTCAGTTTGATGATAAGATTGATGCGGAATTTAAAAGAATCTGGCATGAGCTGGTAGATGAGATGAACAAAAGTACTGACTTTGCGAGACAAGGTGCAGAGTACATTATGATTATCAAGTACTTTGAACGTATTGCGGATCATACGACTAACATTGCGGAATGGCTTATTTATAACTTAACGGGTGAATATGCAAAAAAATTACGTAATGATAAATAAGATATAGGCTAATTGAAAACCCCCAAGCGTTTAAAATCTAAATGCTTGGGGGTTTCGCGTTAGGGGGATGTGGCAGTAGGGATGTGTATACTTTACAGAAAAGCAGTCGGTATTTCTAAAGCTCTAGGCGCATTTTCTTCCATAACGCGCTAAACTCCTTGCAGTCAGACAATAGCGCTAAAACCATTACAGAAAATCCACCAAGAGCTTTTAACGAAATACCTCCAATGTTTTCTTCCGAGTATGCACATCCCTTTGTCCATGCCCACAGAAGGAAGAACGACGTACCCAATGAGCTGATAATAAAATAGCATGAGGACAGGATGTGACACTCAGCTCCAAGACTTATGCTAAGTGGCGAACGTTTAAAGCTTAAATTTTACAAACTGAAGACTAAGCCTTTTCTACAGGCACCCAAATTTCGCTATAGTTATCCGGTGTATATAGCTCGATATTGTAGTTGCCTGCAAGTTTATACGCATTGCAAGACGGCAGCCACTCGCTCCATATTTTCGTATTCACATCCTGTAATGCTTTTGGTAATGCACCATGACAAGGGAATATAGCCCATGTACCTGCTGGGATTACTTTTGTTTCATAGCCTGCTGGAATCTCGTTTCCAGGAATATAATTATCAGCAATGAGATAATCGAAGTGTTTTCCATCACTGTCCATACAAATTCCATACATACCACACACAACACTACTCTCACTGTTTTCCATATGCTCCTGCCAGAACTTAGGAATTTCGGTATAAGAAGTTTCCGTATTAAAGTTACGTAACCTTCCCATTACTGTAAACTGTGCCTTTTTGACAATCTTGTACGCTAACATAGTACCACCCTCCAATGTAAGTTTGATTTTCAGCGGTGCAAAAGAATTCAGCTTACTGCCTTTTTCTCTTGCGGCGGAAGGGCTTATTCCATGGAATTTAGTGAATGCTCTGGCAAAACTATCGGGAGAATCATAACCATATTTCAGTGCAACATCAATCACTTTGATGTTAGTAGAACAAAGATCCTGTGCAGCAAGTGTCAAACGTCGATTCCTTATATATTCACCCACTGTAAAGCCGCATAATATATTAAATATTTTTTGAAAGTAGAAACTTGATACATAGGCTTTATCTGCTATTTCGTTTATACCAATATCGCCAGTTAAATTCTCCTCAATGTATGCAATCGCATTAGTAATACCTTCATTCCAACCATTCATAAGATGCCCTCCTTCCTTTGCTGTAATTACAGTATAGTGTCAAATACATATGTTTTCCCGACTCTTAATGTCTTCTAATGTAGGGGTATAGTTATTCATATCTGATATCCAGAGTCTCTAAGTCATCGATGATTAAGCCAATTTAAAAATGTATCCAATATTTTAGCTAGTAGCTTGATATATCTATTTTCCAAGTAATAGGCCTCCCTTATCTCGTTCTCAAAATATCTCTTAAATAATAGTAAAGTTTCCAAACGCAACACAACCCATTTCAAAATCAGGAATAAAGTTCATTTTTTTATAAAATGCTACTGTATCGGGCTGATTTTCTGTAAGTAGGATTTTTTGATAGACATGCGCATAGAGGCGAAGTATCTCTTTAAGCATTCGGCTACCAATGCCCCTTCGTTGATACTCGGGTAATACAATAATATCTTGTATGTATATAATTGAATGCCCATCACCTACTACACGGATTATGCCAATTAACCTTTCACCCTCATAGGCTCCTAATATTGTTAGTGAGTTATTAAACGCATTTTTTAGCATTTCTGGATTATTCGTATAATTTACCCAGCCTACACTGTTATATAGTTCTAAAATTTCATTTTCATTATATTGCTCATATTTCTTTAACGTAACTGTATCCATCTTGTTTTTCTCCTCACAGCTATAATTTCTCACAGAGAGCTTCAAATTTTTTAAGGTTTAAACGAAAAGTAAGACCATCATATAAAGTTCCCCTTACAGTTCTAAAGTTAACCTTTCTATTACATTCCTCAAAGCCTAACTTACCCGCGAGAGCGATCATACGTGTATTGCCTGACCATGTTTGGGTATAAATAGCCGTTTCTCCTTGATCTAATAGATACTGAATGAATAATACCAATGTAGCTGTAGCATAGCCTTTATTTCTAGCAGATGTATCTGGAATGTCTATCCCTATAGCTCTCATTGTTCCTTCTTTTGAAAACTCATATTGATTATTCATTTTATAAGAGCTACACCATCCGATATAGGTTGAATTTGCATTGTTTAATGTTATTTGAAAAGAAGTCCTTTTCACATCTTTAGGCATCTCAGAGTATATATTTACCCATTTACCCATTGTTTCGATATATTTTTTCAAATCATCTTCTTTTTGTTTCGCATTTAATTCCTCATATTCCCATGGTCCATCCCATAGTTGCCACTCTGTGTCTACTGTTTCCCAATAAATGCGTTTTTCAATATCACTTTCAATAAAATCACGCAATACTACCTTGTCGTTATATAACATATTACAGCCCCCTTAGCACATACCTTATCTAGTTCTTAATCTGAGTTTAGCACAATTTGAGTTGATTTAATATTCTAAAATTCATCTAATACAAATCAATATTAATTAACAAGGGTAAAATTAAGAATTAAAAAGGCAGTAGACAAATAGGGGAGTGGTGACAAGTAAGGGACCATTGCACGCGTGTACAACAGTCCCTTCGCAATAGGTATTTGGAGTGAAGAAATAACTACTTGATTACTTAATTATTAAGGTCTTCTAATAATTCCACTTGAATACCCCATAGTTGTTTTATCATTCAAGACACTTCGCTGTAAACTTGTATGTTGAGGATAGTCTTTGTCACATGTATACTTTTTGCCAAATATACATTCCGTTGCTTGTTCGGAATAAGTACAACTGCTAATAATCTCAAAACGGTCGGCAAATTGTCTGATATTACTATTAGGAGGCAAAATTTCTTTAAGTTTTGGATAAAGGAGCCATGAGTAGCAAAGAAATGCGCTCCATTTATGCTCGGGAAAATATAAGGCAAAAAATTTCTTAACATTATAAAACGCTTCATCACATTGAAAAGGAGTAATATTACTGCCTTTAGGAATATGAACATTTAATACAGGGCTTCCTGTAGGGAGTTGCTCTTTGGTAGCATCATCGAAATACATAAAGCCATCTTCTTCTAGATAAATCATATGGAATAGTTGGAATTGTAATACGCCGATAGTAAATAACTTCATATTCATATGATGTCTGAACCAAATGACATCATCTTTAGATAATCCCAATGTGCCATTATCTATTTTATAGGATATACTCCTTTGGCTTATATCATCTATTGTATCAAAAAAGAACTTATCTGGTATTTGTAAAACTTTATATTGATGATACAGAGCTTCTGTCATAAATAGTAGACCTGCTAGCCTTGTAAGAGGACTGTACTTGCATATTTTAAAATGAGGAAGTTCTCCCTCATAGGCAGTTTGGGCGATATGATTCATTTTAGTAATATGTTGCTCAATGTATCCTATTACTTGGTCTTTATCTTCGTTTTCAAAATTCATTTTCTTAATAATCTCATTAAATTTCATAATTCCTCCTGAATTTTGGGCATAAAAATACCCTTAAAGTAGTTAGTACATACTCCAAGGGCAATTATTAACATAGTTCAAGAAAACTATAAAATTACAACTGGAGTAGTTTTTGAAATAATTGGGTGTAAATTTAAATTAATTAGATTTAGCATAGTAACCACTCCCTTCAGTATTTAATGGATAAAGTATAACACTATTAGGAAAATTATTCAATTTATTATTTATTTCTTTCTCCAAATCTGCTCGGTGTAGGACCCAGAGAGGGGAGGGGAGTAATGCCAACGAAGTTTTTTATGAGGACTAGGTATCTAACGGGCTAATATTTATGCTCGTCTTGTGTAGCTATGACACAAACCTGTTTGACAAATAGCATACAATTCATCACCATTCATTAAATGTGCATTATACAGGTGAAGATATTCTTCTGATAGCGTTGAATTAAAGATGAGTAAGTCATCAGTATTTAGAGTAACTTTGACGCCGTAATCAAAAAGCGTCCGTATAGGATGTGTTTTATAGCTATCACAAATGCCTAACATGATATTACTTGTAGGACATACGTTGAGCTTAATTTTATTTTTTGAAAGCCATTTCATAATTTGTGGGGAAGTAGCAGCAGCTATACCATGTTGAATTTCATTAAGCTCTAATTCCTCAGCATACCTCATGACATCATCAGCAGTGCCGTATTCTCCAATGTGTGCCTTTAATACCAAGCCTTTGCTTTTTGCTTGTTTACAGAGTTGCTTCATTTCATTTAGTGAAAGGCTATCGCTATAATTGATAATATCGATGGCATTGAACCAGTTTCGTTCGTAGATTTCATCTAAATACGCTAGGCCATTGTGATCGTAAATATCAAGGTCAGGATAAAAATCTGTTTTGGGTGCATAAGTTCGGTGCAAAGTATTCATCTGGCTAATAAAAGAATCTATACCCCCTAATGCACATACTTCATCAATACCATAACTCAGAGCTAAAACTTTCACATTATCCTCGGTAGCTTGTACAAATGCTGCTTCAATCCGTTTTAGATAATTGTTTATTCCCACGGGTAGATGGCATTTAATATGATCATTGAACCAGCTATTCATTTCTGTTAAAGAAGCAAATGGCCTAGTGGGTGGCGTAATCGTTACACCAGCATATTTTTCTATATAGGAGATTTTACCGCCACGACCAGCATGACTATGCAAATCACTTTTTGCAATC
>JBOGBZ010000016.1:0-4873 GCA_051656485.1 Cellulosilyticaceae bacterium
CAAAAAGAAAGGAGATTTTTTTATGTCATCACACACTTTAAAAAAACGTTCTGATGTCCAATCAGAAAACACTTGGCGCTTAGAAGATATGTTCGCCGCTGATACTGAGGTTACCTCAAGCATCGCCGCTTCCTATAAAGCACTCGAAGATTTTTCAAAATACCAAGGTAAGCTTACTTCTGATGGGGCGACCCTTTATGAAGCCCTTCAAGTATCCGATGCCTTTGCCATGGTCATTGAGAAGATTTATCTTTATACCCATATGCGCCTTCATCAAGATGGTGGCAATAGTTTCTATCAAGGATTTGCTAGCCAATCTGAAAAGCTTCTCATAGATGCTGGGGCACGTACTGCCTTTGTGAATCCTGAACTCAGTGAACTATCCCCTGAACGCTTCGAAGCTTTCGTTACTCAAGTACCGGAACTAAGTGTTTACCGTCGTCAATTCGAAGAACTTCAACGCCAGAAAGCTCATATCTTAGATCCATCTACCGAGTCTTTGCTTGCCAAGTTCCAAGAAGTAGGTAATGCACCGAAAAACATCTATGCGATGTTCCACGATGCGGATATCACTTTCCCTACCATTACAGATAGCAACGGAAACCCTCTAACACTTACACACGGGAATTTCATTACCTGTCTAGAAAGCGAAGACCGTCGTGTACGTCAGGAAGCTTTCGAAGCTTTTTACAGTGTATATTTAAGCTTTAAAAATACACTGTCTAGCATCCTTGGTGCCAACGTTGCCCAGTCCAATCTTTTTGCTAAAGTACGTAACTTCCCTTCTACCCTAGAGAAGTCTTTAGACAAAAACAACATTCCAACTGCGGTATACACCAATCTCATCGAGACCATCATCGACAACGTGAATCTGATGCACGACTACTTAGCCGTACGTAAAGACCAGCTAGGTGTTGATACACTTCACATGTACGACCTCGCTGTTCCTCTTGTGAAAGACTTCAACAAGCATATCACCTTCGATGAAGCATGTGACATCATTCTTAAAGCTCTTGCACCAATGGGCGAAGATTATATCGCCATCTTAAAAGAAGCCTTCAACAATCGTTGGATTGATAAATACGAGAACCAAGGCAAACGTTCAGGTGCCTATTCTTGGGGCTGCCACGGCTTAGCACACCCTTATGTACTGATGAACTACATGAATAATCTCGACAACCTCTTTACTCTCGCGCATGAGATGGGCCACGCTGTACACAGTTATCTTTCTCATGGCACACAGCCTTACGCTTACGGAAGTTACTGCATCTTCGTAGCGGAGGTGGCTTCTACGGTGAATGAAGCACTGCTTATGCAGTATCTTTTAAAGACAACCACAGATCCACTGTACCGCAAATACTTAATCAACCACTTTATGGAGCAATTCAGAACCACTGTTTATCGTCAGACCATGTTTGCTGAATTTGAGAAAATCATCTTCGACAAAGCTTCCGCTGGTGAAAGCCTTACAACAGATGTGATTTGCGACACTTATTACAGCCTTGTGAAGAAGTATCACGGAGATGACATGGTGGTAGACGAGGCCATCGCCATCGAATGGTCACGTATACCTCACTTCTACAACACACCATTCTACGTGTACCAATACGCTACTGGTTTCTCAGCTGCTATCGCTCTTTCTACAGGTATCTTAGAAAAAGGTGAAGAAGCTGTGACCAAATACAAATCTTTCCTAAGTGGTGGCTCTTCCAAAGACCCTATCGACCTTCTAAAAGATGCTGGTGTCGATATGAGCACGAAGGCACCTATTGAAGAAGCTCTTCACGTCTTCAAAAAGCTTATCGAAGAGTTCAAGACACTTTAATACCCCATACAACAATAAAAGGACATCATCCGATGTCCTTTTATTATGGCGTTATTTCTATTTTGAAAGCCCACATCCTTGAGTAAGTAAAACCACTAAACTGCCAATCATAGCGATGGCTAACATCAATCGCCATACTTTCTCATACCGATGCCCCTTTACCCACCAACTATACACTCCCAGTATCGCAAATACCGGAAGAATCACATAGCTATTAATAAAGAGCAGGATATCTTTTCTTTCCCACCAACGTATAAACCCTTCTTCTAGAATGTTCATCCCAAAAAAACCCGTCACAAAAGTAGGAATGACCAGTAGCGTCCCCACCACTGCCAGCATATCCATCCTTGACTGGGATTGATTCTTCTGTATAAAAGAAGTATACTCATGGACTTCTCTCATCTCAAACACCAAGTCTTGCATCTCTTCTTTAATTCTCAATTGCTTAAGTAAGCCTTCATAAATACAGGACCCCTGCACATCTACCGTCACTTCATGAAAGTACATCTGATTCACAAACTGCATATAGATTTCATACAAGTTTCCGATTCCTGATACCACTTGCTCTTTTGGTAACGTGGTGATAAACGCTATCTGATTTGAAAAATGCAAAAGACTGGCACGCTGCACGATGGCTAAGGTGGTAAGCTCATTATAAAGTTTGCTTTCTTTTTCATCTGCTGTAATGCCTATTAAGGCGAATCGTCCAATGCCATATAGCACTTTAGGGAGCTCGATATAATGAACATCAAAGACTTTTTCCTTACGACTAAACACCATAAATTGACGTAAGAAATGTTCCTTCACCGTTTTATTCTTTATGTTTTCAAGTAGCTGTTGATTCTTGTAGAGACACAGGGTAAACATGCGATTACTAAACAACGGTTCGATGGCAAACCGTGCGCTACCTCTCGCTTGCCCTTCACAGTAAAAATCAGGTCCTAAAAGTGCCATGATAAAATCCGCCACAATCATCGGTGATTGTTTATACTGCTTATCGAAATTCTCGACGATTGTTTCTTCGCCAAGCTTAAAGACAATACGCTCTGGAAAATAATCTTTCTGTGCATGTTCGATAGGTAGTATATAAGGGTACACACATTTTCCCAGTCCATTAATACCTATGATTTCTTCAGGCTCTTTGTATTTGTCATTCACCACTTCTAAACTTAAAATCCCAATCCCACTTTTATAAAACTTCAGAGTAAGATCTGCTATCTGAAGCGTATACTGCCTACCATCCACTACCATTAAAAGTGTATCTTTTGATGGGTGTTGTTCTTTTTCATAGACCTTCACGATGCATCCTTGCTTTTGTTCGTAAAGAAGTGCCTGCACTGGCTTATAAAAATACACCAATTCATTATAATGCTTATCTTCTACAATGTGATGCTCTCGCATCTGCCACGCAGCAATCTTCCCCACTTCACCATCTGCCATTTGTTTATGTTGCTTAAACTGAAAATTGCGCTTAATACTCTCCTTGCGCCATGAAAAAGGAAAATAATAGACATGGGTACTTATATGGGATGTGTGCACAAAAAACTTCCTTTCCTCGTATTTTACACGTGGTGTGGTGGTGTCACCGTATCACGATTGGCTACTGTAACGATCAAATCTTCGCCTATTCGAATGTTTTTGGCATCTAAGGCATTCTTCGCTGTAAGGTACGCTAAGTCTGGTAAATTATTGTCTTTACTTAAGTGACCTAAAATCACCCATTGCATCTCTTCATGGTAAATATGTGTCAGTACTTTAGCCGCTAGGTCATTGCTCAGATGCCCAAAGTCACCTAGTATACGTCTTTTAAGTGGGAAAGGATAGCTCCCTACCTCTACCATATTCACATCATGATTAAACTCTAGCAGAATACCATGGGCACCATAAAGGTTACTTACCAGCTTGCGGTCTACTTTCCCAAGGTCTGTTGCTAAGACGATTTTTTTACCTAAGTAGTCAAAGACATACCCCACCGGGTCCACTGCATCATGGTAAATGCTATATGGTGTGATGCTTAAGTCTCCAATAGAAAGCACCTGATCTTTTTCGATGAACTTCTGATGCTCCTCAGCCACCTTACCAAGCATTTCCTGACGAAGCATATGTTCCCAAGTAACTTGGGTCGCATAGATAGGTATACCCAATTTCCTACTTAAAATACCTACCCCCTTAATATGGTCACTATGTTCATGGGTGATAAATATGCCTTGAATCGTACTTGGGTCAATCCCAAGCTCATCTAACCCTGCTAAAGCTTTTTTGCCACTAATCCCTATATCTATAAGAATGCTGGTGTCTCCTGCTTGTAATAAAGTACAGTTTCCACTGCTTCCACTTGCGATTGTACATAATTGAAATGTCATAACGTCCTCCACGATTTGCTGTCTTTTATCTTATGGCTTTATTTTACTTGGTATGCCATCAAAAAACAAGCTAAAGAGCACCACCTTTCACAGATGATGCTCCCCTCTTAGCTATTTTCAATAAGGACTTTCTGTTCTTCATTACATACGATACGACGCTTCAAACCTGTAAGGTACGTCTTTAAGATGACCTTACCACCCCATAGTCTTTGGATGTATTTTAACGTTTCTGTGGCAAAAGATAAATGAAGTTCTCTTTCATCATACACGTGATTAAGTACTAAAGTTCGGTCATTTTTATTCATCTCTTCCACATGAATAGTCGGTATACTGCCTAGCCCTACATTGTTTGCAAGGGTATTTCTCACTTGCTTCCAACCTTCCGAGTTAGACACTTCGGATACCACATAATACCGCTCTTCTTCTTGGAATTCAAATAAATGGCTGTCATTACAAATCTCGTAACTTAAGTATTTCCTAATGAAGGATGCATCCCGTTCCACAGCTCTGATCCTACTTAATTCCTCGAAGTTACCATCATACTTCTCATAAAGGGACTCCCATATTTTAAAGCCTACAAAGTAAGGGTTCAGTCGCCCTGGCACTGTACAAATGACATTGTTATGATGCTTTAAAAACTCCATATACATGCCTTGATCGAGGCCTAATTTCCCCATAATTTTGT
>JBOGBZ010000017.1:0-13177 GCA_051656485.1 Cellulosilyticaceae bacterium
AATAACAGAAACCCACAAGTTCTTTACCTTAGGTGCTTCATTTTTCTTATGTGCTTCTAATAGCTCGATCAGCTTATACTTACCTAGATTCCGTATGTTAAAGCATATAATGACGCTATAAATAACTAAAAAACAAATGCTAGATTTCACAAGTGCCTGGCTTGAAAACATAAATTCAAATCGGCTCATATAGGCTCCAAAAAGCTTAGCTGTGAACACAGATAATCCTTGTGATAAAAAGATACCTAACCCAAGCCCTGCCACAAGCGAGCATAATCCTACCATAAAAGTCTCTAAAGTGAGTATCCATGAAATCTTCATTTTCTCCATGCCCATCAGCATATAGAGCCCTAGCTCCTTCTTACGTCTACGTATCAAGAACTGATTAGCATAAAGCATGAGTAAACCCAGTACCACTGCCACAAAGATGGATAGATAGCCTATAAGCTCAATGAGATTTTGCATCATCATATTAGTGGTCTGTGATAAATCCATCATGGCTTTTTGGCTATCGATGGCATTGAATACATAGAAGATACAGACACTAAATGTGAGTGTTAAAAAATAAATGCCATAATCCTTAAAACTTTTCTTCACATTATTAAAAGCTAATTTAAAGTACATGGTCCGTGTCACCTCCTAAGAGGGCTACCACTTCCATAATCTTTCCGAAGAAAACTTTTCTCGAATCTTCTCCTCTTATCAGTTCATTAAATACACGACCATCTTTGATAAATAAAATACGCTTGCAGTAGCTGGCAGTAAAAGCATCATGGGTTACCATGATAATAGTCGCTTTTTCTTCCTTTCCTAGAACGTCAAAACTTTCAAGCAGCATACGTGCTGACTTGGAATCAAGTGCCCCTGTAGGCTCATCCGCCAATATAAGGGATGGTCTTGTAACGATAGCTCTCGCACTAGCTACCCTTTGCTTCTGGCCTCCAGACATCTCGTAAGGAAATTTCTTAAGCACCTCTTCAATCTGAAGTTGCTTTGCCACTTTTTCGATACGTTCACTGATTTCCTTATGAGGTACCTTAAGGACTGTCAATGCCATTGCTATGTTTTCATAAGCAGTAAGGGTATCAAGTAAGTTAAAATCTTGGAAGATAAATCCTAGATTCTCTCTTCGAAACTTTGCTAGTTCTCTTGATTTAAGTGTCGTAATATCCTTTCCCTCAAGCAATATATGCCCAGATGTGACTGTATCAATGGTCGCAATACAATTAAGCAGTGTGGTCTTACCACTTCCTGATGCCCCCATAATACCGATGTATTCTCCTTCTTCTACTTCAAAGCTAATATCATGGATAGCCTTTGTGACACTTCCCTTATTGCCATAGTACTTCTGAATATTTTTTACTTCTAATAGTTTGTTCTGTGTTTGCATACTTTGCACCTCTTTCCTTGAGTTTAGTATAGAAGATTAGCTCGCGTCTTACCTTAGCTTTTGGTGACGCCTACCTTACATCTTTGTCATATTACTCCTCAAGAAAAACTTTCTTATCTTTCGGGAAAGTAAGTATAACCTTTGTCCCTACATCCACTGTAGATTCTAGTTTGATACCGAGATGCATCTTATCACACAGTTTTTTACATAGGTATAGCCCGATACCAGTAGATTTGCCATACCTCCTACCATTTTCCCCTGTAAATCCTTTGTCAAAGACACGCCCTATATCTCTAGTCCCAATCCCAACGCCATTATCCTCCATATGAAGGATCACTTGGTTTGATGTTTCTTCCGCATACCAGTATAGGCTAAGATTTTCTTTTCTGTACTTGATACTATTGCTAATGAGTTGGCTGAGTATAAAATCTACCCACTTAGCATCTGCTAGTACGTTGTATTCTAAGTGCTCAAAGTGTAATGTAGCTTTAGATTCTATTAATTGTCTAGCATACTTTTTAGCACTCTTCTTAACCACTTCCTCAAGGTTTACTTCTTTGACGATATAGTCCTTCTCCACAGATGTACTCCGCGCATAGAAAAGAGCCTGCTCTACGTAAGCTTCCACCTTCTTGGTCTCCTTGAGCACAGCCTGTGTCATATTTGTCTTTTCGACCTCACACATCAGCTCCATAGCAGCCAGTGGTGTCTTAATCTCATGAACCCACGTCTCTATATAAGTCTTGTATTCCTCTTGGCTTATGCGATACGTGGCAATCTCATCATTCATAGACTTGATGGCTTGTCCTAATACTTCCCACCATAGTTTTCCCTCCTGAAAGCTAGGTTCCTCTATAAGTTCACTTATAAGGTGCTTTTTATCAAGCCTTTCCATGGCCTTTATAAGCTTTTGGTAATACACATACTTTTGGCTATACTCTCCTGCTAGCATAATACCACTTATGACAATCAGCCCTATTGTTACAAAAAGGACACCATAAGTGTTTAACCTAAGTACTGTAAGAAAAGTTGCTATAAAGAGAATAATGATACTTTGTAATATAAGAAACAACCACTTGTCCTTCAGAAATTTTCCTATACTCATACCATGTACCCTTGTCCTCTTTTTGTAATGAGAAAGTCTACCACACCTATCTCTTCTAGCTTATTGCGAAGCCTTTTAATATTTACTGTTAGCGTATTGTCATCAATAAATTCATCCGACTGCCAAAGCTCATTCATAATCTCATCTCTTGAGACAATAGTCCCTTTGTGGCGCATCATAAGACCGAGAATACGCTGTTCATTCTTAGTCAGCTCAATCATCTGTCCAGAAGCAGTAGCTATGCCACTTCCTATATTCAAACTCACACCTTTATGCTGAAGTTCTAGAGTAGGTGCTACCTGACTTGCACGCTTTAGTACAGCCTCAATATGTGCCAGTAGAATCTGTGTATTGTAAGGCTTTGTGATGAAATCATCTGCGCCTAGCTGCATACTCATCAGTTCATCTATATCACTATTTCTACTTGTTACCACGATGATAGGCACTTGGCTTTTGCTACGTAATTCCCTGCATATATAAAATCCATCAAAAAAAGGTAGATTGATATCTAGGAGTACTAAGTCAGGATTTGCCTCTACTACTCTCTCTACTACATGCTGAAAATCATCTGTATACTCACAGGTATGCCCATAGGATACCAGAAGCTTTACAAGCCCTTCTCGTAATCCTAAGTCATCCTCTACGATAAATAACCTCGCCATAAATCCCCCTCCTTCTAAAAAAATCCTAAGACTCAAGTCTTAGGATTATGCTATTCTTCATTATTTCCAGTATTTTCTCATTATAACATAGACTATGGTCTATTTAAATCTATCACCTTACTCCACCCACCCTTGCTCCTTCCAGTACATTTGGTCTAATGGATTGTAGGGATTATTCTTCTGTTGCATCTTCATCATGTTAAATAAAAATTTCCCCTTAATTCCTCGGTGTACCTTGCCTTTTTTCGCAAGTATTTGTTTTGCTATCTTATCCGCTTTTTTATTGATTTTGTCTTTCTTATCTTCTTTTACATCTTGCCAGGACTTAGCAGTTAATGCCATTCCTAATGTATAAGTCCTCCCCATTCCCCACCACATCATTTGCGATGCGATAGACTTCGCTACCTTATTTGCTCCTGCGCCTGCAGTAGTAGATATGGCAATTCCCACCTTACCATCCATAGAAACATGTGGTCGATGGGGCATCCATCGATAAGCCATATGGTCACAGAAAGTCTTAAGTTGCCCTGACATCTCCATGCAGTAAGTTGGCGAGCTCATAATGACTACATCTGCTTCCTCTATCGCCCTAATGATCGGCTGTACGACCTCTTGATGTGGACAGTGTACCTCCCCTTTAAAAATGCAAGTAGTACACCCTACACAATGTGGTATGTCATTCACCCAAAACTCTGTATAATCCCCTTCTTCTAATCCTAGCTTTTTGACAAACAACTTTGCTACACTATACGTCTTCCTCTTATGCTTTTGCCCATGTATAAATACTGCCTTCATATAGATCCCCCTTACTATACTCACATTATATTTAGACTATTTTATCACACTTTTAATGCTTATTATGCTAAAATGGTCATTATACTTAAGCAATATAAAAAAATTAATTCTACCTCTAAGGAGTACTACTTATGAATCAAACGACAAAAAAGATTATTTATGTCCTTGCAGTCGCAACACTAGGAAGTCTCGCTGTTTTATTCGTTCCTTCTTTCTTTTAATTTAATTATGCAAAAGGCAACAACCCCCTGGTTGTTGCCTTTTAACTTATCTTATCTTTTTTTACGTCCGCTGCTTGTCTTCTTATTACTTTTAAGGTTCTTCACACCTTGGCGCTTCATGCCTTCTGATTTGCCAGTTTGTTTTTGACCTTGATATTTACCTGCACTTTGGCTTTTGCCTGTGCCTTGGCTCTTACCTGTACCTTGGCTCTTGCCTTGCCCTTGGTACTTACCTGTGCTTGGTCCTTGGCCCTTGCCTGCACCTTGAGCTTTTCCTGCGCCTTGGCCTTTGCCTGATGGCGCTTGCTTGCCTCTACCTCCAGTAGGTGTGCTACCTCGGCCTCTATTCATACCCATTTTATCACGGTATCTATCTTCTTTTGAACGAATGAGACACTTTGGTCCATTACCGATAAGGTCTTCACGACCTGCACGCATCAGTGCATCGTAAACGATATCGTATTTCTTTGGATTGCTGAATTGAAGTAAGGCTCTTTGCATTGCCTTTTCTTCTTTTGTCTTTGGAATATAAACCTCTTCCATAGTCAGTGGATCAAGTCCTGTATAGAACATCGTCGTAGAAAGTGTCCCTGGTGTTGGATAGAAATCTTGTACTTGCTCTGGTTGGTACTTAATGTCTCTTAGGTACTCTGCAAGTTCGATTGCTGTATCCAGTGTACTACCTGGGTGGCTAGACATAAGGTATGGAATAATGTACTGCTCCTTACCTGCTTGCTTATTGAGTTTAAAGAACTTTTCTCTAAAGTTATCATAAGTCTTACCTGATGGTTTACCCATGTATTTGAGTACTTTTGCAGAGATATGCTCTGGTGCTACTTTTAGCTGACCACTTACATGGTGTTCTACGAGTTCTCTGAAGAATGTATCGTCCTTGTCTGCCATAACGTAGTCATAACGTATACCTGAACGTACGAATACTTTCTTCACCTTTGGAATTTCACGTAACTTGCGAAGAAGCTGTACATACTCTCTGTGGTCTACATTCATCTTCTTACAAGGTGCTGGTGTCAGACACTCTTTGTGCTTACATGCACCATGTTTCAACTGCTTGTCACATGCAGGACCACGGAAGTTCGCTGTAGGACCACCTACGTCATGGATGTAACCCTTGAAGTTCGGAAGCTCTGTCATTTCCTTCGCTTCTTGGATGATAGACTCTTGGCTTCTACTTTGTACGATACGCCCTTGATGGAATGTAAGGGCACAGAAATTACAGCTACCGAAGCATCCTCTCGAACTTGCGATACTGAACTGTACTTCCTCGATAGCTGGTATACCACCTTGCTTCTCGTAGATTGTATGGTAAGTCTTCATATATGGTAATGCATAAACTTTATCTAACTCTTCTCTTGAAAGAGGCATATCTGGCTTATTTTGCACTAAGTACTTATTGCCATGTGGTTGAATAAGTATCTTTCCTGTCACAGGATCTTGCTCTTGGTATTGCGTCTTGAAAGCTTTTGCATAAGCAATCTTGTCTTCACTTACTTCTTTAAAAGATGGAATGACAATAGCATCTTCCATATAAGAGACATCTTCTGCTACATAGCATGTCCCATCTACATAAGAGATGTACTTAGCACGAAGCCCATCATTCATTGCATTGGCTACCTGTACGACATTACGCTCACTCATCCCATAGAGAAGTAAGTCCGCACCACTATCGATAAGGATAGACTTACGTACGCTATTGCTCCAGTAATCATAATGTGCAAAACGGCGAAGGCTTGCCTCGATCCCACCGATAACGATATCCACGTCTCTGTACGCTTCACGAATCTTGTTACAGTAAACGATAGTCGCACGGTCTGGGCGCATACCCATCTTACCACCTGGTGAGTACATATCTCTCTCACGCTGACGCTTAGATACGGTATAGTGGTTAACCATAGGGTCCATATTCCCCCCATTAACTAAGAAACCTAGTCTTGGCTGACCAAGCTTCATAAAGTCATCTGTAGACTTCCAGTCTGGCTGTGCAATAATCCCTACCTTATAACCTGCATCTTCTAGTACCCTAGAGATAATGGCAGTACCAAAACTATGGTGGTCAATGTATGCATCGGCTGTCACAAGTACAAAGTCTAAAGTATCCCAGCCACGCTCTGCCATATCCTCCTTACATATAGGTAAAAACTTCTTTTCACTCATTCGTTATGTTTCTCCTTTATCGTATCCCCCTTAGGGGCTGTGTTATTTTTTCTGATTGTATCCGATTAAGTCTTTGATGACTTCACTTGCTATAATAAGGCCTGCTACTGAAGGTACAAAACCTACTGAGCCAGGTGTCTGACGTCTTGTAAATGTGGTATTTACTGTCTCATCTTTCATTGGAATTGGCTTTAATGGTAGCTCTTTTGAGTAGACTACCTTAAGCTTTCTGATGCCTCTTTTCTTAAGTTCTTGACGCATAACTTTCGCAAGAGGACACACACTTGTCTTATGGATATCTGAGACTTCTAATTGGGCAGGATTCAGCTTATTGCCCGTACCCATACTTGCCATGATAGGGATGTTCATCTCCTTGCACTTATCTACAAGAAGAATCTTTGATGTCACCATATCAATAGCATCTACTACATAGTCATAGTCTTCTTTTAAAAGCTCATCCACAGTCTCCGCATTAAATATTTGGTTGTGTATAACGATATCTACATTTGGATTAATCTCTAATGCGCGTTCTTTCATAACTTCAGCCTTATAGCGGTCCACAGTCTTTGTAGTCGCATGGATTTGTCTATTAATATTGCTAATAGCTACTGTATCATTATCAATGAATACGAGGTGCCCTACTCCACTTCTCACAAGGGCTTCACATACGAAGGAACCTACCCCTCCGATACCAAATACAGCTACTTTGCTATTTTTTAATTTATCTAATGCCTCTTTTCCGAGTAGCATCTCTGTGCGTAAAAAAGCATGTTCTATCATCTTATTTCTCCTAACTTACTTCTATCTATTTAAAAAACATCTTATATGTATAGTATGTCCAATTTATGATATCATCTTTTACATTCAAAATAAATAAAATAAGTTTATATACCAATACAAATTATTTTTTATATTTTAAGTTTATTTAATTCATAATTTACGTTTTATTTTTAACATAATTATGTGCTTTGAGTTTGTATTTTATCATTATTTTTATAATTCTGTTTATATTTCAGTCTTTTTTATATGTGTTTTTGTTTATTTTTTAACTATTTGTTTTTTTAGATTTGCACCTCCTCTCCCTCTATACTCATTAATCTTTCTAAAAATCTTTATAGTTTTTCGTATCTTTCCACATTGCCTCAAAACGCTGTTTACATCCAGCAATCACTTCTTTGTCAGATAGGATGATAAGTACCTCATCATTCTCCACTGTGGCTGCCGCTGTATAATTATAAGATCCTAAAGTCACAACTTGATCATCAATAATGCTCATCTTAAGATGCATCAATCCACTATAAGCATTCGCCTTTAATGGAATCTTAGCATCTTTTAATGTTTGGATATCAACCGCTTCATACTTGCTCACTCCCTGTTGTTTGTCACAAATTATACGAACTACTACCCCTCGCTTAGCTGCAGCTATAATACTGTTTACAATTTCATTTCTAGTAATTGCATAGATAGCAATGTCCAAAGTATACTTCGCCAGGTCGATTTGCTCGATGAGCTTCTTATCTAGTGCCACTCCCACTCTTGAAAAATAATACGCCATATACACTCCCCCTATATGCTAAAAAATCTCTTGCTACATGATATGCTCGTCAGCACGATAGGTTCTTCTTTATCTATGGCACACTTTCTTGACGTTTATAGATTGACTATTTTTTAACTTATTTATTTCTGAATTTTATTTTATTGTTTGTTGCATTAATTCATTTTCCCAAATGACTTATTTGTTATTTTTTTATCTATTTCATTTTTTATTTTTTCTATTTTTCTGATAGTTAGCTTTTTATGGGGATAAAAAAACCATTTATCTGTGTGTAGATAAATGGTTTTGAGTTTTTCTATTATAAATCTTCTTCTGTATAAATTTGAATGCCCTTTGCTTTGAGATATTTTGTAGTTAAGCCATCACCATCGATTAATATGCGTGAAAAAGTGCCATCGTAAATTTTTCCACATCCACAGGATGGACTTTTGGCTTTCAGTATAGCCATTTTTGCATCGACTATTTTTGCGATAGCTAGTGTTTTTCTCGCACCTTCTTCGAAAGCTTCTGTACAGTCTTTGCCTTCTTGGCTTACCACTCTTATCTGCCCATCAGCATCGCGCTGCTGCTCACAAGGTATACGTGGTGTAGCTAATCCGCCTAATACTTCTGGGCATACTGGTATAGCCTTACCTCTCCTTACTAGCTCTATTACTTGTTCACACGTATTTGCTTTGCCATCATACCTACATGCTACTCCCGCTAGACATGCACTTACCACGTACATCCCCTGCGCTTTGTCTTCTGTGATTATTTCTGTATAACCTGATCCTCCACCTATTTTTTGAATCACTTGATCCGCCATCTCTATCTACCCTTTCCTTTAATCTTCTATTGTTAGCTAGCTTTTAATCCTTTTATTATCCACTAAGTATAGCATATTTTTCACATCACCTAAAACGTTTATAGTTGCAATTCCACTCTAACTATAATACTATTAGCAATATAAAGGAGTGTTTTCTTATGGATAAATTGATATTAGGCTTACTTATTCTCAAAAACTTTACGATTTATGATTTACAAAAAACGATTGGTACAATCTTCAATGATTTATGTAGCAATAGTACCGGTAGCATCCAAGCTGCTATCAAAAAACTGCTTCAACATGAGATGATTGGCTTTACACAGTACGAAGAAAATAGCCGTCTCAAGAAAGAATACTTCATCACCCCAAAAGGTATAGAAAACTTTGGTACTTGGGTCAATGAACCAATGGATACCAGCATCACCAACCAACTTCAATTTGGCAAGATCCACTTTATGGGCCTCGCAAAAAAAGAAAATAGACTTTCTCTTGTAGAGAATTATATCGGTCAACTTGAAGAGGAATTAGGCTTCTTGCTCGCCTTAGAGCAATCCATCGACATCGAGCAAAATATCGCTTCTGCCAAAGCTCAGATTGAGGCTTATCCTGAAAAGATATTTGCTATACAAGCCTTAAGCGGCCAAGATGACTTTGACGCTAGTATGCGTGACGTTGCTATGTTTACCATGGTTTCTCTAGACCATGGCATCTCTCAGACGAAGCATGAACTTGAATGGTTTAAGGGGTTAAAACACAAATTAGAAACGGGGGCTTTGTAGGATGAATATTTCTATTATTTCTATTTTAGGAAGCTGTGCCTTCCTTTTTGCTGTGGTTATTTATTTTTTAGCGATACTTGGTCTACCTGTCGGTGACTTTGCAATGGGTGGCCGCTATAAAGTCTTCCCACCTGCTATGCGTGTCGTGATTGGCATATCTATAGTTATTCAAATATTTGCCATCATCATCCTTCTTCAAGGTGGCGGACTTGTACCCCTTTTCTTCTCACCTAAAGTGACCAAAGGCATCTGTATGTTTTTTGGAGCTTACTTGGCACTGAATTCTATCATGAATTTAGCTTCACCTAGCAAAAAAGAGAGGTATGTAGCTACCCCTCTTTCGATTATTACAACGATTTGCTTTTTAATTGTGGGATTATCACCGCTTTAGGCCACATACCACGCCTCTTGTGTCTTGTACATCTCTGCATAGATGCCATCCTGTGCGAGAAGCTTGGTATGACTTCCACTTTCTTTAATGATACCATCGTCAAAGACCACGATACGGTCTGCACGTTTGGCAAAGCCTAGTCGATGAGAGATAAAGAGCACCACTCTCTCACCTGCCAATTCATAAATCAAATTATAAATCTCTATTTCTGATAATGGGTCTAGATACGCCGTTGGTTCATCTAGTACCCATATTTTTGCATGTGGATTTGCAAGTAGCCTTGCGATAGCGATACGCTGCCATTGCCCCTTGGATAAGTCTACACCCTCTTCTAGCTGCCCAAGCATGGTGTCTATCCCCTTTGGCAGCTTCTCTACCATTTCTTTAAGGTTTACTTTTTCGAGTAAGCTCCATATCTCCTCATCTGTAAATACTTTATCTGTATAGCCAAGTGCTATATTCTCCCTTACACTCATCTCATACTGTGCAAAGTCTTGGAGGATACAAGATGACAAATGTTGAAGAACCGTCCCTTTCTTTTCTAGGTTTATCTGCCCTTCGTAGGCATCTGTAAGAGCTAGAAGGAGATTGGTAAAAGTAGTCTTGCCACTTCCATTGTGTCCTACGATAGCTATCTTCTCCCCTGCTTTGATTTTTAGGTCTACCCCTTTTAGACTCTTCGTCTTTGCTTGTGGGTAGGTAAAATGTATATCTGTAAAATCAATACTCTCAAATGTTTCGATACTCTCTTGCTCAGAGCCATCCTGCTCTCCTACTTCTTCCTTTTCTAGCTTTAGAAGATTGAAGAAACTTTCCACAAAACCATATTGGGTACGTGTCTCATTGATGGTGTATTGCATATCTCCAAACAAATCGAGGACGTGGTTAAAAAGTTGGTTGCATAACATCAGGAAACCTATCTCATGTTTACCGATAGCAATCTCATAGCATACAAAAATAAGCATCGCTATATAAGGTAGATTGATAAGAAATCTTGCAGTTTGAAAGGTAATCTCATACTTTCGAAAAATTTTCATCTGTACTTTGTATTCCTCTTGGTAAAGCTCTTCCCATCTACCACTTACAAACCCAAACAGTCTATTGAACTTAAATTCTTGATGAGTCACCTTATCCCCGCTTAATTGGAAGAAGTAATTTTGCTTTTGTTTGTATGGCTGCATCTCATTCCATGC
Source organism: Cellulosilyticaceae bacterium (assembly GCA_051656485.1). Lineage (GTDB taxonomy): Bacteria > Bacillota > Clostridia > Lachnospirales > Cellulosilyticaceae > JBOFDK01. The sequence goes on from JBOGBZ010000017.1 coordinate 11,069, forward strand.
ATCTTTTACTTGCTTGTAGACGGATTCAAAAGCTTTATTCATGACGAGTATCATCACTAAGTAAACACCTACTGCAAATGGATTAATCTGTGCCAACAAAGTGAGAAAGACACTACCTCCCACGATATAGTAGACTACTTGCATCATCATCTCTACGAAACTTTTCATATGCTCTAGCGACTTTTCTTGCACCTTATGAATCTCTACCACTGTCTCGTGATTTTCATAGTACGCCCATTTGATACTGCTTAATGTATCGTTTAAGGCATACTCAAAGTCATGACTTACATGCAGCATCAGCTTATTTGTAAGAAGCATCTTAAAGACATCTAACACCCGAAAAATCATCAACGCTACAGCAAAGAGGGTAACACCTATAAGTACTGGTTCTATTGTCTTAGTACCTTCTAATAAGTAGTACGCACTATTCGTACTATACTCTGTAGACTTCATCATGATAAAAAGTGTTCCTACACCTATAGCTTCTAAGAACGCTCTGGCTATATACACTCTAGGATTACTTTTATACGCAAACTTATTGGCATCTATAAATGCTCTGAGTGCTGGCATCTTACGCATAACGTTGTTCCTCCTCTTTGTATAATTCTTGTTGTGCCATGAAAAGGGTATAGTAGCTTCCCTCTAGTGCCATCAACGCTTCGTGATTACCATCTTCGATCATCCCACCATTTTCCATCATACAGATACGGTCTGCCATACGTGCAAAGCCGATACGATGGGAGATAAGCAGTGCTGTCTTATCTGCTACGATATCACCGAATCTTCCTAGCATACGCATCTCTTCTAGTGGGTCGATACTTGCTGTTGGTTCATCTAATATGAGTATATCTGGCTCACCCATATAGGCCCTCGCAAGGGTGATACGCTGCCATTGCCCACCACTTAGGTCTTGCCCTTCTTTGCTATACTCCTTGCCTAGTATCGTCTCTTCTCCATAAGGTAATCTCTCTACCAAAGTAGCCAAATGGCCTTTATCCATAGCCTGCTGTATCGCTTCTTCATCCTCAAAAGCTTCGATCATACCTACTGCTACATTTTCCTTAAGACTGATACTGTACTTAGAAAAATCTTGGAACCCTATACCAAAGTAGCGGTACAATGCTTCTTTTGGTAACGTTCGTATATCTGTGCCATTAAGTAAGATATCCCCTTCATAATTTTCAAGTAGACCACTCATTAGCTTGGAAAGTGTACTCTTACCACTTCCATTGTAGCCAAGTAAGCTCACTACCTCTCCCTTCTTTAAAGTAAAGTTAATGTCCCTTACTGCATACTGCTCTGCCCCTGGGTATTTATATGATACATGGTTAAAGACAAGGCTTTCAAAGTCCCCTACTACTTTTGTTTCTTCGGATAACTGGTAGTTATCCATCTCCTGTAATGCTTTCTGAGACGTGTGTCCTGTGAACGCTTCATACTTTTCAGCATACTTATAGTTCTCTGCTAAGCCTTTTGTGAGAACATTAATCACCCCTGCTATGGCTCCTGTAAGCGTCATCATCAGCCCACTTAAAAAGATAAAGTCCCCTACTTGAAGCTGTCCTTTAGATACTAATATTAAGAAATAGACTGTCAGTCCATAACTCATAAGCATCTGCAACATATTGGTCACTTGCCCAAGCCATGTCGCCTTCACTTCAAAGCTATACTTAGCTTGCATATAGGTATTGTAGCTACTCTCCCATTTGTTTAAGAACACATCCTTAAGACCAAAGATACGTATCTCTTTCGCATGTTTTCTCGAGGTAAGAAGCCCTCCATAATACTTAGCTTTACGCTCATCATTGATATAAGCTTCCTGTAGTGCCATCCGCTTACTCACCACCTGCTTGTTGATACCTATAAGGATTAATGCAAGCACAAGCATATAGACCATTACCAAAGGGTTAAAGTAAGAAATAGCTAATACTGTAAGGATAACTCGGTACACCGATAACGTTAAGCGATTGAATACAGTGACTGCCACATTTGATGTATGGTCAATATTGTTCTTCACAAAAGCATACTGATCGTAGAAATCTGCATCATAAAAGGCATCTTGCTTTGTCTCATAACTCTTATGAAGAAAATACTTGGCAAATAAACGCT
>JBOGBZ010000018.1:0-3075 GCA_051656485.1 Cellulosilyticaceae bacterium
CGCCGTTAATATGCGTACGGCTGGCCATTCTTCTAAAGAAGTCGTAGACTTCATCGAGACCACGAAAGACCAGCTGGTTCACGTCTTTACCGTAGATGACTTAGGCCATCTTCACCGAGGTGGTAGACTTTCTGCGAGTGCTGCTTTAGTAGGTTCCCTACTGCAAATCAAGCCGTTACTTTACGTAGATACCGAAGGCCACCTGGCACCTTATGCCAAGTACAGAGGTCGAAAAAAAGCGCTCCGTGGCTTGGTAGATCACTTCCGTGATTTAGCTACTGACTCGAATCAGCCTGTGATGATCTCTCATGGTGATGCTTTAGAAGATGCAAACTTTGCGGCGTCACTTCTAAAAGATGAATGCGGCGTTACGGATATCACCATCAATTACATAGGTCCTGCCATTGGTTCTCATGCTGGTATGAATACAATTGCTTTATTTTTTATCGGTGCTCAAAAAAAGCCACGCGTATAATATTCACATTTTTCTTGCAATCATTTTTAACTTATATTATAATTTAACAGCACAAACCTATACATTTATGTTAACTCAAAAAACCGCCACATACACGATGGGCGGTTTTTTTCTATTTCACTATTATTTAAATTGTACTGGTGCAGACTCTACTGTCAGCCCTCTAAATACAAAGCCTTGCGCTTTAAGTCCTTCTATAATTTCAGGTAATGCATCTACTGTTGTCGTCTTAGCTGCTGCATCATGCATAAGGATTACGGCATTCTTTTGGTATTTTGCTTGGCTAAGTACTGAATTTACAATGACACCTTTATCTTGTAAGCCTTTAGCTGCATCTTGTGAATCCACGTTCCAGTCAAAGTACACATACCCTTCTGCTTCCATGGCTGGGATGATCTTACTCATTAAATCACTACCACCATAACGATGACTTACACGGTTATTTGAACCACCTGGGAAACGTAGTACTTTAGAGACTACCCCTGTAAGCTCTTGCATTTGGTCAGATAATGCTTCGATGTCTGTCATAAATGTATCTACTGTCTGATAAATCTCTGCATAGTCATGTGTATCTGAATGTAAAGCCAATGTATGACCTTCTTCTACGATACGCTTATACACATCATCATAGCCTTCTTTGCCTAATACAAAGAATGTAGCTTGAATGTTATTTACTTTAAGGAAATCTAGAATTTTAATCGTATTATGGCTTGGACCATCATCGAATGTTAGATATGCAATTTTTTTGTTTGCTTCATCTTCATCCGATACGACTTCTACGTTTACACCTTGCGCTTTCAGTTTATTGACTTCTGCGTTTAATTCTTCGATTTGCTTTGTAATCTGCTCATTCTTCTCTTTGATTGCACCTACTTGTTCTGTAAGTTGATCCTTCGATGCTTCTAATGTAGAGGCTTTTTCTTCTATTGTCTTTAAGTTTTCTTTTTGCTCTTTATTTTTCATACCAATCCAACCTGTAGTTGCTAGTAATGCTACTGCTAGTCCTACAAGGGCAACTGTTACGCCTATTCCGCTTTTTCTTCTATTGTAGCTCATCGCTTTCACCTTTTCCTTCTACATTTACTATTTCATACTATCTGGAATCACTACTGGTTCGTATCTCCATAACACTTCTTCTAACGCAGTTGCCTCATCTTCAAGTGTTTTTGTCGTTGTTTCTAACGCCTCTAATTCTTCTTGTAGTTTTATTTTGTCTTTTTCCATTTTCTCTATACTTATTTCAGCATTTTTGATATTTTTTGTTGTTAAATATCTACTCGTAGCCGTAACGCCTACACACACTACTGCTATCCCAACTAAAATAGCTGCAATACCTCTGTGATTAACTCTTCGTCGTGATGATGCATATGTATATTTAGCCATTTTATATTCCTTTCTTTCTCTGCCTTTCTGGACACTGTATTCTTTCCTCATTATACAGCTTTTAGCTTAGATTTCCAAGTACTCTCATTTTTTTCCACAAAAAAACGCCTTTATTCTACAAAAGCGTTTTTTTCTAATCTTTGAATGAATACTTCTACAAGTTTCGGATCAAATTGTTTTTGTGCACCTATCTTAAGTTCCCTTATAGCCCGCTCTACTGAATACCCTTCTCTATAGATACGCTCGCCAACCATTGCATCATATGCATCTGCAATAGCAATAATCCTTGCAAATAGCGGTATCTCTTCTCCTTTAAGCCCTTCACAATACCCTGTGCCGTCATATCTTTCATGATGATATTTTGCACCTTCTACAATATTTCGCTTGAGTGTGGTGATCTCTTGTAAGATAGCTGCTCCCAAAACTGGGTGTGTTTTTATAAGTTCGTATTCTTCATCTGTTAAGTGGTCTGCTTTATTAAGGATGGCATCACTAATGCCTATTTTACCTACATCATGGAGAATTGCTGCAAACTCTAAGTCTTCTATCTCCTCATACTCCATACCTAAGTCTTTCCCTATCCACTTCGCATATTGTGCGACCCTTTGACAGTGTCCTATGGTATATTTATCTTTCGCATCGATTGCGGTTGCTAATGTTTTAATGGAATCTACCAATGTAATCTTCAGCTGCTGATACATCCTTGCCTTTTGCAAACTATTGACCACTTGCATCTCTACAAGTAACTCCATAAGCTTTTCTTCATCTTTGCTAAACACGCCACCTTGGGCCTTATTGATAAACTGAAGAACGCCTATAACCTCTCCCTCACTACTTACAGGTATGGTTAGGATGGCCTTTTCTTTAATCCCTATACGTTCTGCTATAAGTCTCTCTGCATCAAACTGCATATGTTTTTTAATATCTTTTATGTTTAAGACAACACCTTTTAAAGCTACATAACCAGCAATACCCTCTCCTATTTTGATAATCTCTTTATGATCATAGTTCCCTTTAGGTCCTATAGCCACTTCCGAATAAAGTTCCTGTCTGTCCTTATCTATCAAATAAAGAAATGACGTTTCTGCTTGTAATTCTTCTTTCGCAGACTCAATGATTTTATGTACGAGACGATTGAAATTGATATCCTTATTGAACTTGGTTCCTATCTGCCACACCCGCTGCATACGTTCTAATTTGGCTTTTGATCTCTTATG
>JBOGBZ010000019.1:0-5808 GCA_051656485.1 Cellulosilyticaceae bacterium
GGGATTCGAACCCCGGACCCACGCCTTAGAAGGGCGTTGCTCTATCCAGCTGAGCTATGGATACACGAAGCGGGTGATGGGAATCGAACCCACGTGGCCAGCTTGGAAGGCTGGTGTTCTACCATTGAACTACACCCGCATGTGTGGTCTAGATTTAGTTTGCTGCCCGTTGTGCTTACTTGCTCAACCGACAAAATGTATTATACATAAATTACTGCCACACGTCAACACCTTTTATGATTTTTTTTATTTTTATTTTACATATGACAAGGAAAGTTAAAAATATGGATGTGGTAAAACCTTCGTAGCCCCTGTCATTTGTAGGATTCTAGCATCTTTGACTTTTCCGTTTTCAATTTCCATTATTGCAAAAGATGGGTACATCGTATCTCTTGGTTCCGACAAACTTCCTGGATTAATAAGTAAAATCCCTTCTTTTTTTTCTTTGCAACATGAATGTGTATGCCCAAAACAGATCACTTTTGCATCATGTGCTTTGGCATCGATATAAAGTTCATCGTAATCAAACTTCACATGATGATTGTGCCCATGAGTAATAAATATAGGTACCCCTTCTATTTCTACTACGATACTCGTTCCACTTCCAAAACCTGATGCATCACAATTGCCTGGCACCTTATGCACTTTAATGTGGGGATACTTCACTTGTATAGCCTCTGCATCTGTAATATGATCGCCACAATGGATAATTTCTTGAATACCACCAGCCGCTTCATAAAGCTTAAGAATATGGTCTAAGCGTTGTATACGTTTATGGGTATCACTTATGACTAATACGTTCATTTATTCACCTACTATCTCTTTAATGCGTTCTTTCATAGCACGTAACGCTTTCCCTCTATGACTAATAGCGTTTTTCTCATCTGGTGTAAGCTCTGCTGTTGATTTCTGATAGTCTTCCACAAAGAAAATAGGATCATATCCAAAGCCATTGTCACCTTTTGACTCGTAGCCAATATAGCCTTCTATCGTTCCAACTGTTGTCATCGTCTCAATTCCTTGCCCAGCTGCTGCTATGGCACATACAAAGCGTGCACTTCTGTCTTCTTTTTCTACGCCCGCTAGACGATCTAGGATGATTTGGTTTTTTTCGCTGTATGGTGTATCTTTTCCTAAATATCTCGCTGAATACACGCCTGGCTCACCATTTAAGTAATCAATCTCAACCCCTGAATCATCTGCTAAAATAATGGCATCTGTCAAATCCTTAAGTGCTTCTGCCTTGATGATGGCATTTTCTTCAAAAGTCTTTCCATTTTCTTCGATATCTAAATCAATGCCTGCTTCTGTCATCGTCAGTACTTCTACTGGTAAGTCGCTAAGTATTTCTTTGATTTCTTTTACTTTTCCTGCATTTGTCGTTGCAAAAATAATATGTTTCATTGGTCACCTCATTCACTTATAGTATGCTTCATAGTCTACCTTTGTATAATCTACGATACATGTTCCTTCCGGAAATCTATCACTTCTGCCCTCTACTAACAATGTGATGTTCGCTGCTTCTGCTTCTTCAAATCCCCATCGTAAGAGCTGACTTACTGCCTGGTACTCTGCTTCATTTCCTCCGCCATAACTTATGAGTTCTTTCGAAAGGTTCATCTGCAAAGTATCTTCTTTATATTGTAAATCCAAAACCTGTATTTGTGAAGTCATACCTAACGTTTCTTCAATTGTTCTTAAGGTATCCTCTAACGCTTCTCGCTGCAGAACGCTCACTTCTCCAGCTTGTCCCATCTCTTCTATCTTTTCTGCCACCATGATTGTTTCACTGCTCACACATACCTGTTCGCCTGTTTGTACACATCCAAGTAATGCAATTAAAAAAAGTAAATTTACCATTTTCTTCCACCCCTTTCTCTTATTGTATGGGATATACCCTTGCCTTTTCAAGAAAATCTCTTCAACAAAAAAAGCAATAAGACTTAGTCTTACTGCTTTTTTTTATGTTTTGTCTATCTAAATGACAGTGTATTAAAAATTTCAACAATGGCATCTACTGCTGCCTGTGCATAGCTTTCAGTAAACTCCTGTGTATTAAGTCTAGCGGCTTCTGCTGCATTGGTTACAAACCCACCTTCTAAAAGAATGGCTGGCATGTTACTTGTACGTAATACATAAAGCTCCGGTCTTGATTTAATACCTCTATCTACTGTACCTACAGCATTAATCAGATGTCGTTGTGTGATTTTTGCCATTTCCATACTTCTATTATCCTTGCTATCTGGGAAGTAAAGTACTTCTGTCCCCGATACTTGAGGACGCCCATTAATCGAGTTATTATGTACACTTACAAAGATATCTCCATCGATTTCATTGGCTAACTCTGTACGGTAAGCTAATGTTAATGTGGTATCATCTTCTCTCGTCATATAGACTTTAATATCTGTCTGCGCCTCTAACTTCTGCTTCATAAGCATCGCTTGTCGGTAATTAAGTTCTTTTTCTCTTACACCGTTAGCACCAGCCCCCCCATCAGTTCCACCATGGCCGATGTCTAGTACAAGGACTTTTTTATACTTCTCTTTTGGTTTCACCAGTTCAATATAAATATTGCCTTCGTCTTCTGTCACATTAACTGCATGAATCGTCTTTTCATCGATGATGAGTTTTGTGGTTGTATCTGTCTTAAGCTCCGCTTGCTTCACCACCGCATCATCTATCGGTATCTGACCATACCCAAAATGATTTCTATAGTCATTTCCTAAATCAATGATAATTTTACGATTACGGTATTGATCTTGTACCTTTATATCTCTGGCACTTAAGCCTTTGTCTTTAGAGAGCGTAAATGTATTTTCATTACCACCACTATACTGAATGTTATCATATGTAGGCTTCGCAAATCGTATCACTGTATGTCCTTCTAACTGACTTACCTGATGGACAAACTTCATTCCTTCTTGGAATACCACAATGATTTCACTATGATTCTTCTCTTTGATACCGTATACTTCTTTCACAAATGTACCATCAATATCATCCCACACAAATTCCTTCTCTAATACTGTATTCGGAAGTTTGATATGCATAAGCCCATCTTCACTATACGCATCTATACGCACTTGTTCGGCTACCATATTTTCTAATACCACATAATCGTCCTTTGTATCTTGCCCAACAGCTACGCCTTCTAATTCTTGAGGAATAAGTACGACAAAAAGATTTTGTCTGTCGCTACTTAAGCGTACCATTGCTGTTGCACCAGATTTTAGGTCTAATACAACTCTCGTCGTCGTTGCATTAAATTGACTCGTTCTGATGTTTCTTATGTAATCATTAGACGCTGGTGTAATGGTACTTGCTAAATTACTCTTACTATTTAGAATATCTACCACTACTTTGCCTTGATGCTGACTCACTTCTACTTTACTGATAGGCCCCGTGCCACGGATTGCTGCTGTGACTTCTTGTTGTCCCCCTAGAACTTCTACACGTTCTATCGTACTAATCCCAAAGCTTTCCCCATCCACTTGGTTAACTGCCGTATTTGTTTCCCCTTCGTAGCGCTCTATAATACCCGTAAATAAGTCTTCTATATCTATATTAGGCACCTCTGGTTTTACTGGTGGTTCTGGCTCCACTGGTGGTTCCGGCTTCACTGGTGGTTCTGGCTCTACCGGTGGTTCCGGCTCTACTGGTGGCTCTGGTGTTACCGGTGGTTCCGGCTCTACTGGTGGTTCTGGTTCTACTTTTTCTGTGACATATACTGTACGTGTCGTTCCACCTACCCATTCTAAATCACAGCCCATATTTTCACCGATGAGTCTTACTGGCACCATAATCTTATTATTAATAAGCTTAGCTGGCACATCTACTGTTATTGTCTCTCCATTAATCCATACATCTGGATTATCTGCACCTAGAATCATTGTTTTATCTTTATAACTTAAATATAAGTTTTTCTCATTATTTTTCCACTCAATCATCGCGCCTAAAGGCTCAAACACTTCTCTTACTGGTACCAGTACGCGTTCGTTAATCATGACTGGTGGCATTACTGTAGTTACAACATCTTTTCCATTCACATTGAGTTTAATCGGTGCTTCATTATATTGATGCTTCTTGCCATCATACTCAAGAACCATTGACTTCGCCGCAACATTCGTAACGCTCATACATGCGATAAGCATGCACACTATTCCTTTGTTTATTTTTTTTCTCATGCAGTTTCTCCTTTTGTGCTTCGTTCCCTGTAGCCATTTTATATGCCATATTATAACAAATTTCTTAGGTCTTAGGCAAAACCAAATAGGATATTTAATATTTTTGTAATATGTTGTAATACATTCATCTTTCAAAAAAAAGCTACTTCTTTACGAAGCAGCTTCAGATTTGTTTTCTTTGATCCATAAAAAGCATACACATGCGATTGCGATGAGACCTGTAAGTGTCCACAAGGCTGTACGCCATAGCACTGGCATCGCCTCTTTTGACATATGATCATAAATTACACCGACAAGTTGGGGCACCAGTGCACCACCTAAGAAACCTGCAAAGTTAACAACTGACATAGCTGTTGCAGCGTATTCTTTCGGGTGTCTTTCTTTTGCATATGCCCATGAAACGATAAAGCTTGTGCCTGTAAACCCTAGCACAAACAAAAGGGGTATAAGTATAGGCATTGGTGGTAAAAAGCCTACAAGAACTAGCCAGCACACAAGATGAATCGCGCAAAAAATAACCATTGGTTTTTTTCTACTCTTCATCCTATCCGAAAGCTTGCCTATACAAATGCAACCTATTGCCACACCCAAGGTAATAAGACTCATAAGGTTAGCCGCTTGTGCTTTGGAGATATGATACAAATCTTCCATCATACTAACGCCCCATGTACCTGTCAAAGCCATTGTCGATCCAAAGATAATCGGGTAAGCAATCATGATTGGATACAGTCCCTTATCTTTTAAAATGCTTTTAATACCTTCCTTCATTGCTTTACCACTTATAGGTGGTGCCTTCTTCGTCTCTTCTTTTTCTTTAATGATTATGAAGCATAATACTGCTAATACCAGATGAATCCCCGCAATCATAAGCAGCGCATTACGCCATCCAATCCAACTATTTAAAAATACTAAAGGCGTCATAGCAAGTATGGCCCCCATATTCCCTATAAAACTTGTAATACCAGACATAGTGGCAAACTTTTCTTTCGGGAACCACTCTGATATAAGCTTAAGTACACATACAAACACTACTGCAACACCTATCCCCACCACAAATCGGCAGATAAAAGCCACCCATAATGCTTGACTCAGACTAAAGCCCACGCCACCTATGACTGCTACCAAACTTCCGACGGTGATGGTCTTCCTCGCTCCCAATGTATCTGCCAAAATACCTGTCGGTATCTGCATAAACATATAGGCATACATATACATCGCTCCTAGTAATGCAAATAAACTGCCTTCGTCTCCCGTCCCTTGAATACCAAAGTCCACAATCAGTGCATCTTTCATTGCGCCTAGTGCCACCCTATGGAAAAAGACAATAATGTAAATACACGTAGCTATCCCCCATACCACATACTTATACGCTTTTTTTGACTCCACAACATTTCCCCCCAACAAAATACCAGATAGAATATTTATAATTATACAAATATTCTATCTGGTATGTCTATACTTTATGCGATTATTTCTTACTGAATGAGTGTATGTGTACAATTAATTCGCGAACAGATTAGGGGTATATTGCAGCCTAAAATACAATTAATTCGCGAATATATTTAAAATACCTTCTCACTCATAGATACAACTAATTCGCGAATATATGTGTATTTTTGAGTGA
>JBOGBZ010000020.1:0-5792 GCA_051656485.1 Cellulosilyticaceae bacterium
TTCCTTCTTAAGATTGAGCCACACACACATAACGTAGGTACACATGATAGATGTAAAGCTGTCATCGAGCCAATGATCAAAGCACAATGGTTCGTACGTATGGAAGAAATGGCGAAGCCAGCTATTGAAGCTTTAAAGACAGGCGAACTACGTTTCGTACCAGACCGTTTCAGTAAAATCTACCTTAACTGGTTAGAAAATATCCGTGACTGGTGTATCTCTCGTCAATTATGGTGGGGACACAGAATCCCAGCTTACTACTGTCAGGAATGTGGTGAAGTAGTGATTGCACGTAGCATGCCAGAAGCATGTACAAAATGTGGGCATACACATCTTGTTCAAGATGAAGATAGCTTAGATACATGGTTCAGTTCAGCATTATGGCCATTCTCAACACTTGGTTGGCCACACAATACAGAAGAGCTTGAGCACTTCTACCCAACAAGTGTCCTCGTAACTGGCTACGACATCATCTTCTTCTGGGTAGTACGTATGGTATTCTCAGGTATCGAGCAAATGGGTCAAATACCATTCAAGGATGTCCTTATCCATGGTCTTGTACGTGACTCAGAAGGTCGTAAGATGAGTAAATCACTTGGAAATGGTATCGACCCACTTGAAGTCATCGACCAATACGGTGCAGATGCACTTAGACTGACACTTATTACTGGTAATGCACCAGGGAATGACATGCGTTTCTACTATGAAAGAGTAGAAGCAAACCGTAACTTCGGAAACAAACTTTGGAATGCGACACGTTTCATCCTTATGAACTTTGAAGATGAAGATATCAACCTTACAGTAGATATGAGTGAGCTTACAGCTGCAGATAAGTGGATTATCTCTAAGGTAAATACACTTGCAACAGACGTTACAGAGAACATGGAGCGTTACGACTTAGGGATTGCTGTACAGAAACTTTACGACTTCGCTTGGGAAGAGTTCTGTGACTGGTATATCGAGATGGTAAAACCTCGTCTCTATAATAAAGAAGATAGTACACGCGGGGCTGCACTATGGACACTTAAGACTGTAATGACAAATGTCCTTAAGATGCTTCATCCATACATTCCATTCATCACAGAAGAAATCTTCATGAGCCTTCAAACAAGTGAAGAAAGTATCATGATTAGCGAATGGCCAACATTCAAAGAAGAATGGCACTTTGCAGTAGAAGAGAACGAAATCGAAATGCTAAAAGGTGCAGTACGTGCGATCCGTAACATTCGTAGCGAAATGAACGTACCACCATCAAGAAAAGCAAAAGTAGTGGTTGTATCAGAAGAAGCTAACGTACTAGATATCTTTAGTCGTGGTCAAGTATTCTTCAGTACCCTTGCATCTGCATCAGAAGTAGTAATGCAAAGTACAAAAGAAGGTATCGAAGAAGATGCAGTATCTGTAGTGATTCCAAATGCAGTACTGTACATTCCTCTTGCAGAACTTGTAGACTTCGAAAAAGAAATCGAACGTCTCACAAAAGAGCAGGCAAAACTTCAATCTGAAGTTGACCGTGTAAATAAAAAGCTTTCTAATGAAGGTTTCGTAGCGAAAGCACCAGAGAAACTGATCGAAGAAGAGAAAGCAAAGCGTGATAAATACCAAGCAATGCTTGAAGAAGTAGAAGCAAGACTTGCTAAGTTCAAAGCTTAGATAATAATAAACAACACAAAAAAAGCGGTAAGCCCAGATGGCTTATCGCTTTTTTTGTAGTTATAAAGAGAGGTTTAGCGTGCATCTAGAGGTGTGTAATGACGTCTAGGTGCTACACTTTTATAGGCAGGACGGATAATCTTACCTGCATTGACGATTTCTTCGATTCGGTGTGCGCTCCAGCCAGCGATTCTGGCAATGGCGAATATCGGTGTATAAAGTTCTAGTGGCAAGTCGAGCATGGTATAAACGAAACCAGAGTAGAAGTCTACGTTGGCACTTACGCCTTTATACATTTTGCGGGATTTGCTAATAACTTGTGGAGCGAGTTCTTCGACTTTACTATAGAAGTTAAATTCAGCAGATAAGCCTTTAGCTTCAGCTAGCTTTTGTGCGTATTCCTTAAGGATGACTGCACGAGGGTCGGATACAGAGTAAACAGCATGGCCGATACCGTAGATGAGCCCAGCTTTATCGAATGCTTCCTTATTAAGGAGTTTGGTAAGGTAATTGGAGATGGCTTCTTCATCGGTCCAATCACTGATTTGTGCTTTCATATCTTCAAACATGCGTACAACCTTTAAGTTTGCACCACCATGCTTAGGACCTTTTAAAGAACCGAGGGCAGCAGCGATGGTAGAGTAGGTATCTGTACCAGAAGAAGTCACGAGGTGGGTGGTGAATGAAGAGTTGTTACCACCACCATGCTCAGCGTGAAGGATAAGTGCCAAATCCAGTAAGGTAGCTTCTAGAGGTGTATACCTGCTATCAGGGCGGAGCATATGAAGGATATTTTCCGCTGTAGAAAGCTCAGGCTGTGGTGCATGGATAAATAAGCTTTGGTTGCCGTGGTAATGGGCATAAGCTTGGTAGCCGTATACTGCAATAGAAGGGAAAGCAGCGATGAGTTGGATGCACTGACGCAGTACATTTGGTAAAGACGTATCATCAGGCGTCTCGTCGTAGCAGTAAAGTGCAAGGACACTTCTAGCCAGTACATTCATCATATCCTTACTAGGTGCTTTAAGAATCATATCTCTTACGAATCCTTCAGGAAGCTTACGGTAGTCGCCTAGTAGGCCTTGGAAGTCATTAAGTTCTTCTGTAGTAGGCAAGTTGCCAAAGAGAAGAAGGTAAGCAGTCTCTTCGAAGCCATAACGTTTTTCAACGATATAACCTTTGGTAATGTCAGCGATATCGATCCCTCTATAAATAAGGCGCCCAGGAACGGGTATAATCTCGCCTTCATCCATAATATAGGAATGAACTTCACCGATTTCGGTAAGTCCAACGAGAACACCTCTTCCGTCTAAGTCACGTAGACCTCGTTTGACTTGGTACTTGGTGAAAAGTTCGGGGTTGATGTAGTTATTTGTTTGTGCTAAATCAGCAAATGCATTGATGCGCTCGGTGGAAAAAGTAGATAATGTCGTTTCAACCATAGAATACCTCCTTTTGTCTGAATATTATTTATTATTATAATAAATTTACCACTAGATAGCAACTGTTGTCAATATTCAATTAATCGAATAGAATACAAGACATATGGATAGAAAGTGTTTATAAAATAAGGAGTTTACATATTATTCCATGAATAATTATAAAATTTTTTTTGAATTTAAAGTGGAAAACAACTTGCAAGTTTGAAGGATATTTGTAAAAAAATATGATGGAGTAGTAATAAAAGTGTACTTGAGTGAAATACAATAAATAGTGAGCAATTTCAAGACATGAGCTGCATTCGTTGAAAAATAAGTTTTTTTCATAAAAACAAATGTATTTTAGATGAGAACAATGATGAGGTTAAATTCAAACATATGATTTAAAAAAATAAAATAAAATCATTAAGAAATAAGATATTCTTTAAATGTACATAAATATTTCAACTAAATTACATAAATTCGTTGAAATTATTGTATACATGTGGTAATATGTAAAACATGAAAGAAATCAAAAGTGAAATGTCATGAAATGTAAGTATTAAGAACTTGCAAAATGGCACCAACTTTAGATAATAACTAAAATTTCATTCAAATGGAGGAGTTGAATATGAAAAAATTTGCTAAGAAATTTACTCTTATTGCAATGGCAGCTGCAATGGCTACAGCTACTTTTGCAGGATGTAGCCCAAAGGCTTCAGGATCAGTAATCGTTGGAACAATGGAAATGAATGGTGTATTCAGTCCGTTCTTCTCACAAACTGCATATGATGATGAAATCGCAACTATGTGTAGTGCAGCACTTATTGAATTAGGTCGTCAAGCTGAGTACTTACCAGGGATTGCAGAATTCAATGTAGAAGAAGTAATGGGTGATGATGGTAAAGTAGCTCAAACAATTTACACATTCACAATGAAAGATGGTGTAAAATTCAGTGATGGAAGCAAAGTTACAATCGACGATGCAATCTTTAGCTGGCACGTTATTTGTGACCCTACATATGAAGGAAGAAGCACACTTCGTACAATCGACATCGTTGGTATGAAAGAGTACGTAGAAGGTGACGCTGCAACTATTTCAGGTATCGAAAAGGTAGATGAAAAAACTGCAAAAGTTACACTTAACGGTGTAGACCCTACAGCACTTGGTAAAATCGGTGGAACAGTAGTAGCTCCAAAAGCTTACTACGGTGAAGGCTACTCAAAAGGTAACTTAGATGGCGTACGTGCTAAGAGTGGTACACCAATGGGCGCTGGTCCATACAAATTCGTAAGCTTCGAAAATAACGTAGTTACACTTGAAGCAAACGCAGATTACTACAAAGGTGCTCCAAAGACAGCTAAAATCAAGTACCAAGTTATGGCTTCTGCAAACAAATTAGAAGCACTTAAACTTAACGAAGTAGATATCTCAGATCCATCTGCATCACCAGAAATGGTTAAGAACGTTCAAGATGCAGGATTCGAGTATGAATTACTTGATAACCTTGGATACGGTTACGTAGGTATGAACGCAGAGAAAATTCCAGATGTAAACGTACGTAAAGGTTTAATGCACCTTATGAACAGAAAACCAGCTGTAGAGAAATACTACGGTGACCTTGCTCAAGTTATCGAGCGTCCAATGTCTACAGTATTATGGGCATACCCAGAAGATGCGACAGAATTCTATGGTTTCGACCCAGCGAAAGCTGCTGAATACTTCACAAAAGCTGGATACAAAAACGAAGGTGGCAAGCTTATGAAAGATGGTAAGCAACTTCGTATTGAAGTAGGTATCCCAGGTGATGGTACAATGGATCACCCTACAGCTCCAGTTCTTACACAAATGAAGACAGAGCTTGAAAAATTAGGTGGTGTACTTGAAATCGCAGATACAGATAGCACAATCTTCTTCGATCGTCTTAATGCAAAAGATTGGGATATGTTCTGTGCTGCATGGGGTGCAGGCACTGACCCAGATATGTACCAAATCTGGCACTCAAATGGCCCATCAAACCACTACAATGTAAAGAATGCAGAAATGGATGAACTTATCATGGCAGGTCGTGAAACAAACGATACAGCTAAGAGAAAAGACATCTATGCAGAAGCTTTAGACATCTTAATGGATGAAGCGGTTGTTATGCCAATCTACCAAAGAATGAATATGTATGTATTCAACCAAAACAATATCGATATGGAATCACTTCCAAAAGATATGACAGCATTCTACGGTTACTTTGCAGAAGTTGAGAACTTCCAAGCTTTAGCGAAGTAAGCTAACAATAAGGCATGAAACTTGATCACCAACTCCTAGCTGAGTTGGTGATTAATATCAGCCTACAATAAGAGTTATGTAAATTATACCGAAACTGGAAATATGAGGTTTTAGTCATTGTAAGTTGATATTAATCAGAAAAAAACTTGAAAAGGAGTGAATAATATGTGGCAATATATTGTACGTAGAATCGCCGTATCTTTCTTCGTATTGATAGGCGTATCGATGCTTATTTATGGTCTGATTCGTACATCACCAGCAGACTATGTATCTACTATTACAAATAGTATTCCGGAAGTAACACCAGCGATGAGAGAAAACTTAGAGAAACTCTATGGTCTCGATAAAGGTATTGCAGAAGGATACCTTGATTGGATGGGTGGTGTGGTACAAGGTGATTTAGGCGTATCATTCATTTATAAAAAACCAGTTGGCGAAGT
>JBOGBZ010000021.1:0-5425 GCA_051656485.1 Cellulosilyticaceae bacterium
ACGACACTTGGGAATAAAAAGAAAGAAGAAGATGTCTTAGTAGTAGGCGAGTTAAGTATTGATAAAAGATTTGATAAGGTGATGATGGGGGATAAAATGATTAAGTTAACCCCAACAGAATATAAGATCTTATGCTATCTTATGGAGCATAAGGGGCAAGTATTATCCAGTAGACAAATCTATGAAGCGGTATGGAATGAAGAGGGGTATACTGTGGAAAATACCTTGTCAGTACATGTGCGAAGAATACGTGAAAAGATAGAGATTAATCCCAAAGAACCTAATTATCTAAAGGCGGTGTGGGGATGTGGTTATAAAATTGAAAAGGATTTTTAGTGTAGTAGCATGGGCAGGATGTCTAAGTCTAGATGTATGGCTGTTTTTTACAGTTTATAATGGCTATACGTTAATAAGGGTAACAGAGCAATTGACAGTATGGCAAAAGATACAGTACCTTATAGAAAATAAGCCTTTACTTGCAGGGGCTATAATAGGGTTAAATAGCATCATGGCAATTGGATTATGGCTATATGGAAAAAATCTAGGGAGATGTATGGAAGCTATTACTTTATTAAAAGAAGGAAGTATGAGTTATCAAATGCAAGAGAAGGAAGTAGGTATAGGATTCAAGCAGATGGCACGGGAGATTAATCAAGTAGCAATAGGAATCGATATAGGAACCACAGAGATGCTTAAAAGTGACCATCTTAAAGCGGAATTTATCACTAATATATCTCACGATTTAAAGACGCCTTTAACAGCTATTATGAATTACATAGGATTATTAAAAAAAGAACAAGAGAAAGAGGGGCATATAAAGAAGCAACTCTTATCATTAGATACTAAAACAAAAGTATTAAAAAGAAAGATAGAAGAAATGGTAGCTGCATCCAAAGCCATCACGGGTAATGTACAGATGCAGCTCCATGTCATTGCTTTAGAAGAAATACTTAGCCAAGTGATAGGCGAGTATAGTGAAAAACTAGAGACTAAAGGCATACAGGTCATTATCAGCTCTAAAGAAGATGTATGTGTATGGGCAGATAGTGTGAGCCTTTGGCATGTTATAGAGTCTATATTAGACAATGTTTTTCAGTATGGAACGCCCAATAGTAGACTGTATATTTATCAAAGACGAATAGATGGCTATGGGGTTTTGGAGTTTAAAAATATATCTGTAGAGCGACTAGATGTAACAATAGATGAGTTAAAACGTACGATTATCACGGGGACTAAGAAACGAGAGGGATTAGGACTAGGGATTATGGTGGGCGAAAGCTTAATGCAACTTCAAAATGGTCGTTTGGAGTTAGAAATCGATGGTGATTTATTTAAGTCCAAGCTGTATCTTCAGGAATCAGGAGAAAGCAGAGGGCCTGAGTTATGATACGAAAAATAATAAAGATAAGTCTATGCATAGGGTTACTACTGGGTGTTTATTGGATAGATAAAGACATTGAATCCTATAAGAATAATAGTATACAGGCGCTAAGAGAAAAAGAACTTTATGAAGAGGCACTGATAACTTATATAAATGATGTCTTAACAGTGATGGAGGCAGATGGTACTTCAGATGTGAACTATCAAAGAGCCATTAATAGCAAGGACTTTCAATTCTACTTAATACTGAATACCACTGAAGAACCGATGCTTGGGTACGCTACTATAAGTAGATATACAGGGAAACTTCTTGTGGAACCAGAGGTAGATAGGACGTCTATGAAGTTAGTCTTAAGCAATAAAATACGTAAGATAAGAAATACAGTGGGGTTTGATCAATATAGTATCACTATGGAAACGGAGAGTGACAGGGTCTATGCTGCGTTGGAATCTATAAGACAACAGTACCCTGAAATTCAGAGTTTTTATGTAGGAACGAGAAGAGATTTTTGGGATATACCAGAAAATATGGACTATGGAAAAGCTATATCAATCGCCATAGAACAGCAACTCTATGCCAAACAAATGATCAAATACTTCTTTATTATGATTGTCATCATAGTAGGGGTAAGAGAACAAATCCAGCAGTTTTTCAAAAAGAGTAGGTATAAACAAAGGTTTCTCATCAAGAGGTTGCATGATTATTTGCAACGAACCCATAGGTATCAGGTAATCTTTATTGGAGGATTTTTTATTTATGTAATAGGTAATAGTGCCTTTATTATGCTACTTGAGCATGCAAAGAATGCGTTGCAGAGGGGGGGCATCGGTGAATTAAAGTGGCTATTTATGATGGGTACTGTACTATGGAATCTCATGTTTTTATGGATCGTACAGAGATGCTTTGCTGAGGTACATAGGATTCGCAGGGCCATTCGTAGATTAGCAAGTGGGCAGATAGGCCAAATAGATGATGAAAAAGAAAAGATATTTTTATTAGATACATCTATGGAGAAGGTTAGAGGATTAGAAAATGAAATGGTTTCTACGATGCAAACCATAGAAAAAAGTGAAAGGTTAAAGACCGAGCTTCTTTCTAGAATCTCGAGGGATTTACAACAGCCATTGGAAGACATCGTGCAAGATATTTATGACTTAAAGAAGCAAACGGGAGGCAGCGATGTAGAAGGCAGCTATATTCATATCTTAGAGGAACGTGCTGCGAGGCTTAATAGCTTGATACAAGAATTAGCAGAATTAGAAGAGAATGATGCATATGGTATACAAGTAGCATTACAACCTATCTATTTAAATGAAATGGTGCAAGGTAGCCTAACGCAACTTATGGAAAAGTTTCAGGAGAAGGGCATAGAAGTATATACTTGTTTGAATGAACAAAGTACTGTAGAAGGCGATGAAAAATACATGTGGCGTATATTAGAGAATCTATTATCTAATATGCTTAAGTATGCCAAGGAAAATTCGAAGGCGTATATCAAGATGAAGCAAGAAGAGAGATATTGTGTATTAACCGTAGAAAATCAGACACAGGATAACGTGCATATGAAAGCAGAAGCATTAACTGAGCGATTCGTAAGAGGCGATAAAGCAAGAACAACCGAAGGATTCGGCTTGGGATTAGCCATAGCGAAACGCTTTGTAGAATTACAAGGGGGAGAATTAATCATTACCACAGAGGATAGAACGTTTCGCGTTCAGATAAAGATGCAACTTATAAAAGGGGTATAGTGACTATACCTCTTATTTTAATGATGAGATTTCACAAGAAATATAAAAAAATAGAGAGATGCTGACAGATTGGCGTAAGGAAAGTTGTTTTATATATGAAGGGAGGCATTCGATGGATGAGATAAGGGCAGAATATTTAGTTACCCAGTACTCGGACTGTATTCTTCGTATAGGGTATACGTGGTTCAATAACTTATATGATGCACAGGATGTTTGTCAGACAGTACTTATGAAAATGATGAATAATAGTCCGGTGTTTGAAGATGAGAAGCAAGAGCGTGCATGGATTATACGCGTTACCATTAATACATGTAAGAATGTAAAAAAGAGTGCATGGTTCAGACGAGTGGTTAGCTTAGATGAAGTAGCGGAACTTACGGTACAAGCGCCTGAAATGGGAGATGATAGTGTGCTTAAGGCAGTGCAGAGATTACCGCTTAAGTATCGTCAGGTTATTTATCTACATTATTATGAGGGATATGAAGTCAAAGAGATAGCATCCCTACTTGCTATTAAGCCTGCATTAGTAAGTACGCACTTGGCAAGAGGAAAGGAAAAACTTAAAAAGATGTTGGGAGGTGTCCAGTATGGAGAAGCAATACCAGAAAGAGCTTGAGCAAATCCACTTAACAGAAGAAGGTAAGAGAATGCTTGTACAAAAGCTTAGTAAGAATAGCGTAAGAGACACTAAGGCCATACATACAAGGCGTTTTGTGGGGATAGCAGCAACTATTCTATGTGTCATACTCATAAGTGTGACCACTTCTGCAATAGGATTTCCTATTGTGCAGGCGTATTTAGGTGGTAAGGGCTACGAGCAGAGCGGAACGACTTTAGGAAAGTCTGTGACCAAAAATGATTGGACACTTACGCTGACGGATTGTGTAGGAGATGATAGGTATCTGTATTTAGGAATAGAAGTAGAAGCGCCTAAAGGGATAGTACTTGGTGAAGAGGCGTATAGAATAGAAGACTTCGATATCGACTTCGAAGGGTTAGAAGATTATGCAATGGCATATCAGTTCACACAAGTAGAAGATGATAATAAAGAAGACAATATCATTCGCTTTATATTTTGGATTCAAGGAGGATACTACGAATCCAGTTTTAATAATAGGTATATGGATTTGAAGCTTAAGAATATTTCTTATAGAAACTGGGATACAACAGGGGAGGCGTATGAAGATTTATATGCATGTGAAGAAGAGTGGCGATTTAAGCGTATTCCTATTCGCTATCCAGATAATAGAATTCAATTTGAACCAAACACCGTAGTAAAGGTGCTAGATATAGAAGAAACACTTACAAAGGTAGAAGTGACGCCGATAGGTATAGTCGCCATTATAGAAGGGGACAACTTGAAAGGCCATCATGAGTGGGTAGATAAAGATGAGAGTGGTTCGCCAGATTGCTGGGGAGAAGATAACATCAAACTTTATGATAAAGAAGGAAAGTTATTGGAGCCTGATAGGATGGCAACACCTTTTGGCGTTCGAGCAAGCAGTGGTTGCTGGGGCGGTGTAAAAGGAAGTGATGAAGATGGCAAACTTAAGCTCGTACAGTCTTATGGCTATTTATTAGATATGAGTGAGTTAGGCTATGTAGAAGTTTATGGAGAGAAGTTGAATTGTAATGAATAGAAATAAGGTTTATATAGCATACTAACAAAGCATATAAATGTAGCCATCATTGCTAAAGCGTCCTAAAAAGGACGCTTTTAAAATAAAACTAAAAAAAGTTGAAAAAGGTGTTGACTTATGTCGTTTTATAGTGCATAATAAGTCAAGTCAGCAGCGAACAACACGCTAACGACACAGGGGCTAAGGCCTTGAAATACAACAAATAAATGAACTTTGAAAATAAAATAACAACCAATAGACCAGTCGATTCATTGAGTACATGTACTCAAAAGTCAGTGCTAACTAATAGCACAAAAATTATTGTCAGATGACAAACTTTTTAACGAGAGTTTGATCCTGGCTCAGGATGAACGCTGGCGGCGTGCTTAACACATGCAAGTCGAACGGACTGAGGGAGCTTGCTCCCGAAGTTAGTGGCGGACGGGTGAGTAACGCGTGGGTAACCTGCCCTATGCAGGGGGATAACGTTTGGAAACGAACGCTAATACCGCATAATCTAATTAGTTCGCATGAACTAATTAGCAAAGATTTATCGGCATAGGATGGACCCGCGTTGGATTAGCTAGTTGGTGAGATAAAAGCTCACCAAGGCCACGATCCATAGCCGGCCTGAGAGGGTGAACGGCCACACTGGGACTGAGACACGGCCCAGACTC
>JBOGBZ010000022.1:0-27475 GCA_051656485.1 Cellulosilyticaceae bacterium
TGAACGTTAGTGAACTTAGAATCTTGTGCACTCCGATTCATCGGAGTTACCTTTTTAAAAGTTCTGTTCACTTAAAACTGTCGGTTTTAAGTCATTTAGTGCCTTGTTCAAAGTAACTTACGTTACTCTTACTAAAGATGTTTCTTATTATAAAATAAGATGTTTCTTATCGGTTAATTGTAGATTTAAAATTTACTTTACGTAGAAGTTTTAATCTATCAATTTGTTATGTTTAGTTGTCAATGTACAATGTTTTTTGCTTCCGACCTGCTGTCGACTTTTTGAATTATACAAGACTTGCATAGGCTTGTCAACTGCTTTACTGCAAATCTTTTATTGTTTTTATTTTTAGATAACAACCTCAAATTTGAGGTGTTATCTAAAGATAAAACGGTCATGGTTTTCTTTTACCCATGCACGTGCAATTTCACTGTCTGCCACTAATGCATCTAGTTTATTTTGGCTATCTGCTATACCGTTGTATTGACATAATGCTTCTACAAGAACAGTGTCTAACATACATACTGGTCCGATACCACAGTTTACGTCAAAGATAATTGTCTCATCTTCAATGTACCATAAAGTATTCTTTACTACTTTTACTTCATATTTCTTTGGCATTTTCTCAAAATGCTCAGCAAATACTTTGCTACGCTCTTTAAGTTTTGTTGTTGTTTTTGTGATGTACCATTTAAGGATAGCTTCTGTAGTCGCTTCATCTGATAAGGCATTACCTTCAACAACGAATTTTCCTCTTACTAATTTTACTGTTGGTACTTCTTTTGTTTCATCTTCTACCATCTCAATACCGTAAGTTTTTCCTAAGTACATGTATTGGTTCGCATTTTCTTTTTGTTTTCTAAGACGTTTTAATTCGCCTACGATCCATTCTGCATGACCTTTTACTTTATCGGCTACACTAAACATAGTGGTTCCTACTGGTGCTACAACGTGAACAGTTCCATCTGCTTCTACTTGGATAGAAATGCTTGTACGCTTCTTGTATGCTAGATTATAACTAATCTTAGTTCCTTGAAAGTCAAAACTTAATTTCATTATTCTACCTCTTTTATTTAATCATTTTCTATACAGTGTATCATTATAACATAAGTTACATAGTTTGTTGTATACCTTTTTTGTTTTTTGCCACCATCTTCCTTTTTATAACTTTTTAATAAATATCTGTAATTTATTAAAAAATCTAACTATTTGTGTTATAATATACAAAACTACTTATTGAGGTGATTGTATATGGATGAGATGACGGAATTAGAACAATTTCAAAATTTTATAGATGAGTTAGCCCTTCGTAACAAGAGCATTCTAGACCAAATGACTAAATTACAAGATGCTAATTCAAGACTCAATCGACATATCGCAAAGTGTGCGACGACTTGTGGTTGTATTACACTTCATATTAATAAACAGCAATTTTCTTTACAAGATACAGCCCAATACGGAGATTTAAACTCCTTATTAAGCTCTCATATAGAAGGTTATCCTTGTACTTCTTGTAATGAACTTCTAGAAAAAGAAATGGGCCGTATCTTATTTTATCTAGGCGCTATGGCAAATACTTTAGGTATTTCTCTTTCCACTGTATTGGAAAATGAAAAAAATCGAACCTCTTTACTTTCTCATTACTGCCTTAAATAATTTAAAAATCCGTAAAAGCACTGAGTGCTTTTACGGATTTTTTAGTTTTTTCGCTCTTAATTAAGATTTATCCACATTTTATCCACATTTTGTGAATAAATGGTAATTTTTTACATCATTTTTCCGTAATCATCCCTCTTTGGTACACTTCATGCTCTTTAAAGTCATTTTCTAGGTCGTCCCAAAATTGTTGTCTAAATACAGGAGGATAGATAGGAAGCTTTGAATGTTGGATTTCTTCTTTAGAAACAAAACGACATTCTTTAATATATTGTTCTTCTACTTCTGGGTCAGAACCCACTTGAATTTGGGATTCGTCATCGATTTGTGTCAAGAAAAACATCCCTAGGTGATGGGTGTCTATACTATAATCTACGTACTCACTTATATAAATCAGCTTCATCGGTCTACAACTTACATTGCACTCTTCTTCCACTTCTCTTACGATGGTATCGATAACGCTTTCTTCTGGCTCCATGCCTCCGCCTGGTAATGTCCACCACTCAAAGCCTGTATACGGGTTTTTCTGACGTAATAAAAGTAATTCTTTTTTATCATTCACTATAATGGCTGCAGCCCTCGGTCGTATATGCATTTTATCCCCTATCCCTTCTCATTTTTTTTTATTATAACATAGTTTTTGCATTTTTTTGCACATACTAGTCTATAACCTTTGAAATTCACTTTATTTACATTTTTTTAGAAAGAGGTTAGACTATGAATTCTTTTCAACTAAACGTATGTGTAGACACCGCGGATGCAGCTTTGGCCGCCGCCCGTGCCGGTGCTACTTCTATTTATCTGTGTAGCGGTGCCTTAGTCGGTGGACTCACACCAGCACTTTCTCTCCTTGAGTTGGTTCGTGAAGTGATCTCTATCCCCCTTCATGTGATGATTCGACCACGACTAGGAGATTTTCTTTATACGCCCCTTGAGTTTGAGCAGATGAAACGTGATATCATCACCTGCAAAAAACATATGGCAGACGGCATCGTCTTAGGTGCTTTAACTGCCGATGGTCAATTAGATACGTATATGCTTCGTACCCTTATAGCCTTAGCTGGTGATCTCCCTGTCACCTTAAGCCGTGCCTTTGATTGGTGCAAAGACCCTTTAGAAACTTTAGAGACAGCTATTCAGTTAGGTTTTAAGCAGCTTATAACCTCAGGGCAGCAAAATACTGCCTTATCCGGTGCCGACTGCATCGCAAGTCTTATGGAGAAAGCTCATGGCCGACTAGACACTGTACCTACTGGTGATCTCAACGCTTCTTCTCTAGAAGCCCTTATCACCCTTACCCATTGTCGCAGTTACTTAGTAGAAGCACCAGAAGTCTCACCTTCTTTGATGACTTACACCCCTACTGATGTATCTTTTATCTCTCCTTGCCTCAAGGATGCTATAACCCTAGGTATCAATGAGGCTGAGCTCATAGCCCTCAACTCCATCCTTAACCGCACTTTTACTTAATGGAAAGGCTTGCTACTTCCTCGTAAAAAAGTCCTTTATGTAAGAAATGTTGCACGTAGCTGCCCTTTTCTGAAATAAAGGAACTTTTTTACCCAGCCCATACACCTAACAAAGGGACTATTGCACACTACTTGGCAACAGTCCCTTTAGATTTTGATTTACTTACATAAAAGCACTAATAGCTTCAGATACGTTACGTACCCCTATAATCTGAATACCCTTTACCTTCGGTAATTTATCTACATTGGCATGTGGCATGATACACTTCTTAAAGCCTAGCTTAGCTGCTTCAATCACTCGTTTTTCCGCCATCGGTACTGCTCTTACTTCACCAGTCAGACCTACTTCGCCAAATACAAGTGTGTACGGGTCAATGTTTAAGTTTCTAAAACTTGAGGCGATAGCTAGAATCACTGCCAAGTCTAGGGCTGGCTCATTCATTCTTAGCCCCCCCGCTAGATTCACATAGACGTCATAATTATTAAGGTCCATTCCCGCTCTTTTATCTAAGACCGCTATAAGGAGTACCACTCTATTGTAGTCCACCCCCGTAGCTGTACGCCTTGGCATCCCAAAACTTGTGAAGCTTGCTAAAGACTGTACTTCGAGAAGCATCGGTCTCGTCCCTTCAATGGTACAGCTTACCACGGAACCTGCCACATCTACAGGTCTTCCTGCTAGCATAATCTCTGAAGGATTGGTGACTTCCTTAAGACCGATATCTTGCATCTCAAAAACACCGATCTCATTGGTAGAACCAAAACGGTTTTTGACTGCACGTAGTATACGGAAGGATGCATGACGCTCCCCTTCAAAGTAAAGCACTGTATCTACCATATGCTCTAGAACACGTGGCCCTGCCAGTGAACCTTCTTTGGTCACATGGCCAACAATCATAATACTAATACCATACCCCTTCGCTAAGTTCATCAGCATATGGGTGGCTTCTCTTACCTGACTGACACTTCCCGGTGCCGAGCTTACTTGCTCACTATACACAGTCTGGATGGAGTCGATGATGACTAAGTCAGGCTTTGCTTCCTTAATCTGATGCTCGATCATCTCCATATTCGTCTCCGCCATCAAAGAAAGTCTAGGTGTCACTACATTCAGACGCTCTCCTCGCATCTTGATCTGGGCTACTGATTCTTCACCCGAGATGTAGAGGACTTCCTTC
Organism: Cellulosilyticaceae bacterium; assembly: GCA_051656485.1. Taxonomy (GTDB): domain Bacteria; phylum Bacillota; class Clostridia; order Lachnospirales; family Cellulosilyticaceae; genus JBOFDK01. The sequence goes on from JBOGBZ010000022.1 coordinate 4,304, forward strand.
CCTTTATCGCCTATCTCCTGACAGATTTGTAAAAGCAATGTGGACTTTCCTATCCCTGGGTCACCCCCTACGAGGATTAAGCCACCTTTTACGATACCTCCACCTAATACACGGTCTAATTCACCCATACCTGTGGAGGTACGATTTTCTTCTTCTATATAAATGTCTTTTAGACGTATCGGTGCACTACCCGTTACTTTCGCTTTTGTAAGGGGTGCTTTTTTGGTATCTACGATTTCTTCCACTAGGCTTCCCCACTCATTACAGTCAGGACATTTACCCATCCATTTCGCAGTTTCATAACCACACTTCGCACAACGATACATCTGTTTTAATTTTGCCATTACGTTCACCATCTTTCTTAAGTAAAAAAACGCACCTTAGAAGGTGCGTCTTGATTATGCTAATTTTTTCATCACAACTTTTTTAGAACCTTGTTCTAAATCAATCGAAAAACTTACTTTTCCTGCTACGGAAGTTTGTACGTTATCTACCATAACGTCATCTATGACTAATTTATACTCTACGTTAGGCTGTAACTCTAAAGTGATCTGGGTCATCCCCTTGCCTTCTACTTGGAAATCCACCTGTTTATCTGTTATTTTCAAGTTGTGTACAGCAGTTCCTGGCAAAGATTCATACACAAGTGCCCCATCTTTTTTAAGCTTGGTTACTTCATAAAATGTCTTAGCCTTGTAAAGTCTGCCATTCACTTCAAAATCTAATACTTTTGTTTTTTCGTTTAATTCATAGTTTCCAAAACTAAGTGTGCCATCTTCGTTTACACGAATGATTTCTGTAATTACAGCCATCGTCAAACCCTCCGCAAATTATACTTTTATTTATATTTTATAATACTTGTATTATACACCAAATACAAACAAAAGTATATTATTATTGCTTATTGAAACATATTTGATCATCTTGCGCATCTATAAGGATTTGGTCACCTTCTAACACTTTTCCTTCTAGGAGCGCATCTGCCAATTTGTCTTCAATGTGAGTTTGAATCGCACGTCTTAAAGGTCTTGCACCGTAAGCTTGATCGAAGCCTTTGGTTGCTAAGAAACTGTATGCTTCTTCTGTAAGTTCAATCTCGATACCGATGTTTTTGCTCATACGAATCATCAGCGCTTTGATCATCATATGTGCAATGTCTTTGATATGGTCTGAAGTTAAAGAATGGAAGACGATGGTTTCATCGATACGATTTAAAAATTCTGGTCTGAATAATTTCTTCAGTTCTTCCAATACATTCTTCTGCATATCTTTATAGTCTTTCTCCGCATCTACTTGAGAGATAAAGCCTACTTTTTTAGGTGCTGTGATATTTCTAGCACCAATATTTGAGGTCATAATAATGATGGTATTTTTGAAGTTTACCTTACGACCTGTCGAATCTGTGATGTGGCCATCATCAAGTATTTGTAAGAGAATATTAAACACATCACCATGTGCTTTCTCGATCTCATCAAAGAGTACCACTGAATAAGGCTTACGGCGTACTTTCTCTGTAAGCTGGCCACCTTCTTCATAACCCACATACCCCGGTGGTGAACCGATGAGCTTAGATACAGCGTGTTTCTCCATGTACTCACTCATATCGATACGTATCATGGCATTTTCATCACCAAACATGGTCTCTGCTAAGGCTTTTGTAACTTCTGTCTTTCCAACCCCTGTAGGTCCTAAGAAAAGGAAAGAACCGATCGGTCTATTAGGATCTTTAAGACCCACACGTCCACGACGGACTGCTTTGGCTACAGATGTTACCGCTTCTTCTTGACCAACGATACGCTCATGTAGGATATTCTCTAAGTTTTTTAGGCGTTCTGATTCTTCTACTGCCAGGCGCTTCACTGGGATACGAGTCCAGCTACTTACTACTTCTGCCACTTCTTCTTCTGATACAAGCTGATGGCTTTTGGTATGCTTCGCTTCCCATTCTATCTTGGCATCTGCAAGCTTTTCACGTAGGAGCGTTTCCTCTTTTTTGATTTCTGCTGCACGGGCGTATTCTTCACCGATAATGGCATCTTCTTTTTCTTTTGCGAGAACCACAAGCTGCTCTTCAAAAGCCTTGATACTTGTCGGTGAACTAAAAGCGCGAAGTCTTACGCGAGATGCTGCTTCATCGATTAAGTCGATAGCCTTATCTGGCAGATAGCGGTCCGTAATATAACGGCTTGAAAGGCGTACTGCCGCTGTAATAGCTTCATCGGTAATCTGCACTTGATGATGAATCTCATACTTATCTTTGATCCCTTGTAGAATGGTCATACTTTCTAATTCTGTAGGCTCTTCTACTTGTACTGGTTGGAATCTTCGCTCAAGAGCTGCATCTTTTTCGATATGCTTGCGGTATTCATTAAGCGTAGTAGCACCTACAAGCTGAATCTCTCCACGTGCTAGTGAAGGCTTCAGTATATTGGATGCATCCATGGCACCTTCTGCCGCACCTGCACCTATAATGGTATGAAGTTCATCGATAAAGAGGATGATATCCCCTGCACGCTTTACTTCCTCTAATACACGATTGATACGCTCTTCAAATTCCCCTCTATACTTGGTCCCTGAAATCATCGAAGACAGATCAAGGGCTACCACGCGTTTACCTTTTAGTAAATCAGGTACATTTCCTGCTGCAATCTTCTGTGCTAAGCCTTCTACAACCGCAGTCTTACCTACCCCTGGCTCACCTACGAGGCAAGGATTATTCTTCGTACGACGTGAAAGAATCTGAGTGATACGCTCGATTTCTTTTTCGCGTCCGATGATTGGGTCGAAGTGCTCTTCTTGTGCCAAGACCGTTAAGTCTCTGCTGTACTTATCAAGGGTAGCCGTCGCTGACTTGGTTTGCTCCTGGACACGCTTTGTGTTGAAGTTCACTTCCTTAATCTTACTTTCTCCTGCAATCATCTTTGTAAGAGTTGCTTGTAACTGTGTACAGTCTACACCTACTGCTTCTAGTAATTTCACTGCTACACATGTTTTTTCTTGTAAAATGGCTATGAGTATATGCTCCGTACCCACGGCTTCTGTCCCCGTCTGCTTCGCTAACTGTAAGCTTACTTCGAGCACACGTTTTGCTCTAGGTGTGAAACCCTTAGTGGCCACATTGCCGGCATACCCTAAGCCGATGATTTCTTTTACTTTCTGGGTGATATTTTCTTCCAGTACGCCGTACTGCTTAAGTGCAATCTGAGCGACTGAATGTTCTATATGCAAAAGCCCAATAAGCAAATGCTCGGTACCTAAGTACCCGTGACGTAATTGCTCCATCACGTTCTCAGCATAAGCAATGGCTCTCTGCGCTTGAAGTGTGAATTTTCCTTGCATTTACTTGTTCTCCTTATCCTATCTTAAAGTTTTTCTCCACAGTTGATACAGTACTCTGCATCCACTGCATTCCCTATATCACAATGTTGACAAAATTTAAGCATTTTAATACCGTTTTCATCTCTTTTTATTTCGCCGTATTGTTCTGCATCTTCATTCCATGTTTTTTTGACATCTCTTTTGAAAGCATCAAAGCTATCTTTTTGCCCATCTACCACATCACCCACACGTTGTTCAAGGTCATGAATTTGTGTGAGTAGTGCTGTAATGCGATTGCAAGTCGGTGCATGTGGCATTTCTGTTTGCTCTTTCATGAAAAGTTCGTATTGTTCTTCACCTAGCTTTTGGTAGAGCTTCTTCACTTCGTTTTTTAAGCTGACGATTTCTGTTCTATAGCGCGTCTGATCCACTGTCTTATGTGTCTGATCAATGGCTTCTTTACATGTATTTTTAATACTATCCCCGATTTTTCCAAATAAATCTTTCATAGTCCCACTCCTTGTATGTCGTGTTTAGTTATAATGCATTATTGTAACATAAAGCACCGGTAAAATGCCACTTTTTTGTACTTTTGCTGATCTTCTTTCCCCTATAAAAAAGAGACTAAGTACTTAGTCTCTACATACAAGGTTATGTATTTAATCCAAAACTGATTTTAATGCTTTTATCTACTTGCTTCATCAATTCACTATCCAAATGACAAATCTTTTCTTTTAGACGCTTCTTGTCAATGGTACGAATCTGCTCTAAAAGAATCACCGAATTCTTCACCAACTCGTATTCTGTAGCGTCAATCTCAACGTGAGTTGGTAGTTTGGCTTTATTGATTTTAGATGTAATTGCTGCACATATAACAGTTGGACTAAACTTATTACCTATATCATTTTGTACTACAAGGACTGGTCTAATGCCACCTTGCTCGGATCCAATAACAGGACTTAAATCTGCATAAAAAATATCTCCTCGTTTTACCTGCATTTTACTCACACTCCGTTATACGATCGTAATAAGTCTCGACCTCACTTTCTGCTTCAAAGTATAACTTTGATAGTGATAAATTAATATCGGCCATTTCTAAGTAACCTTTTTTCATCGTATTGACTACACATTTATCTGCATTGTTTTTCCCCGAAGCTTTTGTGTTTGCTTTTGTGTTGATATGTTGCATTACCATAGCAAACCACCCCTGCTTGATACACTTAACGTATCCTTAATTTTATTTTTGCCCTACATTTCACTTTTTATGCATATCCTATCGTTGCTTACTTTTTCTTTTTAAAGATAACGGCGTGGCACTCTTTTTCCAATCATACACATAATTTCATAATTGATCGTATCTGTAAGTCTTGCCAGTTCTTCGATAGTAATGGTCTTGTTGTTTTGTGTACCAAAGACAACAACTTCATCCCCTACCTTCACATCTTTGATATGTGATACATCTACCATGAATTGATCCATACATACACTTCCTAATACAGGTGCATATTCACCACGTATCAACACACGCCCTTTACCTGATAATCGCCTAGAATAACCATCTGCATAACCAATAGGAATGGTCGCTACCTTTGTCTTCTCTGCAGTACAAAATCTTCTACCATAGCTGATGTAATGCCCTTTTGGCAGTTCTTTTATATGCACAATTTGCGTTTTTAACGTCATAGCTGGTTTTAGGCTTATTTTTTTTCCTTCTAAATAATCCGATGGATAATACCCGTACATGATAATACCTGGCCTTACAACGTTCTGATGACTATACCCATGCACCATTGTCGCAGCACTATTTGCCGCATGAACAATAGGAAATTCGATACCTGCCTCATATAATTCATTCAAGAAACCTGTAAAGATACTCCACTGCTCCTTTGTGTATCCTGGACTCATCTCATCAGCAGTCGAAAAATGGGTGAATATCCCTTCCATATTAATGAATGGTAATTCTGCAATTTTCTTTACCTCTTCAACACTTTCCGGATACGCCAAAAAGCCTATGCGTCCCATACCTGTATCTACTTTAATATGGACATTCACTGCTTTCTTTAATTTGCTCGCTTCTTGTGAGATAAATTCAGCCATCTCAAAAGAAAAAACAGTTTGTGTCAAATCATTTTCTATTAAAAGACTTATATCGGCTGGTGGCGTATAGCCTAATACTAAAATAGGCTTTGTAATGCCTGCCCTTCTTAATTCTGCACCTTCCGGAGCAATGGCCACCGCAAAGCGGTCTGCCCCTTCTTCTTGCAGTATACTAGCTACTTCTGGCGCCCCATGACCATAGCCATCCGCCTTCACAATAGCCATTATTTCTGTATCTTTAGGTATAATCTTTCTTATCTCACGATAATTATGTCTTATTGCTTGTGTATCGACTTCTAAAGCAACACGTGGTCTAAGTGAAATCATTGCTCGCCTCCCAGGAATTTCTTCCTATTTTATCTCTCATTATATTGAAAGCTTGTAAACGTTATATGAATCGTTTCCTTACCTTCTTTATCATAAATCACCATCTTAAGGGGTGATTTTGTCTTTTTATCAAACCAAACACGTTCTTTTGCCATGTATTTGTAATTCCCAGGTATTTCTACTTCTACCGAAAGACCCTTGTCATCTTCTGTAAAAGCAGGCTGACCATGTTCTACATGTAGATAATTATGCACGAATGTACCAAATAATACCTGATTTTTTACTGGATTTGACTGTGCTTGTACCTTTTTGTCTGTTATAGGATTATACTCTTCTATCTTTCTCCCATCCCATGTGGTTTCATAGCCTTTCATCTGGGACGGCTCAAGAATCGTCAATCGATAACTTTGATCCATTTCGTAAACTTGCTTCATCTTCATAGTACCTGTATTTTCGTTGGTTGTAAATACGACATCCACTTCAGCTACATAGTTTTTAAGCTTCCTCATCCATGTATCCATTGTCTCTGGTGCGTTCCCCATTTGGTTATTGCAACTGATTAAGCAACTCATACATACAAACAAAAGAATGATACTTATTTTTTTCATAATACGCCTCCATCTCTGTACAAGCCCTAGGTCGTCCTAAAAGCTTTGTACATATATACTCCCTTTAAGGCGTATATATGAAGAGTTTTTCTACAAATGTGCAAAGTTCATGAGGCAAAAGGCTATAACACCCCTTTTGTTCACTGCCGATTTCTGCGGCTTTACCATGGGCATACACCCCTAGAGCTGCGGCTTCTGTGCCAGCTACTCCTTGTGCCAAAAAGCCTGTAATCATTCCCATGAGCACATCTCCTGAGCCACCTTTTGCAAGGCCTGTATTACCTGTGGTATTCACCAGCACACGTGCACCATCTACCACTAGACTTCTTTCTAGCTTAAGTACTAGTGTCCCACCATAAGTCTCTACAAAGTCTTTACTTATTTGGACAGGGTTCTCCAGTATGTCCTTGATAGCATCACCCGACAAAGCACTCAATTCCCCTGGGTGTGGTGTCAAAATAACGGGAGTGATCCTACTCTTTAGTTGGTCTAGAAAAGGACGTAGCCCATAAAGCCCATCTGCATCAATGACACATGGTTTATTGCTTGCAAGTACTTTTTCGATGATTTTCTCCGTGACAGCAGTACGCCCCATTCCTGGCCCTACTGCCACCACCTCACTTTGGTCGATGAGCGCATCTATCTGCTCTAATGCCTGTTCATCAAAAAAGCCTGCCCTATCCTCGCATCCTACAACCATTGCTTCCAGTACACTTGCTTCTACGATGGGATAGATACTCTCTGGTACAGCTACCCGTACAAGCCCTGCACCTACCTTCATGCATCCCTTCGTTGCCAAACTAATGGCACCTGCCATGCTTTTAGCACCACCTATCAAAAGGACTTTTCCGTAACTCCCTTTATTACTTCTGAAAGCCCTTGGTGGTAAATGCTGCTGCCAAAATGTATGGTCGATGGTTTCTCCTACACTCCCCACACTTTCTCTTAGTTTTGGTGGAATCCCTATCTTTACGACTTTTACATCGCCTGCATGGACAATCCCTGGATAGACACAAAGCCCCATTTTGAGACACTCAAAAGTAATAGTCTGATGAACCTTCATGGCACATCCTAGTACATGACCTGTATCGCACTGAATACCCGATGGGATATCGATACTTATCTTATAAGGCTTTTTCAAGCCATTCACAAAGTCGATGACTTCTTTGTACTTACCCTCCACCTCTCTTGATAAGCCCTTCCCAAACAAAGCATCTACAATGAGCTGTGCCGCTTCGCAGTGGATTTGCCACGTCGGGTCACTGTAGTGAATCATCGCAACGTCTACGCCTTGACACAAGGTATGGTACGCCTTGGCATCTTGACTTAGGTTTTCAGCCTCCTCTACCATCACCACTACGACTTCTTTTTCAGTCCATAAGACAAGCTGCCTCGCTAAAGCTAAACCATCACCAGCGTTATTGCCCATACCACATAAAATGACGACTTTTTCTTCTACTCTTTCCTTGATCTCCAAAAACACTTGGTACGCAGCTTGCTCCATCAAAAGTAAGCTCGGTATCTGGTACTGCTGTATAGCCTGTGCATCTATTTCATTCATTTGTGCTTTACTTGCTATTCTCACTTAGATCCCATCCTTCTATGGTGACCATTGCTACTGCATAGGTCTTACAATGTGAAATACTTAGAAGTATCTGCTTCGTATTTAAGGCATCGGCACACACCTTTGCACCCTCATATAAAGTCACATAAGGCTTCCCCTGATTATCTCTACAAATCTCTATATCTTTAGGGGCAAAAGTACGAAACCCCGTCCCTAAAGCTTTACTCACAGCTTCTTTGGCGGCAAAATTCCCAGCCATGCGTTCCATGCGCTTTCCTGCGTGTTCCCACTCATCTCGTTCTTTTTCTGTGTAGATCTTCTCTAGGAATCCCTTGGTAGACACGATGGCTTTTTCTATACGCTCAATTTCTACAATATCTGTACCTATACCCTTAAGCATTTACTTCTCTCCTAACACTTTATCGACTTTATCAATATGCTTATACCCTACAACATTATGCAGATACTGATAAAGCACAGCATTGGCTTCATCAAGTTTTTTCTTTTCTGCATTTTTCTGGAGCATCAATTCTCTCAACTGATCGATTTCCGCTTGAATCTCCTGACTCTCAGCCTTATAACTTTCCATGTACTCGTAACCTATGGATACAATCTCTTGGATAAGCTCACGATTCTCCCTTTCGATAAGCTCCTCTAGCGTTTCTAGACGCCCTTCATATTTCTTGATTGCCTCACTTATTTTTATAATCCCTTGCTGAAGTGTTTCCAATTCATGCAGTTTAGACTCATCCCCATACTCATTAAGTGTCTGACTTGCTATAAGTACATCCTTCATCAGATTTTGCTTCACTAACTGATCTTCCTTTAATTGGTTCGTTAAAGTCCCCTGTTCTTTCACATATTCTAAAAGGCATTTTTCTTTTTTTAGTAACGCTTCATTTTGCACCAAAGGTTTAATGGTATACCACTGTGGATCGACTACTAAAATAGGTAAACGATACTGATTCATCACTTGCTTAAGGTAGTCGTTTTTTTGCTTTATTTGCCCCTTTGATAAGCGCTTCGCTACCTTTTCTCCTTCTGGTGTTTCCGCTTTTTGTTGCTTTTTAAATTTACCAAACATCTCTTTCACCCCTCTATTTCTTCTATGAGTCTTATTATACTCCATTTTATGGTAAAAAAAAATGCTCAGTTATTGCTTAGTGTTTTAAGCTGAAATAACTGAACCTTTTTCATTATATCTCTACATCTGTATCTTCATTTAACTTATAAGCAAGCGTCATTAAGTTCTACGTTTTTTTGCTGAAGATATCCATTTTGTAGATATCTAGTATTCCAAATCGAATAATGTAGTTTGAACTATAGCCTTATCATTCATATTACGTATATCTTTTTCTTTAAATTGCTTTTTTAATGCATCTACCAAGTGCCACATAACAACTGGTGGAATAGCATTTCCAATTTGTCTATATGCATCTGCTTGGGACCCAACAAGTTCAAAGCTATCTGGGAAAGACTGTATTCTCGCTGCCTCTCTAGGTGTAAATCTCCTATATAATTCTTTTTCTGCATCTACTAATAGTACAGGATCTCTAGAATTCAAACTTACTTTTGCTAAATGACTAGTTATTGTAAGACATGGAGCATCTAAATCTTGGTATAATCCTCTTTTCATATTATTTTTGGCATTTTTCATGCCCTCAACCGCTTTTTTAGAAAAATAATATTTCTCATCTTCTGGTATCAAACTATCAATTACTTTATTTAGTGGTACCCATGTTTTCTTTGTTGTATCTAAACATTGAGAATGTGTAGTTTTCGGAAATTCATACCTTTTTTCATATTCTTTTTTTATTCCTACAATAAATATACGTTCTCTTCTTTGAGGAATCCCAAAATCGGCTGAATTAATTAACGCGTATGTTAAATTATAGCCACATTTTTCAAATTCTTCACATACTCTCTTGAATATTGCTCCTTTATGCAAAGTTACTAAGCCCTTTACATTTTCTGCTATAAAAAAACTAGGTTGTTTTATTTTTAATACTTGTGCCATATATCTATATAAATTTGCTCTTTCATCAAAAGGATCTTTACTAGGATTTACAGTACTAAAAGATTGGCAAGGAAATCCTCCAAGTAATAAATCGTGATCTGGGATAGTATTATAATCTATTTCCCTGATATCTCCACAAACCATTTGTGTAGGTTCAAAATTCTTTTTATGAGTATTTAATGCCTTTGCATCTATATCATTTACATACACTAACTTATTGCTTAAATCTTTATACTTTTGTCCTATATACTCAAATCCACCTATAGCTCCAAGGTCACTTCCTCCACAGCCAGCAAACAAAGATGCTATTTTCACGTCTTCTTCCTCCTTATGTTATCCCGGATTATTATATTCAATAGGAATACTATTATCTACTACTTGGTTACAAAATTCAAGTCTATATGAAACTGGAGTGCATGCAAGCCTATTATCTTTGTATTTATTATATACATCTCCGATTGTGTATATATGTATTCCCCCTTGAGTTAAGTATACCCTATAAATATAAAAATATTTTCCAAATTGTTCGGCAGCTACCCATTCATTCCTGGTTAAATTAACTGTATCTATCCATGTATCATCCTCCAAAGTAGGCTTTGTAACACGAACTGTGGCTTTCACTTCTATATATTTTACAAACTCTGGTGTTTTTCCTGTAGCTAAGATAGATTGTATATCATATCCAAGTCCCTTAGTTCTTCCACAATGCATGACCTTATTAACAAGTCTTGCATTATATTCCTTCACTCTACCTCTTTCATATTGCAGAACTATCTCTTCTCCAATATCTCCTATTTCTGTTTTAGTAGTTCCCTTGATGCTTGCTTTATTGTATGGTGTCTTTTCTACACCACTCAATGGTACAATAGGTTCTACAAATGCTCCTACATCCGTAATTATTACCTCTTCTGGAGCCTCTGAGAATGCTTGATAATATTCTTGCCACTTTAAATAAAATTGTTCCTTCTCCGCTTGAGTATCCATTGAATATTTATACACATCAAAAATGAGTGGTTTATTCCACTGTTGTGCAATATAGTTAATAGCTTTAGTCTCATTTTTGTTTAATATTAGTTGTTTATCTACTACTTTAATTAAATTAGCTAATTCTAAGTAATTTAATTGTTCTGTTATGTGTTGCATACAATACGAGGATGCTTTTCCTGGAACACTTATTTTTCTTACAACCCCACTTTGTATATCTTTTATTATCTTATCAACTATTTCTCTAGGCTTGGCCTCTCCTTTTAATGCATATAGATTATTTAATATATAATACCCTATCTGATGTTTAGTTAAATAAATGTCAGATGCCTCTGCAATAATCATACACTTTAATACATATGCCATAGGCCTCATTCTAATATTTTTACTCAATCTTTCATTCACTCTATCAATTTTATCCATGCCATTTGGAAACTGAAATTTGATACAAATATCTTTAAAAAATGCTGGATGATCATGTTCATTTAATAATCTTTCAGTTCTTTCTGCTTTATAAATGTACTTATTTTCATTTTCATAATACATTCCAAATAATTTACCCGCAATTTCTGTCCTGTGATTATCTAATGTCTTTTTAGTTGCACCTTTAAGCACCTTTTTCAATCTTTCATTGAATTGTTCTTTAAACTCATCCTTTTTGCAAGGACATATTTCATCTATTATGTTAGCATATGCAGGCAATAAATTATCAAGTTCATTTTTTGTTTTCCCTCTTATAATTGGACATCTGTATTGTACATCTGCATCGTACATTATTTACACCAGCTTTCTTATCTCTTTTGCTATGGCTTCCGCCAATAAAGGCGGCACTGCATTTCCAACTTGCTTTAATTGGCTAGTCTTAGTCCCATAAAAAATAAAATCATCACTAAAAGACTGTATTCTAGCACTTTCTCTACATGTAGGTACTCTATTGGCTTTATAATGAAAATGATGATTATGACCAGTATCTATTGTAAAGCATGCTTTCTTACTATTCATTCTTGTCCATGCAATATTTACATTTCTTGTGGCCCTTAACTCCTCTGGTAGATCCTTATAATTCCCTCCATCTGGTACTAAACTTATTATATCAACAGTTTTCTGATTATGAATGGTTGGTATATGGTTATATATTTTATTCATAGTTTTTTGTCTCATTTTAGATTGATAACTCGTTACCGGCAGTGTACTATATTCAAGCACTTCATCTACCTTTATATTATTTTCCAATAATGGTAAATCACTTATTGCTTCTTCACAAGTTATATATGGCACTTCTTGAGTTCCATGCGTTTCTTCAGGAAACACAAATTCCTGTTCTCCATAAATATCTCTATTTAATCCTACAAAGAACACTCTTTTTCTTACTTGAGGCACACCATAATCTGCTGCTATTAACTGCTTATAAGTAACATTATATCCTATACCTTTAAAATCCTCTAATATCTGATCTCTTACTTGGCCTTTAAATAAATTTACTAATCCTGGGACATTCTCCATCACAAATACTTTAGGCCTTATATCTGAGATTAGTTTTACATATCCCTTGTAAAGACTATTCCTAGGATCATCTATCATCCTTTTCCCTGATACTGAAAATCCTTGACATGGTGGCCCTCCAATAATTATATCAATTTCTTCTGGGCTACACTTCAATTTAATGAGTATTTCCTCTGCGGTTATATTATTTATATCTTGATTTAGTGCAATCGCATTTGGAAAATTCTTTTTATAAGTATTACTTGCATCAGCCCATATATCTATTCCCATTTTGACATTGTATCCTGCATTCTCAAACCCCTTTGAGAATCCTCCACATCCACAAAATATATCAATTAAATTTATTTTTTCTTTCATCGTTTATCTCCTCATATTGATTGCGTTCATTTATCTTCCATTGATTGTATCACTTTTAGCATTGTTTTTAAATATGATTAAAAACTTTCCATTACTTTCTTAATAATATAGATTCCCATAGTAGTTTATCATATTAATTTCTCTTATCATTTATATCCGTTTCTAAAAGTCAGTTTACTATATTTCTAATATTCTTTTATCATTTGCTTGGGGTTGCTCTTTTCCTCTGTCTTTAAAGCCACTTTCTTTTTTATTTATCCTTCTCTATATGATAAACAAAAAATGTCCATCTATCTTGTTATTTTTAGTAACATGATAAATGAACATTTTTAAGTTGAGAGTTTTTTTAAGTGCCTGAAGACCTTTATATTTCTACATCTGTATCTTCATTTAACTTATAAGCAAGCGTCATTAAACTGTGAGATAAGTGAACGTTTTCTACGTGTACACCATCTGGTAAGAATAAGTCTACTGCTGAGAAATTCCATAGCCCTTTTACTCCCCAAGATGCTAAGTTCTCTGCAGTTTCTTTGACGCGAGTCTTTGGCATTGTAAGGATAGCGATATCTACTTTATGTTCTTTGACGAACGTTTCCATCTTATCGATATCTAATACTTCAATACCGCGAATGCTCATGCCTACAAGGCGTGGATTCACATCGAAAAGTCCTACAAGATTAAAGCCTCTTTTACTAAATGAATTGTAGTTCGCTAGTGCTTGTCCTAAGTTACCAACCCCTACTATAATCATTGAATGCGTCTTATCTAGCCCTAGTATTTTAGCTATTTCTTTGTGTAAATATTCTACGTTATATCCGTACCCTTGTTGTCCAAAGCCACCAAAATTGTTTAGGTCTTGTCTAATTTGAGATGCTGTCACTTTCATTCTTTCACTAAGTTCTCTAGAAGAAATTTTAGTTACACCATTGTCTAATAATTCACCAAGATACCTATGATATCTCGGTAATCGTCTGATAACTGCCATAGAAATTTTTCTTTCTTCTGCCATTTCATCCCCTCCTTCCTTTTATTTCGGTATTTACCTTATTATTCCCAGTATAGCATTTTAGTTTTTTTTTTGTCAATCTATCCTACTTTTATTTTTCAACTATTTCTGTTAAGATAATTACAGAATGTAGGAGAACTCTTTAGTTGATAAAAATGTTGATAAATGTGCTTAAATATACTCAAAGGAGTTGATAATCACATGAAACACTTTACAAACTATAAACCTAAAGATAGACGTTATTATACTTATGACCAGTAGCTTGAATTTAAAGGTGTTATCGCATCTATTGATTAAGGAAATACCAGAAGAAAATAGCGGAGGATGAATAGATTGCAAAGAGCATATAAAGTGGAATTAAAGCCAACAAAACAACAGATGCAGAAAATCAATCAATCATTAGGCGTTTGCAGATGGCTCTACAATGCTTATCTTGCCCAGAACCAATCTCTTTATCAAGATTTCAAAGATGCAAAACTAGATAAGAAAAAAGCTTTTATGTCAGCTAATGCCTTTGATAAGTATATCAACAACGAAGTCAAAGTTTTGGATGAATATAAATGGATTAATGATTGTGGTAGTAAAGCTAGAAAGAAAGCCATATGTAATGCAGAACTATCTTTTAGGAAATTCTTTAAAGGCGAAACACAATTCCCTAAATTTAAGAAAAAAAGCAAGTCGAAAGTCGGGTTATACTTTCCGAAGAACAATAAGACAGATTGGAAAATTGAACGTCACAAAGTTAATATCCCTACGCTCAAATGGGTTAGGCTGAAAGAGTTTGGTTATATCCCAACTCATGCAAAAGTTATCAATGGCACAATTACAGAGCAAGCAGGAAGATACTATGTATCAATCGTTTGTGAAATAGAAGAAGTTAAAAATCACAAAGCTAAATCAGAACCGATAGGTATTGATTTGGGTTTGAAAGATCTTGCCATTATGAGCAATGAAATGACCATGAAAAATATTAATAAAAATTCAAGGGTTAAGCAATTAGAGAAGAAGTTAAAACGTGAACAAGTAAGACTTTCAAGGAAATATGAATGTCTTAAAACGCATAATAAAACTAAAAAAGGAGAAGCTACTAGACAAAATATCCATAAACAAGTAGTTAAAGTGCAAAGGCTTCATCAAAGACTAACCAATATTCGTACTGATTATATTAACAAATGTGTCGCAGAAATAATTGAACAAAAACCAAGTTCAATTACTATTGAAGATTTGAATGTAAAAGGCATGATGAAAAATCATCACTTATCAAAAATCGTTGCACAGCAAAAGTTTTATGAGTTTAGGGTGAAACTTACTACCAAGTGCAGACAAAACGATATTGAGCTTAGAGTAGTAGATCGATGGTATCCATCTTCTAAACTATGTTCATGTTGTGGAACTATTAAGAAAGACTTAAAACTTTCTGATAGAGTTTATGTTTGTAATGAGTGTGGATTGGTAATTGATAGAGATTTCCAGGCGAGTATTAATCTGAGAGAAGCAAAAACTTATAGGATAGCATAATCACGTTACTGTAAGTATGTACCGATGGCTAGTCGGGAATTTACGACTGTGGAGTGTCACATCAAATGAGAGTAGTGTATTGTTTATAATCACAAAATCAGACACATTGAAACAGTAATTATCTCGATATGGGTAGATTTGTCCATATTTTGAGTAGCAGGTATATTATGATCGTTGCATGTAATTCCATAAAAAAAGCTTTTAATGAAGAAATCGTTTTAAGAGAAATCCAATTTCATATAGAAGATAATGAAAAAGTCGCTTTGATTGGTAATAACGGTGCAGGCAAGACAACGCTTTTCCGCATCCTTACAGGTGAACTCCTTCCAGATGACGGAGAAGTTTATTTTGCAAAGCAAGCAAAGGTAGGCTACCTGAGCCAAAATTTCACCTTTGATACATCTGCTACCGTTTATGACACCCTTTTAAGTGTCTTTGATGAAGTCATTGCCATGGAAGAAAAGCTCCACCAAATGGCTGATGAAATCGCACATACCCATTCGGAGTCACTTACCCATGCCTATGATGCACTTCGTCTTACTTTTGAAGATAAGAAAGGCTATGAGTACAAAAGCTTGGTAAAAGGCGTTCTAAAAGGCCTAGGCCTTGAAAGTGATGTGTATGATAAACCATTCTCCATCCTTTCTGGTGGTCAAAAAACTCGTGTGGCTCTTGCAAAGCTTCTTCTTGAAGAACCTGATTTACTGCTTCTCGATGAGCCTACCAACCACTTAGACATCGCTGCTACTGAATGGCTCGAGAATTATTTACGTACTTATAAAGGTGCTGTCTTAATCATCTCCCATGATCGCTATTTCCTCGATAAAGTAGCGACTAAGATTATCCACCTTGAATTCGGCAAAGCAGCTGTCTATCACGGGAACTATAGCTACTATCTCATCGAAAGTGCTAAAGTTTACGAAGCGACCATGCACGCTTATGAAAAGCAGCAGCAAGAGATTGCCCGTCAAAAAAGTATTATAGCCAAACTACGCCAATTTAATCGTGAAAAGTCCATAAAGCGCGCTCGTAGTCGTGAAAAATTATTAGATAAGCAAGAAGTCATAGAAGTGCCTATGATTGACAATAAGCCAATGAACCTTATCTTGACACCACGTATGCCTAGTGGCAATGATGTACTGTTTGTGAATCAGCTTGGCAAGTCTTTCGAGGATGGTTCTTTATTCTCAAACATTACCTTTGATATTAAGAAAGGTGATAAAATCGCCATCGTAGGTCCAAACGGCATCGGAAAGACTACTTTATTTAAGATGATTATGGGTGATAGTGCCATTTCCGAAGGAAGCGTTTCCAAGGGTACGAACGTCTGTATCGGGTACTATGACCAGGAGCATGCTACCTTAGACGGTTCACTCACCATCTTTGATGAGCTTCATAACGCCTTTCCGGATTTGACCAATGGTCATATCCGCAATGTGTTAGCTGCCTTTTTATTCACTGGCGAAGACGTCTTCAAACCGATCCATACTTTAAGTGGTGGGGAGAAAGGTCGTGTAGCCCTTGCAAAGATGATGCTTTCTAAAGCTAATTTCCTTCTGCTAGATGAGCCTACCAACCACTTGGATATGATGTCTAAAGAAGTATTAGAAAATGCCCTTACTCAATACGAAGGGACACTTATTTACATATCGCATTACCGTTACTTTATCAATCAGACTGCAAATAAAGTCCTTGAAATGCAAAATGACGGCGTTACCCTCTACCTAGGGGACTATGATTATTATACAGAAAAGAAAAAAGAAGTCGCCACAACTAAAGCAATTCATACCCCAGCTTCAGATACTAAGGTAGACTGGAAAAAACAAAAAGAACTTCAAAATCGTATCAAAAAACTAAAGACACTTATTAGTACTACTCTAGAAACCATCGAAGCTAAGGAAGCACTACTCCTTCAACTTGACGAACAGTTATGCCTTGAAGAAGTGTATACCAACCCTTCGAAATCAAAAGAGATTATGGATGAGAAGACATCTATTAGTGATACCATCTCTTCCCTTTATGAAGAATGGGAGTCTCTCTCTGAAGAGCTCCTTACATTAGAAGACTAAACAAAAAGGATATTGCCACGTGGCAATATCCTTTTTGTTTAGTCTATTTTCATATTGTTTGCCGCTTTACGTACATGCTCATCCATCAAACGCTCTGCTGCGTCCCCATCTTTTTGAACAAGTGCCTCATAAATGCTTTGATGTTCTTCAACGACTTTCTTCGCACGTCCTGGTGTCGCAATAGATAATTTTCTCGCTTTTTGAATGTAATGATGAAAATCTGATAACATATGATTTAATGTTTTGCTTTTAGTTGCTTTATAAATCACTTCATGGAAACGATGATCCAGCTCTTTAAGTGCATTCGCATCATGTTTTTCCGCGTAAAATGAAGTAAGTGCCAAAACCTCTTCTAATTCTTTCAGTTCATCTTCTGTGATACGTTCGGCTGCTTTTCTAGCTGCCAAGCCTTCTAGGCGTGATCGTATCAAGAAAATATCATGTACATCTTCTTCTGTGATGCCTGATACAATGGTTTCTTTATTTGGGATAGACTCTACTAATCCTTCTAATTCAAGCTGTCTAATGGCTTCTCTTACTGGTGTTCGGCTTACCCCTAATTGTTGGGCGATAGCACTTTCTCGGATGACGTCTCCTTTTTTGTAGGTCCCATCTAAGATTGCTTCCCTTATACTCGTAAACACTTTCCCCCTAAGCGAAGACTTGTCTGTTCCTTGCATATGATATGACACTTTCTTCCTTCCTCCTTACCCGCACCTTCGGTACGTGTATCTATGTATACCACTTATTGTATCAAATTTCCCTAAAACTTCAATAGGCAATCCATTTTCCATCTGCATCTTTATAAGAAACCATGCTTTCTTCTATGGTTTTTGACTGTATCAGGTAATTTTTACCTACGGGTTGTAACACCATTTGTGACTTCAGCAAAATAGCATAGGCTCTCTCCTCATCCGTTTCTTTATTCAGTAGCTCTACTTTTTCTACTAACTGGATTTCTATCAAATCATCTGCTATTGGCTTTAGTTCTTTTACCTCATAGGTCATTTTTGCATCTACTACTTTTTTATTCTCGATAAACCATTCTTTATAAAGTGTCTCAACTTGTGTCGCTTCAGGTACTAAATACTTCTGCAAAAAAGACGTATCTTGCGTCCTAATCCCTTCCGCGTAAGAACCATAAAATTTTTCAAGATATGTATCAATTGCCTCTTCACCTTGCTTTGAAAGCCTAGATTTATCAAACACCAACTTATTGGTATCTTTCTGAATCGCAAACACTTCTTCTTGTGTCTCAAAAACACCATTAGGATCTACTACTTTCACCGTATAGTTTCCCGGAAGCACTTGCCCAAACACCAGTTCCTCCCCCGTACTTACACGCTCTTTCCCTGAGAACGTGACGATTCGAGACGCGGGTACATCCATATTGACAGCAATCATCTCACAAGGAACCCTTACTTCTTTATCCTTTGGTAGTGTGATGCGTTGTTGATACGCTTTGTACCCTGCATTCGCAAACGTCACATCTATCACATGCTCTCCCGGCAGTACAGCATCCACATAATACCTGCCATCTGCTTTTTCTTCCATAGGTTTACCATCTAGCAATACTGTACTGCCTAGCGGTGCATGAACAGTTACATCACTTACCTTGAATGGAAACAAAATGCGCCATCCTTCCTCGTCTTTGATTACACTAAGTCCACTTTCGAACTGACTTTCTCTAAACCCATAGGTAACTTTATAATACTCTCGCCCTTCTAAAGACTCTCGTTTCCCCTTCTTCATCTTCATCAATTGAGTTCGCTGAAAATAATCTTCAAGATACATTAGAATGCTTTGCTTATTCGTCTCATTAACCGTTGCATCTTTATGTAATACTTCATATACTTTTTCATAGTCTTTCTCATTAATAGCCCTTATATAATGATTAATCACTCGACTCGAACTCTCCTTATAACCTATACCTATCACAATGATGCCAACCATAAGTATAAGACAGCCCAACCACCAGTATTGCTTAATAAACCTCTTCATCGGTATCCCTCCCACTATTAAATGGTCATTTTTACCCTATATATATGTGGAAGCTTGTCCTAAATATACCTGAATCTTAAAATTATCACTTTAAGATTCAAAATACCGACACGTCTAAGTTGGTATGTACATATTTTATAAGTATATCTTTATGAGGAGGCAATGATTATGCAAATCAATCCATTAGGCATCAAACTCATCAAACAATTCGAAGGCTGTAGCCTCAAGGCTTACAAACTTGCTGGTGAGCAGTACTTCACCATTGGCTACGGTCATAGTTTTGATACTAGTATTACTGCAACCACCGTTTGGACACAGAAACAAGCTGATGACACGCTCATCAAGGACTTACAAAGCTACTGCAAGCATGTGGATGAGGTGGCTTTAGCCAAATTCAAAAACTTAAACGCTAATCAGTGCAATGCCCTTATGTCCTACTGCTACAATCGTGGCAAAGGCGGTCTCCATGAACTTGTAAGTCATTCTGCGACAGTGGAAGAACTAGGTCACAACATAGTAGTGTACTGGGGAAGTGCAATGCGCTATAAAGACGGCTTAGTTCGCCGCCGCAAAGCAGAAGAACAATTGTTCTTTACTGCTCTCTAAAAAAAACAGCTCTACCCCAACGATTGCTATACGGGGTAGGGCTATTTTATCTAGATATGTTCGATTACACAATCTGCAAAGTCTCTACCTGTAGCACCATCACTACGTCCTGTCATATGAATGGTGTCATTGGCAACCTTAAGGGCTTTTACCACGCGGTCTGCACGGTCTGCATAACCAATGTGACGAAGGAGAAGCTCTGCTGCTTTAATCATACTTGCTGGATTTGCGTATCCTGCACGTCCTGTCTCCACCATACGTGGTGCACTACCATGGATGGCTTCAAACATGGCATAGCGGCTACCGATATTCGCGCTGCCTGCTGTTCCTACGCCACCTTGGATTTGAGCTGCCTCATCTGTGATGATATCGCCATAAAGATTAGGTAGTACGAATACTTCGTATTGTCCTCTTACCTTTTCATTAATCAAGTTCGCTGAGATAATATCGATGAACCAGTCATCTGCCTGAATTTCTGGATACTCCTTCGCTACTTCATAGCAAATCTCTAAGAATTTACCATCTGTTTTCTTAAGGATATTCGCTTTTGTAATGATTGCCACATGCTTTTTCCCATTGTTACGTGCAAAGTCAAAAGCAGCTTTTGCAATACGTCTTACACCTTGTGTGGTAATAACTCTGAAATCGAAAGCGACGTCTTCATCTACATGAATCCCCTTGCTTCCAAGTACATATTCGCCTTCTGTATTTTCGCGGAAGAAAGTCCAGTCGATGCCTTCTTCTTCTACTTTTACTGGACGAACATTTGCAAATAAATCTAGTTCTCTTCGCATCGCTACGTTGGCACTTTCGATATTTGGTCCATCACCTTTACTTGGTGTCGTCGTTGGTCCTTTAAGGATGACGTCACATGCTTTAAGTTCTTCAAGCACATCCTCTGGAATCGCTTGATTCACAGCGATACGATTTTCAATAGTAAGCCCTTCGATTTGTCTAAATTCAATCTTACCACTTGCCACTTCTTCTTTTAAGACTTCTTGTAACACACGTTCTGCTTCTGCTGTAATGGCTGGACCGATACCATCTCCACCACAACATCCAATGATAATTTTTTCTTTGGTTGTGTAGTCTACTTCCTCTGTGTCATTTTTCATGCGTTCCACACGCTTAAGTTGTTCTTCTACGAGTGCTGCAAAGTGTGCACCTGCTACTTGTAATTTCTCCATTTTCTTATACCCCCTCGTTTTTTGCCATCTCTTTAATCATATTGATCTTGCCACCGTATAAAAGCATTTGACGCTCTCTATCAGATACTTCTAACTTTAATACATATGTAAGTCCCTTCGTTTTATTACACATCTTCACTTCACTACCGGCACTTACTTGCTCACGTACATTTTCAATACTCAAGTCATCTAAGACATCGATGGTGTCATAGTCTGCTGGATTCTCAAATACAAGTGGTAAAATCCCTGAGTTAATAAGGTTTGCTTTATGAATACGTGCAAAGCTCTTGGTCACCACTGCTTTGATACCTAATTGGAGTGGTGCTAAAGCTGCATGCTCTCTTGATGAGCCTTGACCATAGTTATCGCCACCTATAATGATACCGCCACCGTAAGTTTTTGCACGGCTTGGGAATGCCTCATCACATGGTGCAAGACAAAACTCTGCAAGGTAAGGCACATTGGATCTAAAGGGTAGTAAGCTCGCATTGGAAGGCATGATATGATCTGTCGTAATGTTATCTTCTACCTTGATCAATGCTTTACCTTCACAGCTTGTAAGCATCTCATTCAGTGGGAATGGCTTGATATTTGGCCCTCTCACTACTTCTACTGCTTCTGGTGCCTCACTTGGTGATACCACCATATTATCACTTGCTACGAATTTTTCTGGCATTTCTACTGCTACATCTACATTTTTAAGAGTCATAGGATTTGTGATCACACCTGAAAGTGCACTTGCCGCTGCTGTCTCTGGACTCACTAGATACACCCCTGCTGAAGTGGTGCCACATCTACCTTTAAAGTTACGGTTAAAGGTACGAAGAGAGATCGCATCTGTGGCAGGCGCTTGCCCCATTCCAATACAAGGCCCACAGCCTGACTCTAAGATACGTGCCCCTGCTGCCACAAGGTCTGCCAATGCACCGTTTTGTGCAAGCATGGTAAGCACTTGCTTCGAACCTGGAGAAATGACGAGACTTACATCTGGATGCACAGTCTTGCCTTTAAGGATTTTAGCGACGCGCATTAAGTCGAGATAAGAACCGTTGGTACAGCTTCCGATTGCTACTTGATTCACTTTTGTTCCTGCTACTTCGCTAATTGCTGCTACATTGTCTGGGCTATGTGGCATAGCAACTAATGGCTCAAGCTCGCTTAAGTCGATGACTACTTTGACATCGTAGCTTGCATCTGCATCTGGAAGAAGCTCGGTCCAAGCCTCGCTTCTTCCTTGTGCTTCTAAGAAAGTACGTGTCACATCATCACTAGGGAAGATAGATGTGGTCGCACCAAGCTCTGCTCCCATATTGGTAATGGTCGCACGCTCTGGCACTGTAAGTGTCTTAATCCCTTCGCCTGTATACTCGATGACTCTACCTACGCCACCTTTCACACTGAGCCTTCTAAGCACTTCAAGAATCACATCTTTTGCTGATACAAAAGGTTTGAGCTTTCCTATAAGCTCTACATTAACAATTTGTGGCATTGTAATATAATACGTACCACCACCCATTGCTACAGCTACATCTAAACCACCTGCACCAATAGCAATCATTCCTATACCACCACC
Source organism: Cellulosilyticaceae bacterium (assembly GCA_051656485.1). Classification (GTDB taxonomy): domain Bacteria; phylum Bacillota; class Clostridia; order Lachnospirales; family Cellulosilyticaceae; genus JBOFDK01. The sequence continues at coordinate 27,039 of JBOGBZ010000022.1, forward strand.
TGTTGGTGTATGGCTATCTGACCCAAGTAGTGTTTGCCCAGGTACACCGAAACGCTCTACATGCACTTGGTGACAAATCCCATTGCCTGGTCTTGAAAAATAAATACCATGCTTATTGGTCACTGTCTGAATATATTTGTGGTCATCTGCATTTTCAAAGCCTTGCTGAAGCATATTATGATCGATATATGCCACTGAACGCTTTGTCTTCACTGTATCGATATGCATTGCTTCAAATTGAAGGTACGCCATCGTACCTGTTGAGTCCTGTGTTAAAGTCTGGTCAATTGTAATCCCTATCTCTTCTCCCTTAACCATTTCTCCTTCTACAAGGTGTGCTTGAAGCACTTTTTCTGTTAATGTCAATCCCATCCTCAAACCTCCTATATTTGAATTTATATAAAATATTATACACAATTATAAATTATTAATCCATC
>JBOGBZ010000023.1:0-12038 GCA_051656485.1 Cellulosilyticaceae bacterium
ATGAGGTAGATAGGTTGGAGGTGTAAGCATGGTAACATGTGTAGCTGACCAATACTAACGGTTCGAGGGTTTGACCTGAAAAAGGTTAAATGGGATTTAAAATCCAAGTTTTAACTATCGAAATAGTATTTGTTTTTGAGAGTACAAGCTCTAAAAATTTAAGGTGGCGATGCGCTTAGGGGACACACCCGTTCTCATACCGAACACGTAGGTTAAGACCTAAGCGGCCGATGGTACTTGTCTGGAGACGGACCGGGAGAGTAGGTGGCTGCCTTATTTATATTTTATTTCACGTAGTGAAATACAGATTGTTGTAAGACAAGATGCAAGCTTATGAAATAAGCTTATAATATACCGAACCGAACGATAGTGAGGATGAGGTAGTTAATGTCGCGGAGTGGAGCAGTTGGCAGCTCGTCGGGCTCATAACCCGAAGGTCTCAGGTTCAAGTCCTGACTCCGCAATGAAAAGAAGTCCTAGAAGCTTTTGTAGAAAAGTTTCTGGGGCTTTTTGTTTTGTCTAAAAAAATAACCAAAAAAGTCCATATAAGTTTAAAAAAATAAATGCTACTATAGTATTATGTCATTATTAAGAATAGAGAGGGTTAGAAAGATGTTTTTGACAGACAAAAAACTAGAAGTACGCATACAAGAATTGGACAAATTAAGGTATCGAGATGTTGTATCCTTAGAAGAATTAGCATGTATGGAGGACACTTCAGGTGAAGTAAATCCATCTTTACCAGAAAGATTTCTAGGAGAGACACTAAAAATAGGTGATGTGTGGGTAGGTCGAGACAAGTATTTATGGCTTCACAAGAAGATAGATATACCTAAAGCGTGGATGGGAAAGAAAGTATTAGGCATCTTTGATTATGGGAATACAGGGCATGGGAATAATTATGGATTCGAATCATTACTTTACGTAAATGAAGCTATTTATCAAGGAGTAGATTCTAATCACAAAGAAGTCTTCTTTGAAGAGGAAGCGATGCATCAGCCTATTGAACTCACTTTTCGCTTATGGTCAGGTCTTGAAGGTGGTGGTGTGCAGAAACCACAGGAGCATTGTATCAAGCAGGCAGATCTAGCTTGGATAGATGAAGAAGTGGACCAATTTTATTATTTATCAAAGATGGTTTATGAAACTATAAAAATATTAGATGAGAATAATCCGATACAAGTTCAATTAAGACTACAGTTAGATAAAGCTTTTAAGTGTATTGATTGGTCTTATCCAGGCTCAGAAGCATTCTATGAGACTGTTTATGAAGCAAGTAAAATGCTGAATACATATATAGATAGCTGCGAGAAGAAAGAGCTAGTGAATGTAACTTGTGTAGGGCATACACATATAGATGTTGCTTGGTTATGGCGACTTAAGCATACGAGAGAGAAGTGTTCAAGATCATTCTCGACAGTACTGCGACTTATGGAGCAGTATCCAGAGTATATCTTCTTACAGACACAACCACAGTTGTATGATTATATCAAGCAAGATTTCCCTGACATTTATGAAAAGATTAAAGCCCGCGTAGATGAAGGACGATGGGAAGTAGATGGTGCGATGTGGCTTGAAGCAGACTGTAATCTAACATCAGGTGAATCCCTTACACGTCAGATTCTCATAGGAAGTAAATTTATCAAAGAAGAGTTTGATCAAGATGTAGAGTACCTATGGTTACCAGATGTATTTGGCTACTCATGGGCATTACCTCAGATTCTCAAAAAATCGGGAATAGATACTTTTATGACCATCAAGATAAGTTGGAATCAATACAATCGAATGCCTCATGATACATTCAAATGGAGAGGGATAGATGGTAGTGAAGTCATTACACATTTCTTAACGACACCAGACCCATGGAGTGAAAAGGATAGCTGGATCTATACATATAATGGACAGCTAAGTCCAAAGATTGTAAAAGGTGTGTATGACAATTATAGTGAGAAGCAACTTACAAGTGATATGCTAGTAGCTTATGGATTTGGAGATGGTGGAGGTGGTGTTAATCGTGAGATGCTGGAAAATAGACGTCAGTTAGACCGTATACCAGGACTGCCAAATACAAAGATGGGTACAGCAAAAGATTACTTCAGAGGTCTAAGAGATAAGATTCAGCAGAAGGATCAATACGTACATACATGGGATGGTGAATTATATCTAGAGTATCATAGAGGTACTTACACAAGTCAAGCATACAATAAAAAGATGAATAGACATTTAGAGTTCCGCTATAGAGAGGTGGAATGGCTTAATGCCATGGGAGGTGTGCTAGAACAGAAGTCTTCCGTGTCAGGGCAAGAAAGATTGACCGATGGTTGGAAGATTATACTTCGTAATCAATTCCATGATATTATTCCAGGCTCATCTATCAAGGAAGTTTATGAGGATTCTCGTAAGGAGTATGCAGACGCGGAGTATATCGCACAAGAAGTAGAAGAAAAAGCGGTAAAAGCACTTGTAGATGGTGAGGCGCATACTTATACCATCATGAATGCGACCAACTGGGATAGAAGTGAATTAGTAGAGTTAGAAGAAACTGCAGAAGGTAGATGGCTAGACCATGAAGGTAATGTACTACAAGCAGTGAAGGAAGATAAGTGGTATGTACAAGTAGATGAAGTGCCTGCTATGGGGTGGAAGACTATCTTCTTTGAGAAAGTTCCAACATCTATCAGTACCACATCATTTAAAGTGAACGGGCATGCTATTGAGACACCTTTTTACAGCGTAAGGATGAATGATAAAGGTCAACTAGAAAAGTTTTATGATAAGTCGAATCAACGTCAAGTGTTGGCAGCAGAACAAAGAGGAAATGTACTTCAATTATTTGAAGATAAGCCACTAGCTTTTGAAGCTTGGGACATTGATGTATTTTATCAAGAGAAGATGCGAGAAATTACGACTCTGACCAATTTATCCATAAAAGAACACAATGCTTTAAGGTTAGTGGTGACGTTAGAGTGGAGCTTTATGTCTAGTGCCATTAAGCAAGACATCATTTTCTATGCCCATAGTAGACGTATCGATTTTAAGACATGGGTTGATTGGCATGAGAAAAAACAATTATTAAAAGTAGCATTCCCAGTAGATATTCGTACCAATTATGCAACCTATGACATTCAGTATGGTAACGTAAGACGTGCAAACCACTGGAACACAAGTTGGGACTTAGCAAAATTTGAGACAGTAGCACATAAGTGGGTAGACCTATCAGAGAGAAATTACGGGGTGAGTTTAATCAATGATTGTAAATATGGCCATGATATTAAAGACAATGTCATGAGACTTACACTTCTTCGTGCAGGAACTTATCCAGATCCAGAACAAGATCAAGGAGAGCATACATTTACATATAGTCTGCTACCACATACAGGTGATTTTGTAGCAGGTCACACGGTCCCAAATAGCTGGTGGTTACATCAACCTTTAAAAGCAGTCAAAGGAAAGTCTAGCCAGTTAATGACTAGTCTTATAACTATTGATAATGAACAGATAGAATTAGATGCTATCAAATGGTCAGAAGACGGCAAATACTTAGTGATACGACTTCATGACTACGCAGGTGCCACACAGAACGTCACTGTAGATTTAGGATTTGATACTAAAGGATGGATGGAAGCAGACTTAATGGAGCGACCAATAGAAGATGTATTAAGAGCGGAGAAAATTACTTTAAAGGTAAAACCATATGAGATTAAGACTATTTTAGTTGTAGTAGAACAGGGGGAGATATAGATGATCGTTAGACAAATCGTAGAAGAAGAAGTACTAAGAACGTGTGAAGTATTTAATATAGCTTTTGAATTTACCACGACAAAAGAAGATGTATCCTTAGAAAAGTTAAATCAAATAAAGGCTAATCCTATGACTCGCGAGGAAGTGCACTATAAAGATAAATGGGCAGCTTTTGATGAGCAGGGCAATATGATGGGTTATCTAGGTGGATTCCCAGCCCCAATACGTTTTGATGGCCATGAAACGACTTGTACTTGTATAGGTGGTGTGTCTACTCTACCACAATATCGTGGCAAAGGTGTCATTGCTAATTGTTTTAAAGAGCATTTAAAGGATAGTTATAGAAATGGTCATGTATTTTCATACCTGTATCCTTTTAGTAGCGCTTTTTATAGACAGTTTGGGTATGAGTTGTGTTCAGAGAAAGCCATATGGGACTTTGAAATGACCACTTTAAGAAGAGATAAAAATGTAAAAGGAACGATAGAACTTAACGAGAAAGGGTCTTGTTATGATGCCATCGCAGAAGTATATGGCAGGTATATGCAGAACCATAATCTTTCTTTTGTGAGAGAAGTATATGACTGGAAAAAGATCATCTGTGATGAGCCAGCTTTACAAGGTAAGTATACTTTCGTATGGCGAAATGATGGAGGGGAACCTAGAGGCGTTATAGGTTTTAGAAAAGAATGTGATCAGATGACAGGCCAGGTCATTATGGAATGTGATGCATTCTACTTCTTAGATCAAGAAGCATTACAAGGGCTTATCAATCATGTGGCTTCTTATAGTAGCTACTTTAATCGAGTAAAAATACCTATGCCAGTGGATCAGGCACTTCAACGTATGTTACCTGAAGTGAGCATGAAAGATTTTCAGAGAGAGATTAAGTTCAATGGTATGGGAAGAGTACTTAATGTAGAAAAAGCACTTTGGATGGCACGCTACGTAGGTAGTGGAGAGGTAAGTATTAAAATTCATGATACTTACATAGAAGAGAACAATAGAAGTTTCAAAGTGACGTTTAGAGATGGTAAGTGCTGTGAGGTTACACATACAGACGTATATGATATAGCATTAGAGATAAGTGAGTTTTCTAGAATGCTTATAGGGTATGTAGATGCTTATGAAATAGCAGATGAAAAAATAAAACAAGTCTTTTATCCAAAGAAAAACTTTATTTGTGACTTTTTCTAAAAAAGGAAATGGTGTCTATTTTTAGTGTAAAAAAGTTTAGTTCTGTAGAAATTTGTGATAAAATTGTAAGTAGTAATGAGAAGAATTGTAAATCACAAGTATCGGAGGACAACATGGATTATAAACAAAATTACATGAGATGGTTAGAAGAAGAAAAGGTAGACGCTGACTTAAGAGAAGAATTAAAAACACTATCAGATGAAAAAGAAATCGAAGATAGATTCTATAAAAACTTAGAGTTTGGTACAGGAGGTCTTCGTGGTAAGATTGCTGCGGGTAGCAATCGTATGAACAATCATACAGTATCAAAAGCTACACAAGGCTTAGCAACATATCTTACTCAGATTTATGAGAAGCCAAGTATTGCGATTGCATACGATTCACGTAATATGAGTACAGAATTTGCAGAAGCAGCAGCAGGTGTACTTGCAGCTAATGGTGTAAAAGTATATCTTTATGAAGCACTTCGTCCAACACCAATGCTTTCATTTGCTGTACGACACTTAGAAACACAAGCAGGTATTGTTATTACTGCTAGCCATAATCCAAAAGAGTACAATGGTTACAAGGTATATGGTTCAGACGGTGGACAAGTCACAGATGCTATGGCAGCACAAACACTAGCGATCATTGATGCAGTAGACATCTTTAATGATGTAAAGACAATGTCTTTAGAGGCAGCGGAAAAAGAAGGCTTATTAGAATACATTGGTGAAGCAGTAGATTATGCATACTACGAAAAAGTGGAGACACTTTGCATTCGTAAAGACCTTATCAAAGAAAAAGCAAAGAACTTACATATCATTTATACACCAATTCATGGTAGTGGTAATATACCAGTACGTGCAATGCTTAGTCGTTTAGGTTTTGAAAAAGTAACAATCGTAAAAGAGCAAGAGTTACCAGATGGTAACTTCCCTACAGCACCTTATCCAAATCCAGAGGATAAAAAAGTATTTGAACTTGCGATTGATATGGCAAAAGAGCTTTCTCCGGACCTTATCTTCGGTACAGATCCAGACTGTGACCGTATCGGGGTAGTCGTAAAAGAAGCAAATGGTAATTACAAAGTACTTACAGGGAACCAGGTAGGTATCCTTCTTACAGATTATGTACTTGGTGCAAGACAAGAGATGGGTATCCTTTCACAAAAGGACACAGTCATCAAAACAATCGTAACATCAGAAATGGCAAGAGCAGTATGTAAATCATATGATGCACAGATGTTAGATGTACTTACAGGATTTAAATACATCGGTGAAAAAATTAAGGAATTCTTAGAGACAGGTTCAAACAACTTTATGCTTGGTTTCGAAGAAAGTTATGGCTACCTTTCAGGAGAATTCGTAAGAGATAAAGATGCTGTCATCGCGTCTGTACTTATTGCAGAGATGGCACTTTACTATAAAGAGCAAGGTAAGAACCTTTATGAAGCACTTGAAGATTTATTTGTAAAGCATGGTTACTACAAAGAAGAGCTTATCTCTATTACAATGGAAGGTAAAGATGGCCAAGAAAAGATTGCAGGTATCCTTACAAGCCTTAGAGAAAACACACCTGTAGAAGTAGCTGGCATTAAGATTGCTAGAGTAGAAGATTACAAGTTATCAGTAGCGCGTAACCTAATCGAAGGTGTTGAAGAAGTCATCAACTTACCAACATCAAACGTTATGAAGTTCATCTTAGAAGATGGCAAATGGTTTGTCGTACGTCCATCTGGTACAGAACCAAAAATGAAAATTTACTTATCAGTAATAGGAAAAGATGCTACGGATGCAGAAACACAAGTAGACGCATTTGCAGAAGCTGTAAAAGCACTTATTGGATAAGATTTAGTTTATAAAAGGCTGTCTGAGTAGGCAGCCTTTTATATGCATAAAAAGCTATAAATAGGGAAACATAAAAAAGAGGATAAAAGGTGTTTACTTATGTCAATAAGTGTGCTATACTATCCCAGTAGCAAAAACATATGTATCCATAGCTCAGCTGGATAGAGCAACGCCCTTCTAAGGCGTGGGTCCGGGGTTCGAATCCCTGTGGATACGTACTAAAAAGAGTCTTGATGAATATCAAGACTCTTTTTTTTGTCCATTTATTGAAGCATAGAAGAAGGCAGGTCGTCTAATCTTTCTACGATAAAGCGATTATTATCATTCATAAGAGAACACTTGAAGTTTACAGGACTAAGTGTATTTAAGTCGTAAATGACACGAAGGGATGGCTTCTTTAAATCTGCCGAATAGTTTTTTTCTACCAGAGCAATCTCGTTGGTATTAAGGCGCACAGCACAACCCACAGGATAGAAAGCTACCATTTTTTCAAGTATAGCAATAATATCTGTATTTAAACTTTCTTGCTTAAGAAGTAGTAGCGCTTCGTTGATAGGGAAACCATTACGATACGGTCTATCAGAGATAAGTGCATCAAATACATCGGCCACAGCCACGATTTTAGAGGCGATATGAAGGTCAGCACCTTTTTGAAGAGGATAGCCATTACCATCTTCACGTTCATGATGGCAAAGTATAATGACTTTTGAGATAGCGCTCATAGTAGGATTTTCCTTGATTAAGTCATAGCCTAATGTACTGTGGGTTTCCATAATAGCACGTTCATGAGGTGTTAATTTACCCGGTTTATTAAGAATGTCTTTGGGTAGGACCATTTTACCGATATCGTGTAGTAGAGCACCTGCCACGACTTTCTCTATCATTTCAAAAGTAAAGGACATCTTCTTTGCAAGGGCACAACTAATAATAGATACATTAAGGCAATGAGCATAAGTATAATTATCATTGCGTTTGAGATCCATCATGTCAAAGATAATGTCTTGATCACTCATATTTTCTAGTATAGTAGTTGTTAAAGTATGTATTTCTTCTAAGTCGATACTCAACACATTTTGGATGGATTCAAATTGAGATTGTAAGTGATTGTTTAATTTCATTTTTATATTTTGGGAAATAAGTTCGGGAGGTTCGATACCTTCAGAAAGATTATCTTTAATGTATATTTCAGAGATGCCACGGTCTAATAAACGATCTTTAAAGGCTTCACGGAATGTAGTATTCGCTTTAAGTAGAATAGCACCATCAGGTGTTAGGATATCTTTTCCGATGAGTTCACCACCAGATAAATTGTGTACATAAGTTAGTCTCATAATATTATTATTCCAGAAAAGGAAGTAACACCTCCATTTAGATTAGTTATAAAACGTTTAAATATAGTGTACAATAAGAAATAGAATATAGCTATATAAAAGATAAGATATACAAACAAAAGCGATGAAAGTCTAACATATGTTAAACTTTCATCGCTTTAAAACTTATTATTTTGTATAGTTATCGAAGTAACCTTGGATGTAGATGATAGGTGTACCTTTATCACCGCTACCAGATGTTAAGTCTGAAAGTGAACCGATAAGGTCTGTAAGTCTACGAGGTGTAGTACCTTGAGCTACCATATTTCCAGTAAGGTCAGCGTCTTTATTTTTGATGTATTCAGAGATAGCTGCTTTAAGTTCGTCACCTTTTAAGTGAGCAAAGTTATTATCAGCTAAGTATTTTAATTTTACTTCGTTTGGTTGACCGTCAAGACCAGCTGTGAAAGCAGGAGATACTACTGGGTCAGCAAGCTCCCAGATCTTACCTACTGGATCTTTGAAAGCGCCATCGCCATATACCATAACTTCTACAGTTTTACCTGTTTTTTCTTTGATAGCTGCTTGGATAGCATCTACTACTGGTTGGCAGTTACGTGGGAATAATTTTACTGTTTCTTCTGTAGCTTTGTTTGAACCAAGAAGACCGTAGCTTTCGTTGTATCCGCTACCATTTACAGATTCAAGTAAGATGTCATCAAGACCGAATACTTTAGTACCGCCGTTAGCTTTAAGGATACGTTTTGTTCTAAATCTTGTGTGGATATCACATGTAAGAACGCTTGTTGTATAGTCTAAGATAGTCTTAGGATTGTTTGAGAAGATAACTTCACACTCAGCACCGGCTTCTTGCACAAGGTTTTTGTAGTAGTCAATGTAGTCTACACCTGTGAATGTATGTTTGTTGTAACCGAATAAGTTTCTGAACTCAGCTTCTGTTAAAACGTCTGTCCAAGGGTTTACACCTTTTTCATCAAGTAAATCAAGGTCTACTAAGTGATTACCAACTTCATCAGATGGGTAGCTAAGCATAAGGACTACTTTTTTAAGGCCTTTAGCGATACCGCGAAGACAGATTGCAAAGCGGTTACGGCTAAGGATAGGGAAGATAACACCTACAGTATCATCACCGAATTTTGCAGAAACATCAGATGCGATTGCATCTACTGAAGCGTAATTACCTTGAGCACGAGCTACGATCGCTTCTGTAACAGTTACGATATCTCTGTCTTCAATTGTAAAGCTTGCATTTTCTGATGCTTTTAAAACACTATCAACAACGATTGATGTAATATCGTCTCCCTCACGAATAATTGGTGCACGAAGACCTCTAACTACTGTTCCTACCATTCTTTCCATGTGTTATCTCTCCTTTTATATGTATCATAAATTTGAATTAAAAATCGAACGTTTTTTTAAACTACTCTTGTAATATACACCATTTGGTGATATAAGTAAAATAAATATACAATATAAGAGGTATAAGGAGTACTTATATGAGTGTTAAATTAGATGCCTATAAGGTATTTTGTACAGTTGCAGTATGCCAAAGTTTCTCAAAGGCAGCCAAAAAGTTATATATGACACAGCCAGCTGTGAGTCAGAGTATTATGCAGCTAGAGACAGATTTAGATACACGTCTTTTTACGAGAGGGGCAAAAGGGGTTACCTTAACTACGGAAGGACAAGTGTTGTTTGAGCATGTCCATGCAGCGATGAATATGATAGAAGCAGGTGAGCATAGACTGAAGCAGTCCTTGCATTTACAAGCGGGTGAATTAAAGATAGGGGTAAGTGATGCAGTATCTAAATTTTATTTACTTCCTTACTTAGAGTATTTTCATAAGCAGTATCCTGCGATTAAACTTAAAATCGTAAATCGTACCACACCAGAACAATGCGAGCTTTTAAAATCAGGAGAGATTGATCTTGCCATATGTAACCTACCTATCAAAGATACAGCTTTTGAGATAAAGGAATGTTTCTATATACACGATATTTTTGTAGGAGGAGAATTCTATAAGAAACTAAGCAAAAACCCTATAGCCATAGAAGAATTAAATAACTTACCGCTTATATTTTTAGAAAATAAATCCAATTCAAGACAGTATGTAGAACGTTATATGGCTTCTAAAGGGGTTAAAATTAATCCAGAGATAGAGCTTGGTTCACATGATCTATTGTTAGAGTTTGCGAAGATTAATCTGGGTGTATCTTGTGTGGTCAAAGAGTTTTCAAAGGAGTACCTAGAAAAGAAAGGACTCTATGAGATAAGGCTTATGCAACCTATTCCAAGGCGTAGTATAGGGTGTTGTTACTTGAAAAGTGTATCTTTATCACCAGCAGCAAATCAGTTTCTAAAGATTATTGAAGAAAATAGTATCTAAGTCAATAAAAATACTTTACATATGACCAATAATATGATATTATGTACAAGTAATAAATGACTTGGAGAGGTGTCCGAGCGGTTTAAGGAGCTGGTCTTGAAAACCAGTGACTCCGAAAGGGGCCGTGGGTTCGAATCCCACCTTCTCCGTCTAAGAAAAGTCCTGCTGATTTCAGCAGGGCTTTTTTCTATTTATATCCACATAAAAATTATAAAAAAGCTCTTTACATATGACAAATAAAATGGTATTATAAATGAGCAATTGACATAACAACTTTGGAGAGGTGTCCGAGCGGTTTAAGGAGCTGGTCTTGAAAACCAGTGACTCCGAAAGGGGCCGTGGGTTCGAATCCCACCTTCTCCGTATAAAAAAAGTCCTACTGATTTCAGTAGGACTTTTTTTATTTCTCTTTTTTATTTTCATTTGATAACTCAGTAGATCTTCTTATACTTAGGTACACCCCAGCTAGACAGCAGATGCCTCCAGCTAGAGCTACAATAAGTTGAAGTGGACCTGGTGTTATATCTCCCCTAAAGTAAAGCATTACTATTCCTAAAACATCAATCCCTAAATAAGTTGCTAATTGTTTATCCATCATATAAAAAACCTCCCCATAGATAATAGTTTCCCTAGATAATGACTTAGTATTTCTTTCCGTAATAGTTAGCAGCGATAAGGTTAACAACAGCTGTAGCTAGGATGAGAAAGAGTGCTGCAAAATGAAAAGATAGCGGTATGAAAAGGTCGACAACGAAGAGAAGCGTCATACCATAAAATAAAAAGCTATAAGCAATACTAGCGGCACATCTAGAAATAAGTTGATTACGTTCGTCTTGCTCATTAATGATATCCTTTGTACGGTATTTCTCGTTTTTATTGCGGATATAAGCAACAATGAGTACTGCAATACTAGCTACAACCATTCCACAAGATACACCATATAGATAATCTACATGGAAAGATGTATTGTGTGTGAGAAATTTAGCACCTACTCCTACTAATACACCGATTATTAACATAATAGAACCGATAAGTCTTTGAATTTTTGTTGTTTGACATTTCATTGTATGATTCCTCCCTTATTCTTCTTCAAATAAAAATACATCTTCAATAGCTAGACTAAAAATCTTAGCAAGTCGATAAGCTAGCATAATTGAGGGATTGTATTTCCCGTTTTCAAGTGAAATGATCGTTTGTCTGGATACCCCTAATTGGTCAGCTAAGTCTTGCTGTGTTAGACTGTTTTTTTCTCTTAAGTTACGCACAATATTATTCATATAGTCACCTCCTGTAGTAAAGCATACTTTACATGCTAGCTAAAAAATATATGTAAAGCTTCCTTTACACTCAATATACACCTAAGAAAGTTGGATGTCAAGTGTACTTTACAAATAAAATGAAAATTTAAGTTAAAAACTCAACTTTCCCACCACTAAAATTACTTTGAAACCTGATACTATCTAGCCTTGAAGAAAAATTTTAGGTTTATATACAAAAATACACCTTTTGTTTGATAAAATGTAATCACCACAAAAACATTCCAAACAAGAAAG
>JBOGBZ010000024.1:0-10126 GCA_051656485.1 Cellulosilyticaceae bacterium
GGAAGGACTATCAAAATAGAAGAGTTAGATAGAGCTTTAATAGATGAGGAATATATCGTTATTATAGGAAAATATATAGGTTACCAAGAAGCAGCTAATAGGTTAAATGCGACTTCTGTCAAAGTACAAGGAGCAATTGTGCAAAAAGATGAAGCTGTACTGATTCAAAATAGGATCTATAAAAAGATACCTATTGTAGATGAGGTAATGTATATTGATAAAATTCCTTTAGATATGCCTTGTGCGGTAGAAGTTGCTAGAGAGGGAATGACAGTGCAGAGCCTGTGTAACCCTTATGGCATAGCCAATATTTTTGGACTCACACCAAATGAAACCAGACGAATTATCCCAGTAGCTAAAAGTCTTATAGGAATGAGATCAGCGGTAGTTGTAAGAAGTCCAAGGGGAGAAGTGAAAGAGAAAGAAATCCCTGCAGGTAATCTTAAAATCTACTTTGATGATGGAGTGAAAAGTGAGATAGATATTGATAAGGGAAGTAAAGCTATCATGAAAGCTATGAAACTTTCAAATGAAATTGTAGATATAGAAGGAACCCCTGGTAGCAATATTGGTCAGATGATTAGTCAGATGAAAAGTGAGATAGGCAAGCTATCTAAAAGTCAAAACCTACATATCAAGGATGCTTTAGCCGTGGATGTCCTTGTACCTCTGAGTGTAAAAGGGGCTTTAGCAGGAGAGGTAAGTTTAGAAAGAGCAGTAGCGTTAGCTGCTATGGTAAAAGCAGATGGCTTACCTATGAAAGAACTTGCTGAAGGACTGAGGTGTGAGGTAGGTATACCAGTAGAAGTAGCAGGTGTAGAAGCTGTTATGGCAGTGCTTGGGGCATTTACTACCAGAGGAACAACTTTTCCATTAGCTATATTAGATTTGGGTGGGGGTTCTACAGATGCAGCTATACTTTGTGAAAATGGACAGGTAAAGGTCTCACATTTAGGTGGTGCAGGAAATTTTATTACTATGTTAATCAATACAGAGTTAGGTCTTGAGAATCTCTCAATAGCAGAAGAAATTAAAAGATATCCACTTGCTAAGGTGGAAAGTTTATTTCACATTAGGCTAGAGACAGGTGAAGTAAGGTTCTTTGAAAATCCCCTTCATCCTAAAGTGTTTGGCAAGGTAGTGATTTGTAAAGACGGGGAGCTTATTCCGATAGAAACTAGGCATAGCTTAGATAAAATAGCGACAATTAGGAAAGAAGCTAAACAAAAGGTTTTTATCCAAAATGCTATAAGAGCTTTGAAAAATGTAGCTAAGGATGGGGAACTCAGCAATATACCTAATGTTGTTTTAGTTGGAGGAAGTGCGCTTGACTTTGAGATACCTGGCATGATTTTAGAAAGTTTAGCCAAGTATGGCATTGTAGTAGGTAAAGGTGAAGTAAGAGGCGTAGAAGGTCCAAGGAACGCAGTAGCAACCGGACTTGTCCTTTCAAAAGTAGGTAAAATATGATTAGACCAACTATAGTGATTAAAGTTTGGAATGTAAAGAAAGAAATAATAAGTGAAGTGCTAGCGGGTATAGAAGAAGAAGGTGTACTTTCTGAGGTGATAGAAGCAAGTGTGACTAGTAGGGCACAAGAAGTGGCAGAGGAAGCTGCTAGGCTGAGTCAGCTAGAAGTTGGGATAGGAATAGCTGAAGAAGAAGCCATTCTAACTATACATAAGTTAAAGGGAACAAGCCTTTTGAGGACACAAGCAGATTATAGGATGCTTGGACAGAATGCAGCTAGATATGTAAAAGGAAATAGTTTTACTCATATGATAGGAGGAGAGCTATGAAAGTGTATACCAAGACAGGAGATAAAGGAGAAACAAGTCTTTGGGACGGCACTAGAGTTTCTAAAAATCATCCGATTTTAGAGGCGTTAGGAAGTATAGATGAACTGACTAGCCATCTTGGGAAGATCAAAACCCAAGTAGAAGAAACGGTTAGCGAGGAGTTAAATGGTATTCAACAAAAACTCATTTTATTGATGGGGATGGTAGCAGGCTACCAAGGTAAGATAAGTAATCTCTCGGATGAAGATATAAGTTGGTTAGAAAAAGCCATTGATAACTATGAAAATAAGTCTCATACATTTACAGAGTTTATTTTACCGGGTAAATGTAATCTATCTGCTGAAATAGATATTGCTAGAACAGTAGCAAGAAGAGCAGAAAGAGCTCTCAATAATTGTGAAAATGTAGAAGCCTTGATTAAAAGATATATAAATAGGTTATCAGACTACTTGTTTATGTTAGCGAGATATATAGAAGAAAACAAAATGACAACCTATGAGAAACTAGATTTGGAAGTAGCGAATGAAGTCATCCAAAAGGTTAGGAATAAAGCGAAGGAACAAGGATTAAATGTGGTTGTAGCCATTGTATCTCAAGCCGGAAGACCGATAAGTGTTCAGTCTATGGATGATGCATTCATTATAAGCTATGAACTTGCTATCAAAAAAGCATTTACAGCAGCGGCATTACAGATGGGTACCCATGAACTTGCTCAGCTAGTAGCGAAAGGGGCAGACTTTGAAGGACTTGAAGGGATGCTAGATGAGAAAATCATCACCTTAGGAGGAGGTTATCCAATTAAGGTAAATAAAAAAGTTTTAGGGGCCATAGGTGTCAGTGGAGGTAGTGCGGGGCAAGACGTAGCACTTGCAGAGTTTGGAGCAAATTTATTTGAAAGAGGGTGAAGAGGTGGATGAAAAGCAGTTAAAAGAAATCGTAGCTAATGTAGTAATGAAAATGGGTAATATACGCTCTACTACAAATGGCTTAGGTATTTTTGAAGATATGAATGAAGCAATAGCAGCAGCGAAAGCAGCACAAATAAAATTACGTATGATGCCTCTAGAAGTGAGAGATCAAATTATAGAGAAAATCAGAGAAAAAATTATGGCTAACAAAGAAACTTTAGCTAAGATGGCTGTTGAAGAAACAGGTATGGGTAAAGTAGGTCATAAGATTTTAAAACATGAATTAGTAGCTAAGAAAACACCTGGAACAGAATGCATTAAAATAGATGCGTGGAGTGGAGATCAAGGATTAACACTTGTGGAAAGAGGACCTTATGGAGTAGTAGGAGCTATTACACCATCAACTAATCCATCAGAAACAGTATTTTGCAATGGGATAGGAATGATTGCAGCAGGAAATACTGTAGTGTTCAATCCACACCCAGGAGCAACAAAGACAGCTAACTTTGCAGTAAGCCTTATTAATGAAGCGGCGAAAGAAGTTGGAGGATTTGAGAACTTAGCAGTAAGTATTGCAAAACCAACCCTGGAGTCTGGAGATATTTTATTCAAGCACCCAGATATTGATTTACTTGTAGCGACAGGTGGACCGGGTATTGTAAAAGTAATTCTTCAAAGTGGTAAAAAAGGGATGGCAGCAGGAGCAGGTAACCCTCCAGTGCTTGTAGATGAAACTGCTAATATCAAAAAAGCGGCAGAAGATATCGTAAATGGCGCTTCTTTTGATAACAACCTACCTTGTATAGCTGAGAAAGAAGTCATTGTAGTAGAAGATGTGGCTGATGAACTGATCTATTATATGTTGGCTGAGAATGACTGCTATATGCTAAGAGGAGATCAAATTAATCAGTTAGCAAGCAAGGTGCTTGTAGAGAAAAATGGTAAGTACATTATTAATAGAGACTTTGTAGGAAGAGATGCTCATGTCATTCTTAAAGCAATAGGTATTGATGCACCTGAAAGTACAAAATGTATTATCTTTGAGGGTGTAAAAGAGAATCTTCTTATTAAAGAGGAACTGATGATGCCAATCCTAGGGATTGTAAGAGTAAAAGATGTAGATGAAGGAATACAGGTAGCTATAGAACTTGAAGGTGGAAATAGACATTCAGCACATATGCATTCTTCAAATGTTAACAACCTTACTAAGTATGGTAAAGCATTAGATACAGCTATCTTTGTAAAGAATGCTCCATCTTATGCAGGAATAGGATTTGGTGGTGAAGGATTTACAACCTTTACGATTGCAAGTAAGACAGGTGAAGGATTAACCAATGCTTTAAGCTTTACAAGAGCGAGAAGATGTGTCATGTCCAATGCCTTATATATCAGATAGGGGGATAGAAATGGAAAATTATAATGTTTCAAATATTGAAGAAATCGTTAAACAAGTTATGGCTAATTTACAAGGTGGCAATGCATCAGTAGCTAAAGTATCTGGAGACCACACAAAAGGGAAAATAGCTTATTTAGTTGAAAAACAAAAAATTGAAGTAAAAACTTTTGATATTCCTGAAATTAATGATGATGAGGTACTTGTAAAAGTAGAGGGATGCGGTGTATGTGGAACAGACGTACATGAGTATAAAAATGATCCATTTGGTCTTATCCCAGTTGTACTTGGTCATGAGGGAACAGGAGAGATTGTTAAAATAGGTAAGAATGTAACGACTGATATGGTTGGTAAGTCACTTAAAGTGGGAGATAAAGTAGTTACTTCAGTAACACTTGCTAGAAGTGATGAATTCACAACACTTAAGCCAGAAAAAGCAAACTTAAGTAGTGGAGCAGACGTATATGGTCTTCTTCCAGATGATGAGTATAGATTCAACGGATGGTTTGGGGAGTACATAGTTCTTCGCAAGGGGTCTTCTATCTTTAATGTAAGTGATATGGGGCTTGATGAGCGTATTCTTATTGAACCAGCAGCAGTAGCTGTGCATGCTGTAGAAAGAGCAAAGACAACAAATATGCTTCGTTTTGACAGTAAAGTATTAGTTCAAGGATGTGGACCAATTGGTCTTTTAGTAATTTCAGTACTTCGCACAATGGGAATTCAAAACATTATTGCAGTAGATGGAGATACTCAAAGACTTGGATACGCAAAAGAGTTAGGTGCAGACTTTACATTTAACTTTAAGGAGTATAAAGACTTTGATACGATGTGTCAGGCTGTTGTGGATGTAACAAGTGGCGGTGCTGATTTTGCTTTCCAATGTACAGGTGTGCCAAGTGCAGCAGGAAACATTTATAAGTTTATCAGACGTGGAGGCGGACTTTGTGAAGTTGGGTTCTTCGTAGATAACGGAAATGCAACCATTAATCCACACTGGGATTTCTGTCAAAAAGAGATTACAGTAGTTGGCTCATGGGTATATACCTTTAGAGATTATGTAACAACACTTGATTTCTTAAGAAGAGCCAAAGGAATTGGTTTACCAGTAGATAAACTTGTAACGCACAAATTTGGACTTGATGAACTAAACCAAGCAATGGAAGTTAATATGAAACTTGAAGGTATTAAAGTAGCTTACGTAAACAAATAGGAGGTGACATATGGGAAAGTCAGTAGGACTCATAGAGATATACGGCTTAGCAACTGCGCTTTATGCAATAGATGCAGCATGTAAAGCAGCAGATGTCACTGTAGAGTATATAGATAAAAATAAACCAGCCAATGCAGAAAACTTAGAGGTACCTCTTCTAATTATGGTGAAATTAAGAGGAAGTGTAGCAGATGTTACGGCAGGGATAGAAGCAGCAAAAAAAGCAAGTGAAGAAATTGCAGGTTATGTAGTTGCAAGAGTAATAGCTAGTCCGGACGAAGGATTAGAAGAGATGTTACAGATAAACTGTTTATAAAAATAATAAAATTAAAATAAAAAATCTTAGGAGGATATGAATTATGAAACAAGAAGCATTAGGAATGGTAGAAACAAGAGGTTTAGTAGCAGCAGTAGAGGCAGCAGATGCAATGGTAAAAGCAGCAGATGTAACATTAGTAGGAACAGAGAAAATCGGTTCAGGACTTATTACTGTAATGGTAAGAGGAGATGTAGGAGCTGTTAAAGCTGCAACAGAAGTAGGGGCAGAAGCAGCAGGAAGACTTGGAGAATTAGTAGCAGTACACGTAATCCCAAGACCACACGGAGATATCGCAGGTATTTTACCAGCACAAAAATAATCTAAGTCTTAGAAGAGAGTGATTGGATGAAAGCAATAGGCATATTAGAAGTAGCATCTAATGTAGCATCCATTGTAGCACTAGATGCAATGGCGAAGGCATCTGATGTTAACTTAGTAACAACAGAAAAAGCATTAGGTGGAAGACTTGTAACCATTATTGTACAAGGAAGTGTATCTGATGTAAAAGAGGCAATTGAATATGGCGTAGTGGCTACAAACAAAATTGGGAAAGTAGCAGCAGTTGCTATTATCAATAACCCTCATGAAGAAGTACAAAAGATTTTAACACATAGTGCTAGAAAATTGAGAGTGTAGGTGAAGGCAAATGGACCAAACTAATACACCAGGCGAAGAGAATATAGAAAAATCATCAAAAAGCAAGAAGAAAAAAACGAAGGTAATTGAAACTATCAAAGAAAGCTTGGCAGATCAAGTGATAGAAGAGATCACAGAGGATTTACCAGATGACAAGGTTGAAGAAGTGGTTCAACCAGAGCCTTCGGAGGTAGTAAGAGAGGAGAAGAAGTTTATGAGTAATCAAGCATTAGGAATGATTGAAACAAGAGGATTAGTGGCAATTACAGAAGCAGCAGATGCAATGCTTAAGGCGGCAGATGTAACATTAGTAGGAACAGAAAAGATTGGTTCAGGTCTTGTAACTGTATTGGTAAGAGGAGATGTAGGAGCTGTTAAAGCTGCAGTAGAAGCAGGTGCAGCGGTAGCGGGAAGACTTGGTGAAGTTGTAGCAACACATGTTATTCCAAGACCACACGAAGATATCGAAAAGATCCTTCCAAAATTCTAAAAATAGATAAGCAGATAACAGAGGAGGTATAAAATACTACATCCTCTGTTATCTATATAAAGCCCTAATTCATAAGGAGGTGAGTAAGGTGAATGAGAAAGAGTTAGAAAAAGTAATTAGAGAATTAGTGAAACAAGAATTGCAAGAAGAAAAAATTATTACAGTACCTATTGGGGTATCAGCAAGACATTTACACCTGACACAGGAGCATTTAGAGATTTTATTTGGAAAAGGAGCTAAGCTTCATCCAAAGAAAGAACTTATGGGTGGTCAATATGCAGCTGAAGAAAGGGTAACTATAGTAGGGACTAACCTAAGGGTGATAGAAAATGTAAGAGTACTTGGACCACTAAGAAAAGAAACTCAGGTAGAGGTATCTAAGACGGATGCAGTCAAACTAGGAGTAGCTGCACCGATTAGAGAGTCAGGTAAGATTAAAGGTTCTGCGCCTATTACACTTGTAGGTCCTAAAGGGGCCGTTTATCTAGAGGAAGGGTGTATTGTAGCGAAAAGGCATATTCATATGAATGAGCAAGATGCTAAGTTATTTGGACTTTGTGATAATCAAGTGATTAGTGTACAAATAGGTGAGGAAAGACAAGGCGTACTTAACCACGTGCAGGTAAGAGTGCATCCGAGTTTTACTTTAGAAATGCATATTGATACAGATGAGGCCAATGCATTAGGTGTTAATTGTAAAAGTGTAGCATATATAATGAACTAATTTAAAAGGGGCGAACCAGAATGATTATAGGCACAGTAGTAGGTAGTGTGGTTTCAACTAGAAAGCATGAAGCCCTTATAGGGAATAAGCTTTTGATTGTTAAACCACTACATAAGACAGAAGAAGGGCATAGCAAGATAGTAGCGATAGATGTAGTAGGAGCTGGCGTGGGTGAAGTAGTGCTTGTGGCAACAGGAAGTAGTGCTAGGTATGCTTCAAGTAACACTAATGCACCGGTAGATGCAGCAATTGTAGGAATAGTAGATGAAGGTAGTAACCTTGCGTTAGATAGATGATAAAGGAGGTGGGTATATGACTTATGAAAGGTTAAGAGAACAAATATTAGAAGCTGGAATTGTAGGAGCTGGTGGTGCAGGATTTCCAACTCATTTTAAAGTAGCTAAAGATATGGATTATCTTATTGTAAATGGTGCAGAGTGTGAACCATTACTTTATACGGACAATCAACTATTAGAAGCGTATGGCAGAGAAATTATGGATACTCTCAATCAACTATTAATTTTATGTAACATCAAAGAAGGTGTGATTGCCATTAAGAAAAAGTATGAAGGATTGATTAGTACGCTTAGGGAATATACTCATAGATATCCTCATATTTCTATTAAAGCAGTAGAAAATGTTTACCCTATAGGTGATGAAGTAACGCTTATTTATGAGTGTACAGGAAGAGTTATTCCAAGGGGAGAGTTACCAAGTAGTCAAAAAGTAGTAGAAATCAATGTAGAAACCCTTTTTAATATTTTTAACAAATTGAAATACGACAAACCAGTAACGCACACCTATGTAACGCTCGGCGGAGAGATACAGTCTCCAAAAGTTTATAAGGTACCTATAGGTACTAAAGTAAGAGAATTACTAAGACTTGCTAAAGTAGATATTCCAAAGGAATCGAGTATTCTAGTTGGAGGGCCTATGATGGGGAGTTTTGAAGACTTGGATACCCTTATTACCAAGACGACTAAGGGAATTCTCATACTACCTTCAAATCACATTCTACATAAACTTAAAAAAAATGCTGATATAAAAACAGTCAAGCGGGCTATGTCTAGTTGCTCACAGTGTCGTATGTGTACAGATTTGTGTCCTAGAAATAGGTTAGGTCATAAAGTAGAGCCCCATAAAGTAATGAATGCCTTTGCTAATGGATTATTAACTCATTATCAGGGGATAGAAACAGCATTAGGATGCTGTGGGTGCAATGTGTGTTCTTTCTTTGCATGTCATCATGAGCTAGCGCCTAGTGCATTAATGATGGCAGTCAAAAAAGAACTACTTGCACATGGAGAAAGAGGCGTTAAAGATTTAATCCCAGTTCCTAAGGATGAAAAAAGCCCAAGAATACCTAGCGGGAGATTAGTTGCTAGGTTAGGGCTTAGTCGGTATGATCAGAAAGCTTATTTAGAAGAAGAGGAAATTACTCCAAAGTTTGTATATATCTCCACCAGACAGCATATTGGGAACGTGGCAGAGTGTGTAGTGAAAAAGAGTGATCGAGTAGAGATAGGAAGCTTAATTGCTAAAAATAGTGAAGAGGGTATTAGTACTAATATCCATGCAAGCATTAATGGAGAAGTAGTAGATATAAAAGATGATTTAATTATTATAGAAAGCATCAAAAGATAGGAGGAAGATAGCGCATGGATGAATATAAATCATTAGGTATTATGGAGTACCGCTCCATATCAATGGGTATGAAGGCAGCAGATAGTATGGTTAAAGCAGCGGATATTAAGCTATTGATGATGCAAACGG
This sequence comes from Cellulosilyticaceae bacterium, assembly GCA_051656485.1. Lineage (GTDB taxonomy): Bacteria > Bacillota > Clostridia > Lachnospirales > Cellulosilyticaceae > JBOFDK01. The sequence continues at coordinate 9,256 of JBOGBZ010000024.1, forward strand.
TATGTCCGGGCAAATATATTATTATGTTTACAGGTCAGCTATCTTCAGTAGAGGCTGCCATCAGTGTTGGAAAACAGTCTCCTTTTGATGAAGTTTTAGTAGATACATATATGCTGGGTAATCCAGATCAAAGTCTATTTTCAGCTATCTATGGAACGTGTGAAAAAGATAATGTAGCAGCGATAGGTATTCTAGAAGGCTATTCAGTAGCTTCTATCGTAGGGGTGGCAGATGAGATTGTAAAAACAAGTCCTGTTAGGCTTATTGAAATTAGGTTAGCAAGAGGAATGACAGGTAAGTCCTATGCTATATTCGCTGGAGAAATAGCAGCGGTAGAAGCTTCTATGAAAAAAGCAGAAGCTATACTTGTAGAAAGTGGATTATATCTACATAGTGCAGTTATTCCAAGTCCAGACAGACAGATTTGGGATATGATATAGTTAAAACACATAAAGGGTATTAATCGCAAATAAGGATTAATACCCTTTAGTAGGCAATAAATAGAATGGTAAGTTAATTAATAGTTAAAGAAGTAAAAGGATTGTGAGAGATGAAAAAGGTAATAATTTCAAGGGCTAAAGATGTGGAAAAGGATAGGGAAATGAGGGGAAAAGAATAAAAAAGAAAATAAATGGTAAAAAAGGGTTGACGTATGTACAGATATAGTGCATAATAAGTCAAGTCAGCAGCGAACAGCAGCTAACAAAAACAAGGCATGACGCCTTGGTGAATAAGAAAATGAACTTTGAAAATAAAATAGTAACTATTTAAGCCAGTCGATTCAAAAGAGTTACTTCAAGTAACTTGAATCAGTACTTTAAAAGTACAAAACAAATTATGTCAGTAGACAAACTTGACTTAGACACTTTGT
>JBOGBZ010000025.1:0-9365 GCA_051656485.1 Cellulosilyticaceae bacterium
TAGTGTCCGTTCAATTTCACTAAATTGTGGTATAATATAGAGGACGAAACTTAAAGTAGTGAAAGGGATAGGCAATGGGTTATTTAGCACTCTATAGAAAATATCGACCAAGAATCTTTGAAGATGTGGTTGGACAAGAACATATCGTAAGAACCCTTGAGAATCAGATTAAGACAGGGCGTATTGCCCATGCTTATTTATTTACAGGAAGTAGAGGGACAGGAAAGACGACTATTGCAAAGATTTTTGCAAGGGCGGTGAACTGTCTTACACCAGTAGCGGGTTCAGCTTGTGGTGAGTGTGAGAACTGCCATAAGATAGAAGATGGAGCAAGTATCAATATCATCGAGATTGATGCAGCATCTCACAATGGGGTAGATAATATTCGTGAGATTAATGAGGAAGTCAAGTATACACCAGCAGTAGGTAAGTACAAAGTGTATATCATCGATGAGGTGCATATGCTTTCTACAGGTGCCTTCAATGCCTTACTTAAGACTTTAGAAGAACCACCAGCACACGTCATCTTTATCCTTGCGACGACAGACCCACAGAAGATTCCTGTAACGATCCTTTCACGTTGCCAACGTTTTGACTTTCAGCGTATACGTAGTCAAGCTATCGGAGATAGGTTAAGAGAGTACATGGAGAATGAAGGGGTAAGTATAGAGGATGATGCACTGAGCTACATCGCAAGACTTGCAGATGGTGGGATGCGTGATGCCTTAAGCTTACTGGAGAAATGTATCTCTTTCTATTTTGAAGAGACCATTACGTTAGAGAAGGTTCTTTATCTTGTAGGTGCAGTAGATACGAGACTGCTCTTTGATATGGTAGAAGCCTTTGCCACATACGATAGTAAAAAAGCTATTGACCTATGTGATGAGGTCAATAATCAAGGGCGTAGCATCAGACAATTCACCACTGACCTTTTGGTTCATGTACGTAATTTATTGGTAGCAAAGACTACACACACGGATGCAGGTGTGTTAGACTATAGCAAGGAGTATATTGAGGCTTTAAGTCAGCAGGCAGAGGCAGTATCTATAGAGGCATTGATGCACTATATCAAGGCACTTTCTCAGCTTGATACAGAACTTAAGGTGGCAAGTAATCAGAAGATTCTCCTTGAAGTAGCAGTACTTCGTCTAAGCGAACCTTCGATGCAAACATCAGAAGATAGCTTATATGAGAAGCTGATGATGCTTCAGCAAAAGATTGAGCAGCTAGAAGCTAGAGGTGTACAAGTTGTAGCGGCACAGCCACAAGCAGCAGCACAAGCACCAGTCAAAGAAATCAAGCCGACGAGGCTTCCAGAGGCAGTACCTGATGATGTCAGAGAACTTGCGAGTAAATGGGAAGCGATCAAGGCGAAGATGGAGGTAGGTGCAAGACTTGGGTTTGGCTCGACTTCAGCAGGTGTTATAGAAGGCGATGTTTTATATATCGTTCATGGCTCGAATATGGAGCCGATGATTCAAAAATACATTGAAGGGGTACGTAACCTCATCAATCAAGAAATGCAAAAAGAAGTAAAAGTCGTACCGATTTCTGCCAAAAGTTATGAGCAGAAGACTAAGGAAGTACACGGTACCAATCCAACGCCATCAGATGTAACATTATCTATTAGTGATACATTGAGAGATATACAATCAAAATTAAACTATGATATTAAAACAATCGACTAGGAGGAATTGAACAATGGCTAGACCAAATTTCGGCGGCATGCCTAACATGCAACAATTAATGAAACAAGCGCAAAAAATGCAAAAGCAAATGGAGGAGTCTCAAGCAAAACTTGCTGAGATGGAAGTAACTGCGACAGTAGGCGGTGGTATGATAGAAGTTGTTGCTACAGGTAACAAAGAAATCAAATCTATCACAATCAAAGAAGAAGTAGTAGATCCAGAAGATATCGAAACATTAGAAGACTTAGTGCTCGCAGCAGTAAACGAAGCACTTCGTCAAGCAGAAGAAATCTCACAAAAAGAAATGGGTAAAGTAACAGGTGGTATGCCAACAGGAGGTCTATTCTAGATGAATGGCTACTATGGCAATAAAATGATAGCCCTCATAGAGGAACTATCTAGACTACCAGGTATAGGGTCAAAGTCAGCTCAAAGGCTAGCATTCCATATTATTGCAATGCCAAAAGAGAAGGTGGCTCATTTAGCACATACCATCGTAGATGCTAAAGAGCATATTAATTATTGTCAAAAATGCTGTACCATTACAGATGAACCTATTTGTCCAATTTGTAGAGATGAAAGACGTAATCAGACACAGCTTATGATCGTAGAAGATTCAAGAGATATGGCAGCTTATGAACGTACGAAAGAGTTCAAAGGTTTATATCATATCTTACATGGGGCGATCTCACCGATGATGGGAGTAGGCCCAAGTGATATCAAGATCAAAGAACTTCTAGCGCGTATCCAGAAGGAGCCGATCGAAGAAGTCATCTTAGCTACCAACCCAAATATCGAGGGAGAGGCTACAGCTATGTATATTAGCAAACTCTTAAAGCCACTCGGTATCAAAACGACACGTATTGCACATGGTGTGCCAGTGGGCGGGGATTTAGAGTATGTGGATGAGATTACGCTTTCACGTGCTTTACAAGGTAGACAAGAACTTTAATGAAATGCGATAGAGTGGTACAGACCACTCTATTTTTTTGTGCCAAAAAAGTCGATACATACAGTATGAAAAGTAAGATTAAGGCAGGAAAAGAGGCGACATGATGAAAATACAAGGTGCTAAAGCCATTGAATATAAAACGATTACTCATTTATTAGACTCAGTCTTAAGAGCAGATAGTCAGCTGCTAAGTATTAGTATTGAAGCAGCCCCTTATATGGAGACTTATATCCAGAGAGGCTATGGGGTAACGATGATTGAACTAGCGGAGGCAGGCATGCAGCTGCAAACACTTCAATTTGAACAGTTTAAAGCAGAGTATTTTGATGTGGTGCTGTGTATGGATGTATTAGAACATTTAGATACAGAAGGCGCTAGAAATAACTGTATCAAAGAATGCCTGAAGGTACTGAAAGATAAAGGGATACTTGTCATCTCTTACAAAAATAAATGGAGCATTCTACCTTTTGAAGTAGGACAATGGCGAGAAGAAGAGGTAGAAAGTTATATGAGTCAGCTAGAAGGAGAGGTGTATCCTACACCAGAAAGCATGGAGTATATGATAGATACCAATCAATGCCGGCTACTACATCATGTGGGGTTAGATGGTATCGCACCACTTATAGGAGAAGATTTAGAAAAACTCACAGAAAAAGCCTATGCCAGTTATATGGCGTATCATCTTAAGGTATGTGGTGAAAAAACGATGCTAGGAATGAGCCATAAAAATCTGATGCTCATGAGAAAAGAAGAACATTTTATCCTGTGTGAAAACTTCAATAAAATGCACATGATTACACATCTTACGCAGTGGAAAAACTTAATCACACACAGATTGGAGATGAAATGGGGGGCTGGAGAGCCTTTGTTTGAGTTTGCAAACAAGTGGTTAGGCGAAGAGGGAAGGCAGTTGAAGGCAGAACTTCAGCAGAAGAGAGGATATCACAGCTTAAGCTTTGGAATGGCATCACCTGAGTATGAGACTTTGGTAGAAGAGCTAGGGCGTAGTTATATACATCGCTTAGCGCTGAGAGGGTATGGTGATGATCAAGAACTTTTCATAAGTATTGACCTAAGGGGAGATGAGCCTTTTAGTCATCATACGACGAAGGAGCAATACAAAGAAGCAAGAGGGAAAATACTTATTGGTCAGAAGAACTATATGGAAGAACGCATGACGTTTTTAAGTAGTTATCTGTGTGGCAATAAAAATAAACTTCAAATGCTGGACTTGCGTTATGAACTAGCAGAAGCATTGGTAGCTACGGTGATCGAAGCAGAGAGAAAAGCATGTAAAGAGGCACTCTTTATTGTAGAAGAGATAAAGAAAGAGCCACTCAACAGTATGAAGCAAGCAAGAAATCTTCAGGATATTAATAGTATGATACATTTTATTGATAAACAAGGGACAAAGCTAACACTAGGTGAAATCACTGGGCCGCTTTATGTGAGTGGCAGTCGTATACCATTATATATAGGCTATCTTTAAAAGATAGTCTATATTTTTTATAAAAACTACTTTACAACTTTAACACATTAAAGTAAAATAGGATTATAAAAAATTAAAAATATTTTGAAGGGGGATTCAAAATGAAGATAAAGAATGTATTTAAAAGTGTATTAGTAGGAACATTAGCATTTACAATGATGGTAGGTATGGTAGGTTGTACAAAAGTAGGAAGTACAGGTCTTGAAGGTGTAAAAGAAAGAGGAAAGCTTGTAGTAGGTCTTGATGACCAGTTCGCACCTATGGGATTTAGAGATGAGAAAGGTGAGTTAGCAGGTTTTGATATCGACCTTGCCAATGAAGTAGGTAGACGAATGGGCGTAGATGTGGAGCTTAAACCTATCGTGTGGGATACAAAAGAAGTTACATTAAACAATGGTGAGATTGACTTGATCTGGAATGGTTACACTATTACACCAGCGAGAGAAGAGAAGGTACTTTTCACAGCACCATATCTTGAAAATAAGCAGATGATTATCGTAAAAGAAGATTCACCAATCAAGACAATCGCAGACTTAGCAGGTAAAAATGTAGGTTTACAATTAGGGAGTTCAGCACAAGATGCGGTAGAGAAGAATGCCGAGGCAGCGAAGAGCTTCAAAGAAATGAAGAAGTATGAGAACAATGTGGAAGTACTTTTAGACCTTGAAATTGGTGGTGTGGATGCAGCAGTTATGGATTCAGTAGTAGGCTACTACTATATCAAGAAAAATGATTATCCATTCGTTGTCTTAGAAGAAGACTTTGGCGATGAGCTTTATGGTATCGGTGGTAGAAAAGAAGATAAGACATTAATCGAAGCTATCAATGTGATTCTAGATGAGATGCGTGCAGATGGCACTTATGATGAGATTTCAGGAAAGTGGTTCGATAAATAATGACTTGGCTAATTAACACAACACTACGTATATTAGAGGGGCTTGGAACGACACTTTCAGTGTATCTCATAACCATTGCATTATCTTTACCTCTAGGCATGCTTTTTGGCATCGCCAAGACTTCGGCTAAGAAGAAATGGGTACTTAAGGCGTTAGATGCCTACACAGCACTTTTCAGAGGGACACCACTTTTACTCCAATTATTCTTTGTGTATTTTGGACTTAGGGGAATTTCTTTTATAGCTTTTGGGTATCAGCTACGACCATTTGGTTTCTTGGGTGCATTTGGTTCAGCAGCACTTGCTTTTATACTGAACTATACAGCTTACTTTACAGAGATTTTCAGAGGTGGCATTCAGGCAGTAGACAAAGGACAGTACGAGGCAGCTAAAGCACTGGGACTTAGCTACCCACAGTCTATGCTGCATGTCATTATCCCACAGGGGATACGTTCTGTACTACCAGCAGTAGCCAATGAGTCTATCACACTTGTGAAAGATACAGCATTAGTAGCAGCTATTGCTATGGGCGATTTACTACGTAATAGTAAGGAAATAGTCGTTGTAGATGGTAACTTAATGCCGTTTGTGATTGTAGCGATTATTTACTTGATTTTATCTTATGGGATAAACTTTGTGTTCCAGAAGATAGAGATGCGTCAAGAGATTAAGTATAGTTAGATAGCTTTGTGTATAGAGGGGGACTATTAAGAGGCGGTCCCCCTTTTTGAATGCCAGGATTGCAAAAGTTATAGCTTCAAAACTTTTTTCAAGTTTTATCAACAAAACAACTTCTAGGATTGTATTCCTTATGTAAAACAAAATAAACAAATACCTTGGAGGTTGGAACCATGAACAAAAAAATAACACACATACTTAAAGCATTACTAATCGTTGGCGTAATCGGAGCGACAGGCTTTTCAGTAATCGCTTCACCAGTTACTAAAGATGTTGTACAAAAAGAGTCAGAAATGAAAGGGCCAGTAATTTGTCCGATCGGTTACATCGAAGATGCAATTGTAGCGATTGATGAACAAGCAAAGACAATTACAATTGGTACAGCGGAAGAAGAAGCATCACACATCGTTATCAATGTGGATGCTCAAAATACAGTGATTCGTGCAAATGATAAGAAGGTTTATAAGTTTGAAGATTTACAATTAGGTCAAGTGGTAGGCATCGAATCAAATGGTATCATGACAGATGGCGAGCTTAATGCTTTTGAAATCATGATTGTTGCAGAGAATGATGTACAAGTATCAACTTGTCTAGTAGCAGGGTACATCCAAGAAACAGTTGTAGCTGTAGATGTAGAAGCGAATCAAATCATCCTTGGAGATAAAGAGGATAAAGAAGCACAAATCATCGTTGATTTTGCAGACTATACAACAGTTAAAGGCGAAAAAGATAAGATGGTATATGGTATTAAAGATATTCAAATAGGTAGCCAGATTACACTTGAGTCAAATGGCGTTATGACAAATGGTGCAGTAACAGCTATCGAAATCACACTTCACTAAGATACATTAAAAAGGTACGTTGCATGTGCAACGTACCTTTTTTGTATCTACAACTAATGAGGTTTCGGTGTGGATGTGCTATACTCAATTTATATTGAAATACAAATGATGCATATAAGAAAGTAGGGGGATCATGGAACGGATGTATTTGTGGATGCAACTGGTGACGAGTCTTTATGTGATACAGTTGCTTTTTGGAGAGGGACTGCCGTATGGAAGTGTGGTGCTGATGATGGGCGCGCACTTAGTCCTCTATCTTGTTGGGGAAATTGTGAATAAAGATAGGTATGGGCGGTATGAACTGTGGATTAAAGGCGTGGATTTTTTGTATATCATAGTGCTGGTGGGTCAAAATGTAGTAGGAAGTGTCTTGATATGGGGGCTACTGTGTGTGGAGCTTGTGGTAGTATGCAAGGGCGTGGTACAGAAGATCGTACTTGGAAGTACTTGCCTTGTGATGGCATGGCAGTGGCAGTATATCCTTGAAAATTGGTATATACTAGTGCTTGTGATGGGGGCGTGCGTCGTCTATAACGATTATATGAAAAGGCTCGGGAAACTAAGAGGTAACCAACAGGAGCTTTTGGACAGGCTGGGGCAGATGAGCAAAACATTAGCTTATACGAAGCGGTCTAAAAAGGATATCGCTCAGATGACTAAGATAGCGGAGAGAAATCAAATCGCACAGAAACTTCATGACAAGGTGGGACATGTATTGGCAGGAAGCATCATGCAATTAGAAGCGGTAAAAATCATCGTCAAGCAGGATGAAGAGAAGGGTTTAATCATGCTTGAGGGAACCATCGACCATCTGAGAAATGGGATGAATGATATACGTATGGCACTTCGCGAACTTAAGCCTGATACAGGGGAGAATGGCATCGGCAAGGTGCGAGAAATGTTGGTAGCATTAGGCGAAAAAGCTGGGATAGAGACAAGTGTGAATTTCGAGGGGGACCTAGACGCCATAAGCATGGAGCTATGGATGATCATACGAGATAATTTAAGTGAGGCCATTACAAACTTTATGAAGTACTCTAAGGGGAATCGCTTTGGAGTACGGATAGAAGTGCTGAATAAAATTATAAAGGTACAAATAAGAGATAATGGACTTGTAGAAGGTGAGATTAAGCTAGGATTAGGCATACGAGGGATGGAAGAACGTGTAGCGGAGTGTGGTGGAAGGTTCATGCTCAATACACATCAAGGATTTGAGATTATGATGGTATTTGGGAGGTAAGAGATGATACGATTGGTAATTGTAGATGATGATGTATTGATAAGAGAAAGCCTCAAGGTCATACTAGGGACTTATGAAGGCGTAGAAGTGGTCGGTGCATGTAGTAATGGCAAGGAGTGCATCGATACAGTATGTAAGCAAGAGGTAGACGTACTTTTATTGGATATGCGTATGCCAGTGATGGATGGGCTAGAAGTACTTAAGTATATGAAAGCGCAGGAACTTTATGAGAAAGGTATAAAAGTCTTGGTACTAACGACCTTCGATGAGGATGAGCTTATACAAGGTGCGATGCAGTATGGAGCACAGGGATATATCCTAAAAAATAGCACACCAGATAAAATTGTGAGTGCTATACGTGCAGTGGCAGATGGCAATGGAGTGTACCACCAAGAAATCGTAAGGCGTATGGGACAGATGGTGGAGCAGAAGCCAGCAACTTTAGAAGGTTTATCCGAACGGGAGATGGATGTGGTAAGAGAGATAGCAAAAGGACTTTCGAATAAAGAGATAGCAGAGAAGCTTTACATATCAGAAGGAACAGTGAAAAACTACATTACTTCAGTGCTTACGAAGCTGAATTTGAAACACCGTACACAAATAGCAGTCACATATCTTAAGCAAAGATGTGACTAAAGTCATAGTGAGAAGGTTACTTTTAGTGCTAAAAAGGAGCCTTCTTTTTTTGTATCATAGAACTATAAAAGAAAGCTTAAAAAAAGGAGCGTGTCGTATGAAAGCAGTAGAAATCAAAAGTTTGTATAAGACATTTAAGGATAAAGTAGCCATTAATCATGTGGACTTGGTGGTGAATGAAGGTGAGATCTTTGGACTATTAGGACCTAATGGTGCAGGAAAGAGTACGCTTATCAATATACTTAGTATGCTTATCGGAAGAGATAAGGGAGAAGTAAGCATCTGGGGTGAATCCATCGACCATAATCCTATGGGAATTAAAGGGAAGCTAGGAGTTGTACCACAAGATTTAGCAATTTTTGAAGAGCTAAATGCTTATGAAAACGTGAAATTTTTTGGAAGCCTATATGGTTTCAGAGGTAAAGAATTGGAAGAGAAAACGACGGAGGCGTTACAGTTTGTAGGTCTTTTAGATAGAAAAAAAGATAAAGCAAAGACTTTCTCTGGGGGGATGAAGAGACGACTTAATATCGCTTGTGGCATCGTACACAAGCCAAAGCTCATCATCATGGATGAACCAACGGTAGGTATAGACCCTCAGTCTAGAAATTATATCTTAGAATCTATCAAAAAACTTAATAGTCAGGGAAGTACCATTATTTACACCACACACTATATGGAAGAAGCACAAAGTTTGTGTGAACGTATCGCCATCGTGGATAGGGGAAGTGTCATAGCCATAGGAACAACAGATGAACTGGAAGCTTTGATTGATGATAAGAGTACAGTGCAAATAGGTGTGAAGGATATCACAACAGTAGATGCAGAAAAGATTCAAAAGGTGAAGGGTGTAGATAAAGTAAAGATTGACGGCAATAGTCTCTCAGTTGTTTCTAGAAAAGAAGTGACTAACCTACATCAAATACTGGCAGACTTGGTGGCGAC
>JBOGBZ010000026.1:0-16857 GCA_051656485.1 Cellulosilyticaceae bacterium
GAACTCTGCAATGATTGCTAGACCTTTTGGTTTACGTGCTTCAAAGAGTTCCTCGATACGTGGAAGACCTTGTGTGATGTCATCTCCAGCGATACCACCTGTATGGAAAGTACGCATTGTAAGCTGTGTACCTGGCTCACCGATAGATTGAGCTGCGATGATACCTACTGATTCACCGACTCTTACTTCGTTACCAGATGCCATATTTGCTCCATAACAACATGCACATACACCAATTTTTGATTTACATGAAAGTGCTGTTCTAATCTTAACTTTTGTCACACCGATGCTCTCGATGTACTCAGCTACGTGTGGTTTAATCATTTTGTTTGCTTCTACAATCATAATACCTGTTTCAGGATGTACAACTGGTTCTGCTGCAAAACGACCTGTAATTCTCTCACTTAATGGTTCGATAACTTCTGCCCCATCTTTGAAAGCTTTAACCCACATACCTGGGATTTCTTGACCTTCTTCGTGACGACAGTCTCTCTCACGGATAATAACATCTTGAGATACGTCTACAAGACGACGTGTTAAGTATCCTGAGTCAGCTGTACGTAACGCTGTATCGGCAAGACCTTTACGCGCACCATGGGCAGAAATGAAGTACTCAAGTACTGTCAGACCTTCACGGAAGTTCGCTTTGATTGGAAGCTCGATGATACGTCCTGATGGAGATGCCATCAGACCACGCATACCTGCAAGCTGTTTAATCTGGTTTGTACTACCACGCGCACCAGAGTGAGCCATCATGTAGATATTGTTGTATCTACCAAGACCATCTAATAGTGCTTTTGTGATTTTATCATTGGCACTATTCCATGCCTGGATAACTTTATTGTAACGCTCTTCATCTGTCATAAGACCACGCTTGAAGAGTTTTGTAACGTGTTCTACAGCCGCTTCAGCTTCAGCTAAGTATTCTGGTTTCTTTTCTGGAACTACCATATCTGATACAGATACTGTAAGAGCCCCACGAGTAGAGAACTTAAAGCCTAAGTCTTTTAAGTTATCAAGAAGAATAGCTGTTTCTGTCGCACCATGTGTATTGATACATTTTTTGATGATTTTTCCTAGTTCTTTTTTACCAACTAAGAAATCAATCTCATATTTGAATGTATTTTCTTCTTTTGTGCGATCTACAAAACCTAAGTCTTGTGGAATAACTTCATTGAAGATAATACGTCCTACTGTTGTTTCTGTGATACCTGTTACCATCTCACCATTTACTTCAATTGTGCGACGTACTTTGATACGTGCATGAAGTGTGATTGCTTTGTTGTCATAAGCAAGGATCGCTTCATTTTCATCTTTGAAGAACTTGCCTTCGCCTTCTTCTTCCTCTTTATCAAGAGTTAGATAGTATGTTCCAAGAACCATATCCTGTGAAGGAACTGCTACTGGTGCCCCATCTGAAGGTTTAAGTAAGTTGTTTGGTGCAAGTAGAAGGAAACGACATTCCGCTTGTGCTTCTACTGATAAAGGTACGTGGACCGCCATCTGGTCACCATCGAAGTCGGCATTGTATGCTGAACAAACAAGTGGATGTAGTTTAAGGGCACGCCCTTCTACAAGTACTGGTTCGAATGCTTGAATACCAAGACGGTGAAGTGTTGGTGCACGGTTAAGCATAACTGGATGCTCACGGATCACTTCTTCTAATACATCCCAGATTTCTGGATGTAATCTTTCAATCATGTGCTTCGCATTTTTGATGTTATGAGCAAGCCCATCTGCTACAAGTTTCTTCATAACGAATGGTTTGAAGAGCTCGATTGCCATCTCTTTTGGAAGACCACATTGGTAAATCTTAAGGTTTGGACCTACTACGATAACTGAACGTCCTGAATAGTCAACACGTTTACCAAGTAAGTTTTGACGGAAACGTCCTGATTTACCTTTAAGCATATCTGATAATGACTTAAGGGCACGGTTTCCTGGACCTGTAACTGGTCTACCACGTCTACCGTTGTCAATAAGTGCATCTACAGCTTCTTGAAGCATACGCTTTTCGTTACGTACGATAATGCTTGGTGCCCCAAGGTCAAGAAGACGCTTAAGACGGTTATTACGGTTGATTACTCTTCTGTAAAGGTCGTTTAAGTCTGAAGTGGCAAAACGTCCACCATCAAGTTGAATCATAGGACGTAAATCTGGTGGTAATACTGGAACAACGTCTAGTACCATCCACTCAGGTTTGTTTCCTGAGATTCTGAAAGCTTCGATTACTTCAAGACGCTTAATGATACGGATTCTTTTTTGTCCTGTTGTATCTTTAAGTGCTTCTTTAAGTTCTACACTTTCACCTTCAAGATCGATGTCTTGAAGTAATTTTTTGATAGCTTCTGCACCCATTTCTGCTGTAAATGAGCAAATGCCGTATTTTTCTTCAGCTTCTCTAAATTCTTTTTCTGTGAGTACTTCTTTATATGATAAACCTGTATCCTTGGCATCTGTTACGATGTAACATGCAAAGTAAAGAATCTTCTCAAGAAGTCTTGGTGAAATATTTAAGATAAGTCCCATTCTACTTGGGATACCTTTGAAATACCAGATATGTGACACAGGAGCAGCTAGCTCGATGTGTCCCATTCTTTCACGACGTACTTTTGCTTTTGTAACTTCAACGCCACAACGATCGCAGACTACGCCTTTATATCTGATACGCTTGTATTTACCACAATGACATTCCCAGTCTTTACTTGGTCCAAATATCTTTTCACAAAATAACCCATCACGCTCAGGTCTTTGTGTACGGTAGTTAATTGTTTCTGGTTTTTTTACTTCTCCTCTAGACCATTCACGGATTTTATCAGGGGAAGCTAATCCTATTCTTATGGTTTCAAATAAGACAGATTGATCCATATTTGTCATGACCTTTACTCCCTTCTATGGCTATTATAAATCCAAATCATCTAGTGCTGAATCCACGAATAAATCTTCTGGTTCTGCATCTTCAAAATCGAAGTCAAGGTTGCCATCTTCATCGATTTCTACTTCTTGAAGTTCTACATCTTCATCCACAAACTCAGTTGTTTCTGGTGTCTCCTCTAGACCTTCAATATTTGTAGCGACTACATCGCCTTCTTCTACACTTTCTTTGATTTCTAATTCTGCCATATCTGATGTCAGAACGCGAATATCAAGACCAAGTGATTGAAGTTCTTTAAGAAGTACTTTGAATGATTCTGGAATACCTGGTTCAGGTATATTTTCACCTTTTACAATAGCTTCATAAGTTTTAACACGACCTACAACGTCGTCAGACTTAATTGTAAGGATTTCTTGAAGTGTATATGCTGCACCGTATGCTTCAAGTGCCCATACCTCCATCTCTCCGAAACGCTGCCCACCGAATTGCGCTTTACCACCAAGTGGTTGTTGTGTAATTGTTGCATATGGTCCAGTTGAACGTGCATGCATCTTATCATCTACTAAGTGGTGAAGTTTTAAGTAGTGCATGAATCCGATTGTAACTGAGTTATCAAACGCTTCACCTGTTCTACCATCACGAAGTTGAACTTTACCTGTATGATCTAGTGGTACGCCTTCCCACTCTGCACGGTGGTCTAGGTTTTCTTCTAGATAATTGTATACGCTATCTTCAATTCTGTCTTTCCACTTAGCTGTGAAGTCTTCCCATGAAGTGTTTACGTAGTCATTAGCCATCTGTAATGTTTCCATGATATCTTTCTCTGATGCACCATCGAATACTGGAGTAGCAACTTTAAATCCAAGTGCTTTTGCTGCAAGGCTAAGGTGGATTTCAAGTACCTGTCCAATGTTCATACGTGATGGTACCCCTAGTGGGTTAAGAACGATATCTAATGGTCTACCGTTTGGTAGGAATGGCATATCTTCTACTGGTAATACACGTGAGATAACCCCTTTGTTACCATGTCGACCCGCCATCTTATCACCTACAGAGATTTTTCTCTTTTGAGCGATATAACAACGAACCATTTTGTTTACACCTGGAGATAGATCATCGCCATTTTCACGTGTAAATACTTTTACATCTACAATAATACCTGCTTCACCGTGTGGTACGCGAAGTGATGTATCTCTAACTTCTCTTACCTTCTCACCGAAGATTGCACGAAGTAAGCGCTCTTCAGCTGTAAGTTCTGTCTCACCTTTTGGTGTTACACGACCAACTAAGATATCTCCTGAACGTACTTCAGCACCGATACGGATGATACCTCTATCATCTAAGTCTTTAAGAGCATCTTCACCAACGTTTGGAATATCGCGAGTGATCTCTTCTGGACCTACTTTTGTATCACGAGCTTCTACTTCATATTCTTCAATATGAACAGATGTATAGATATCTTCTTGTACAAGTCTCTCACTAAGAAGGATAGCATCCTCGTAGTTGTAACCTTCCCAAGTCATGAATCCGATAAGTGGATTTTGACCAAGTGCTAGTTCACCTTTATCTGTTGATGGACCATCTGCAAGTACATCACCTTTTCTAACCACTTCACCTTTATTGATGATAGGTCTTTGGTTGATACATGTACCTTGGTTACTTCTAGTGAATTTAGTTAATTTATAAGAATGTTTTTTACCGTCTTCTGATTTAACGATAATTTCATCTGCTGTTACTTTATCTGCGATACCGTCTTCACGTGCAATAATTAATACACCTGAATCCACTGCCGCTTTATGTTCCATACCTGTACCGATAATTGGGCTGTTTGTACGGATAAGTGGTACTGCCTGACGTTGCATGTTCGCTCCCATGAGGGCACGGTTCGCATCATCGTTCTCAAGGAACGGAATCATAGCTGTAGCTACTGATACGATCTGCTTTGGTGAGATATCCATAAGGTCAACTTCATTGTAGTCGAACTCTAAGATTTCTTCACGACGACGAGCTGTAACTTTTCTGTGAGTGAACTCACCATTTTCAGCCAGTTCTTCTGTTGCTTGACATACTGTGTAGTTTTCTTCTTCATCTGCTGTGATGTAGATAACTTCATCAGTAACTCTTGGGATCTCACCTGTTTTATCGATAACACGGTATGGTGCTTCGATGAAACCATACTCATTGATACGTGCGAATGTCGCAAGTGAGTTGATAAGACCGATGTTTGGACCCTCTGGTGTCTCGATAGGACACATACGACCATAGTGTGAGTGGTGAACGTCACGAACCTCGAAGCCTGCGCGCTCACGTGAAAGACCACCTGGTCCTAGTGCTGATAATCTACGCTTATGTGTAAGTTCAGCTAGTGGGTTGTTTTGATCCATAAACTGTGAAAGCTGTGAACTACCGAAGAATTCTTTGATAGCTGCTGTCACTGGACGGATATTGATGAATGTCTGAGGACTGATTGTCTCAGAATCTTGTACTGTCATTCTTTCACGAACAACTCTTTCCATACGTGCTAAACCGATACGGAATTGATTTTGTAGTAACTCTCCAACTGCACGAATACGACGGTTACCAAGGTGGTCAATATCATCTTTGTGACCTAAATCGTACTCTAGGTGAATATTGTAGTTGATTGATGCAAAGATATCTTCTAAAGTGATGTGTTTTGGCACAAGTTCATTGTGACGCTCACGAATCGCTTTTTTGATGTCTTCCATATCATCAAATTCTTCAATAATACGTGCAAGTGCTGGGTAGTATACAGAATCTTTAATACCAAGCTCAGCTGGATCTACATCAAGGAAATGATTAAGATCTACTGTTTGGTTTGTTAACACTTTGATTGGTCTATCTGTTTCAGATACACTAATGTAAACGTAAGCTACACCTGTGTTTTGGATTTTGTCTGCTAAGCTTACAGAGATTTTCTCTCCAGCTGTCGCTACTACTTCACCTGTGAACATGTCTACAACATCTTCAGCAAGTTTAGATCCTGTAACACGGTTTCTAAGTGCTAATTTTTTATTGAATTTGTAACGACCTACTTTTGCAAGATCATATCTTCTAGGGTCAAAGAACATATTGCCAAGAAGTGTTTGCGCACTTTCTACTGTTGGTGGTTCACCTGGGCGAATACGTTTATATATTTCTAAAAGACCTTCTTCGTATGTTTTTGTAGAGTCTTTTTCGATAGTCTCAAGAATCTTTGGTTCTTCACCAAACATTTCTAAGATATCAGCATCACTACCAAGACCTAATGCACGTAATAATACTGTAACTGGCACTTTACGTGTACGGTCTACTCTAACATAGAAAATATCGTTTGAATCTGTCTCATACTCAAGCCATGCTCCACGGTTAGGTATTACTGTAGCTGAGAATAATCTTTTACCGATCTTATCAAAGTCGATACCATAATAAATACCTGGTGAACGTACTAATTGGCTGACAATAACACGTTCTGCACCATTTATAATGAAAGTACCGTTTTCAGTCATAAGTGGGAAATCCCCCATGAAAACATCATTATCAATAGTTTCTCCAGTTTCTTTGTTATGCAAACGTGCCTTCACTTTAAGTGGCGCACAGTAGTTTGCATCACGTTCTCTTGCTTCTTCAACGGAATATTTAGGTTTGCTATCCAGTTGGAAATCTACAAATTCAAGGACAAGGTTGCCATTGAAATCTGTGATTGGCGAGATATCTTGAAATACTTCCTTAAGACCTTCTTTTAAGAACCAATTATAAGAGTCCTTTTGAACTTCGATAAGGTTTGGAATTTCGAAGAAATCGTCTGTCATTGCATAGCTCATACGGATCTGTTTGCCCACATTTATAGGGCGAATTTTAGATTTTTGCATGTGTTCTCTCACCCCTTGCAAAATTTATAAATCATGCAGTAAAAACTGCATTATTTCGAAATAGATTGGAAATGTATTGTCAATCTTATTGGTCTATGATATAATATTTGCACAGACGAATACATATTGACGCATTTTATAATGCTATCAGAAAAGGGGGGCTTAGTCAACCCCTTTTTTGTTATTTATACCTTATTTTTGTATATTTTCATAGTTGCTTACAAATAATAAGAGAAATGAGCGTCATTGCTACGACATTCTAAATATAGCATTTCAAAACAGATAGTTTCAAGGGGCTACCTGTTTTATTTTGTTGTTTTTTTCCATAAAATAAGACAAAAAAGAGCAGCATGTTCATGCTGCTCTTTAATTGACCTGAGTTAATTATTTTAATGTAACTTTAGCGCCAACTGCTTCTAAATCAGCTTTGATTTTTTCAGCGTCTTCTTTAGATAAACCTTCTTTAAGAACTTTTGGAGTTCCTTCTACAACGTCTTTAGCTTCTTTTAAGCCAAGACCTGTAAGTTCACGTACAGCTTTGATTACTTTGATTTTTTCAGCGCCCGCTTCTGTTAATTCAACGTCGAACTCTGTTTTTTCTTCTGCTGCTGCGCCTGGAGCTGCTGCTACCATTACGCCTGCTGCTGCAGATACACCGAACTCTTCTTCACAAGCTGTTACTAGTTCGTTTAATTCTAAGATTGTTAATTCTTTAATAGCTTCCATGATTTCTTGGATTGATAATTTTGCCATTTTAAGCACCTCCGTGATTTTTCATAAATGTTTTAAATGTGAATGAGACGTCTCTGATTACTCAGCGTCTTTCTCTGCAACTTGTTTAATAACACGTGCAAAGCTTGCAATAGGTGATTTGAAGCTTCCAAGTAAGCGACCAAGTAACTCTTCTCTTGGTGCGATATTACCGATAGCTAACATACCTTTAGCATCGTAGTATTGTCCTTCAACAACACCACCTTTGAATTCTAGCTTATCATTTGCTTTCGCAACTTTAGCTAAAACTCTTGGTCCAGCTGTAGCATCTGCATAAGAGATTGCGATAGCTGTTGGGCCTTCAAGATCTTTTGAGATTCCTTCGAATTCTGTTCCTTGAACAGCGAAGTTCACCATTGTGTTTTTGTAAACTTTGTACACAACACCAGCTTCACGAAGCTCTTTACGAAGTTGTGTATCTTGGTCTACTGTAAGACCACGGTAGTCTACTAAAAGGATTGAAGTTGCGCCATTTAATTGTTCTTTGATTTCGTTAACAATTACTTGTTTTTGTTCTACTTTTGCCATTGTTACACCTCCCTAACTCAGGTTATGTCATAAAAATGCCACTTTGCTTATCATTTCCGCAGGCAAAGTGGCTCCATCCGTCCATTTATCTATAGACCTCGGTAGGTTGTATACGTTATGTCTTACGACACCTACTGTCTGCGGTACAGCATTTATTTATCAACAGTGACTATGATATCATGTATCGTAGCACTTGTCAACATCTATAAGCTACCAATTTATACCAATTATTCAGCTTTTGTTGGGTTGATTTTGATACCAGGACCCATTGTTGAAGATACTGATATGCTGCGAAGGTATTGACCTTTAGCTGCAGCTGGTTTCGCTTTAATAACAGCGCTCATTAATGTGTGGAAGTTGTCTTGTAATTTTTCTTGTCCAAATGAAACTTTACCAATTGGAACGTGAATGATGTTTGTTTTGTCAAGACGGTACTCGATTTTACCAGCTTTGATTTCATCGATTGCTTTTGTTACGTCCATAGTAACTGTACCAGCTTTTGGGTTTGGCATTAAGCCTTTTGGTCCAAGTACACGACCAAGACGACCTACTACACCCATCATGTCAGGAGTAGCAACAACGATATCGAAATCTAACCATCCTTCATTTTGGATTCTTGGGATTAAATCTTCAGCACCTACGTGATCTGCACCAGCAGCTAAAGCTTCATCAGCTTTTGCGCCTTTAGCAAATACAAGTACTCTATGTGTTTTACCTGTACCGTGTGGTAATACTACAGCACCACGAACTTGTTGATCAGCGTGACGGCTATCTACACCAAGTTTGATATGTGCTTCTACTGTTTCGTCAAACTTCGCAGTAGCAGTTTTCCCTATTAATTCAAATGCCTCAGTTGGATCGTAAAGGTTGTTGCGATCCACTTGTTGAGCAGCTTCGTTATATTTTTTTCCTCTTTTCATAACTCTACCTCCTTGTGGTAATATCGGGGTCTATGCCCTCCCACGTACTATATACGCGCCTAAAAATTAATATAAAATGTAAAAATTACTCTTGAACAATGATTCCCATTGAACGAGCTGTACCAGCGATCATGCTCATAGCAGCTTCTAAGCTACCTGCATTTAAGTCTGGCATTTTAAGCTCAGCAATTTTTTGAATCTCTTCTTTAGAGATTGTTGCAACTTTTGTTTTGTTTGGTACTGCTGAACCAGATTCAATTTTAGCTGCTTTCTTTAAAAGAACTGCTGCTGGTGGAGTTTTTGTGATGAAAGAAAAACTTCTATCTGCATATACAGTAATTACTACTGGTATGATAAGACCTGCGTCTTTAGATGTTCTTTCATTGAACTCTTTTGTAAATTGAACGATATTTACACCATGTTGACCAAGTGCTGGACCTACTGGTGGTGCTGGTGTTGCTTTCCCAGCTGGAATTTGTAATTTGATCATTCCTGTAACTTTTTTAGCCATTACTAGGCACCTCCTAAAAATGTGGTATTCGCGGGGAATTCCCTCCCACTCGCGCGTTGATTCTTAAATAATATTTGTCCACTTTTTGTGAACACTGAAGCTTGACATTTGATAGTCAGGTAGATATTAGATAAGTCTTTCTACTTGATCGAAACTTACCTCTACTGGGAATTCTCTACCGAATCCACTTACAGATACAATAATTGCACCTTTTGCTTCGTGGATTTCTTTGACGATACCCTCAGAGTTTTCAAAAGCACCAGTGAGAATCTTCACTGCTTCGCCTAAGTCTACTTGTGGTCTGAGAACTGTAACGTCAATTCCCATGCTCTTGATTTCATCAACAGATAGAGAAACTGGCTTAGAGTCTGGGCCTACAAACCCTGTAACACCACGGGTATTACGTACGACATACCAAGTATCATCTGTCATGACCATCTTGATTAGAACATAACCAGGGAATACTTTTCTTTGAACCGTTTTCTTAGTCCCGTTTTTTTCTTCTATCTCATCTTGCATAGGAACTTCTACCAAATGGATTAAGTCTTGCATGTTTCTATTTTTGATTGCTTTTTCAATGTTTGCTTTTACTTTGTTTTCATAACCAGAATATGTGTGAACCACATACCATTTTGCCTCATCCATAGCTTTCCTCCATTACATTGGCAGTTGTTCTAGTACTTTGATAACGAGACCAATTACTGAGTCCATTACAAATACGATACCAGCCGCTAGAAGTGAGAATAAGATAACACTTGAAGTTTTTGATACCAATTCTTTTTTATTAGGCCAAACAATTCTTTTACTTTCAGCTATAAAGTCTTTAAAAAATTCAACCATAATTCACTTCCTCCCTGGGATTTATACCCCACACGAAACTATTTCTTAGTTTCTTTATGTGGTGTATGTGTTTTGCAGAATCTGCAATATTTCTTTGTTTCCATGCGGTCAGGATGAGCTTTCTTATCCTTTGTCATGGTGTAATTTCTGCGCTTGCAATCTTCACAAGCTAAAGTAATTTGTACTCTCACGATTGACACCTCCACTTAAGTTAATGCGCTTAAAAATTGCCATAAAAAAAAGACCTATTTAGGTACAAATCTAATATAGCACACATTAAAAGCCTTCGTCAAGCAATACAACCCAGAATAAACTGTAAATTTTTATCAATAAATCATTTTATGAATCTTTTTTGATTTAGCATTTCTGACTAGCCAAATCAACTTGCATTGCTTATAATGTATATTACCAAAGCAAAGTCCAAACGTAAAGGAGATAATTATGGAAAAAATCTTAAATCAAATCTTATCCGAAATGCAATCCATGAATAAACGCTTCGATGGTGTGGATGCTAAGTTAGATAAACTGGAGTCTTGCATGGAGAATATGGAGTCTCGTATGGAGAACATGGAATCTCGTATCGAAACCATCGATTCTACTGTAAAGGAAATCGACCGTAAGACAACGATGATCTTTAACCAAACAGCTGACCTTACAGAATTTAAAACTTCTGTTAATGAAAAACTTGATGCACTTACTGAAGAAGTTGCCTTTATCTCTCATCGTGAATATGAAACTGAAAAAGACGTGTACGCAATTAAGCGTCATTTACAAATAGTTAAGTAAAAAATAAGTCCAGCTACATCACCTGTGTAGCTGGACTTATTTTTATTTCTTATTATGTGCTTTATAGGCACTTGCTACTTGCTGTGCATTCTTAGGCAGTTCTACTTTTTCTGTACATCGACGCAGCAAATCACGCATGACCATGATGTTTTTTTGCTCGCCTTCCATAATCACAGTCTTCCACCGCATAATCTCATCTACTAATTGCTTTAGTCTTTTCTTATCTTCTGGCTGCTGTATCTCATGTTTATGTGCTGTATAGAGCTCTTGAAATACTGCTTCGCTTTTTTCCACTTCCGTTGTCAGCGTTTCTTTATAGTCTGCCATTTGTTCGATCATATCTAAGCCCTCTCCTATATACTGAGTCTCTAGAAGAATGGTCATTTGGTTCTGTGTTATCACGTGTATCTGCTCTAATGTCTCTTTGATTGCTTCTAACTGCTCAAACAATACGTTCATGGCTCACCTACCTTTTATCAAAGAATACCCCTTCTTCTCTGGAGATATCATAAGGATTACTATAGACGTTATCGACGCGTTTTTTAGCCCTTATATCTGTCAGCTTCTTTTTTACATCTTCAAATAGACGCATGAATTGCTCTTTATTTTTTTGATCAAGCGCAACGATTTCTCTTAGGAGTGCTTCTTCTTTTTGCTCTTTTGTCTCAGGTTGCTTCTGATGTAGTTCTTCTAATAGATCTATTTGAACCTGTTTCGCTTCCATTAATGTCTGAAAAGCTTCTATATCTTCTTTATCTAATGCTTCTTCTTGCTGTTGTGTAATCTCTAATATTTTTTGCAATAATGTTCGTTTCACACACTTACCTCCCACACCTCATTTAATTAACGCTATCGCCTTAAAGTCTTTTTATGGTTATCGACATATTCCTTCTATTTAATGAGTGATTCTCCCGTAATGAGGTCAAGTTTACTCAAATAACCCACGTAATTCGTGTTCTGATAAATGACTTAAGAATGTGGCGCCTTCGCTTACGATACTTTGTGCCAGCTCTCTTTTTTGCTGCTGCAATGCCATAATTTTTTCTTCGATGGAATCTTTCGTAATAAGTTTAAATACCTGTACTGGCTTATTTTGACCAATACGATACACCCTATCTGTCGCCTGCTGCTCACTGGATACATTCCACCATGGATCATAATGAATAACCACATCAGCAGCTGTCAAATTCAGCCCTGTGCCCCCTGCCTTAAGGGATATCAAGAAGATAGGTACCTCATCCTCTCCAAAGCTTTCTACCATAGCCATACGCTTTTCTACTTTTGTGCTACCTGTCAGTATGTGATACGGTATGCCTTCACTCTGCAGCTTCTCACCTAGCTTGTCTAACATTGTCGTAAACTGTGAGAATACCAGCACCTTATGTCCTCCTGCCACACTTTCCTCTATAAGTTCCATTGCTTGCAGAAGTTTACTACTTTCTCCAGTGTAGTCTTCTAAATACAGCCCTGGATGACAACACAACTGGCGTAGTCTTGTAAGCATGGCTAAAATTTTCATATGACTTTTACTGAAGCCGTGATTTTCTAATTCCTTACTTAATTCTTTCTGAACCAACGCTAAGTGGGCCTTATACAAGTCCTCCTGCTCATCTTCCATACCATTATAAAGAATGGTCTCCGTCTTTTCTGGCAACTCCTTAAGTACATCTTTCTTAAGACGACGCAATACAAACGGTGCAATCATCTCTTTTAAGCGTTTAAGGGTACGGTCATCCTCCATACGCATAATAGGTGTCTCAAAAGTTGCTTTAAATTGATGATAACTAAATAAGTACCCTGGCATACAAAAGTCAAATAAACTCCATAACTCCGAAAGTCTATTTTCAATAGGTGTTCCTGTAAGGGCAAACCGCACATCACTTTTAATCCCTTTCACTACCTTTGCATTCTGGGTCAATGGATTTTTGATATAATGTGCTTCATCTAAGATGCAATACTTGAACCGCTTATCCTCATAAAGCTTCTCATCTCGCTTCAACGTATCATAAGACGTAATCACGACATCCACACCTTCTAATGCACTTGCTTTCGCTTCGCGTTCTTCACCACTTCCTGTCATCACCTGTACCACAAGTCCTGGTGCAAACCGCGCCAATTCTTTCTCCCAGTTCAACACAAGAGAAGTAGGTGATACGACAAGACTAGGCTCTGCCTTTTCATGCTCATTTTTATAGGCTTGGAAAAGGGTGATGACTTGCAGTGTCTTTCCAAGTCCCATATCATCCGCTAGAATCCCTCCAAAGCCATACTTCGCCATCATGACAAGCCATCTATACCCCACTTCTTGATACTGCCTTAAAGTACCACTTAAAGTAGGCGGTATACTCACCTCGCCATCTTCTATCTCTCGCATGTCTCTTAACATCTTCTTATAGGCTTGGTCTTTTTCAATTTGAATAACGCCACCTTTTTTCAGTAGACGTTCTAGATAAAGTGAACGGTATTTACCCACTTCTAGGGTTCTACTCTCCAGTGTCGCCCCTCGTTCACTTATTCCTTCAAGGAGTTCATCTATTTCTTCAATCCATGGATCACTCAAGTCCACAAAGGCTCCATCCTTCAGACGGTAGTACTTTTTCTTCGTGCGATACGCTTCAAGTATTTCTTGAACCAAGTGAGGCTCCATACGCATTTCCTTTAAGTCTACTTCTAGCAAGTGACTTTTGATTGTCAGTCCTATACGCCCAATACCAGGCGCTTTAATCTGCATATCACGAAGAGGATTGGTCACATGCACTTCACATAATGCCACCAGTTCCTCTACTCCTTCTGTTAAAAGGGTATAAATTGCTTCTTCATCTTCTACATAAAGCTTGCCATCTTTCGCTCTGAACTGATACTTCTCCAAAAGCGTATGGAATGCATGCTCTTTTTCTATCTGTCGCACCACTTGTATACCTGCTTGTTCTTTGCCTCCAAACGGATTGATACAAATGCCTTCATAATCAAACACCGCATGACCTACTACTGAGTCCTTTTGGTCACGGTCTAAATAAAGCTTAATCGTAAGCTCCGGTGGCTCATAGTCCTGTAATACACTATAATCCACCTGCACCGTCGCATACCTTTTTAGTTTAGGTAAAATAGTAGCCGCAAAACGCTTAAAGCTTTCTTCATCAAACTTTAATTGAGGCGGATACACTTCCTGCATAAACTTAAGGACTGGTAGCACCGCCTTAGCATATGCTTTACTCACTAGATACATATGATCCTGCACCCATAAATACTGTGCTAACGGATGGTTAATGATCTGGTAATGCTTCTGTGACGTGGTTAAGACAAACTGCCCCTCCACTGCCTCTATTTTAAAAACGAACTGAGGTGATGCTTCTAGAAGACTTACCTCCATCTGCCCTCTCTCATCTTGAAAGGCAATGGAACGGTTTTTATATATTTCAAAAAAGCGGTAAAAGCCATCTGGTGTTAAAGGCAGCATCTTTTTATCCATACTATACATACGCCCACCATGCACACGCTCTAGCACCTGCTCCTTTGCCTTCTGCTGATGAATAAGTAGCTGTATAAGCGCCCTTGCCTCCGGCACGAAAGCTTCGAGATGATGGATAAATACAAAGTTCTTCCCATAAGCCACCTGCTCCTCCTGCAAGATAGCCTGTACAAAAGCCTCCATATGCTTCACCACATACAGCCTATCTTCCCCCACAGAAAGCCCTAAAGCAAAGTAACCCTCCTCGGTCTCATAAAGCTTAGGCTCCACCCTTACAAAAGCCTCCCGCTTCTCCTCTAGCCCCTTCATGATGCTATCCTCATAATAGTCCAGCAAAGCCTTCCCATAAGCCACATCCACCTGGTGAACAGCCAGACTCCCCCGACTCATCTCCGCCTGAAGCTTCAGCATCATCGCCACCGTATGCTTACACGCCCCCTCATACTTATGAGCAGCAGGACACTCACACTCAAAGTACACATCATCCACATTACCTTTTCTCATCTCCAAGAGATTATAATACATCTCACCATGGCTACCTTCCACATAACCACGCACTGTATACAAATCCCCCTCCTGAATCACATTGAGCTTAGGCACCGCTCCACACCTATATAAATCTACACCACGCTCATATACCGCTGCATTGGTACTCCAATAACGAATCTCCTCATCTGTTAGCATTAGTTTGCTCCTTTTATTTCTATTTAAAAAACCACAGATTGCCTGTGGTTGGGTTTGTCGTATTGCATTATTATCTACTTTAACATTGCATTAGGCACCATTACAAAGATGCTTTAATTTTCCTTACTTCTTCTACTGTTAAGTCTGTCATTTCTGCAACATATTCTTCTGTTGATCCTTTGCTTAACATTCTTTTTGCGACTCGGCAAACTCCTGCCTCTTCGCCCTCTTCCCTAGCCACCTTCTCACGCGTTAGCTGATCACGAATCTCTGCCTCCCTCGCCTCATAGGCCATACGAGCAACATCATCCTGACTCACACACTTCAACACGCGATAAGCCTTCTCTATCCCCTCGTTCTTCTCTGCTAACATCTCCATCACCTCTTCAGATTTGGCATCTAAAAATTGTAACCATTCTATAATAGGATCATGCGCATCCTTATTCTTCTCATCTCCAAATAGTAGCTTAAATGCAAAGTCTACCTTTGGCGACATGATAAATGATTGATTCATATGTAGTACACTCCTAGTCTGATGTCATTTCTTCTTAGTATACCCCTACGCTAGAAGTATTAATCTGTTGATTGTATTATAGCATGAAGTTTTATCCGCTTCTAGAACTTCTATTTTTTCTTTAATTAGGCTATACTATAATTAATAATCATTCACCAAAGGAGGTACTGACATGAGTTGTACCACAACTTGCTACTTATTTTCAGACCAATATACTGGGGATGAATACATGTTCAATCTCATTTACCCCACTCAGCTCCAAGCAGTAAAAGAACTTATTTCAAGAGCAAAAAATCTTCCTAGCATTCAGTATCTAGTACTCTTTGGTAGTTCAATTACTCCTGCTTGTGGCCATGAAAGTGATATTGATTTACTAGTCATCGCTGATCAATTTGATGAAGAATACAGTCTTCTCACACCTCTTCGCAAAGGCATCTCAAAACCAATGGATATTATTCCTGAAACACTTAGCCACTTCAAGCGATGTGCCCAAGAGGGTAACACCATTTACAACGAAATACTCCAGAAAGGAATCGTCATCTATGAAAGGACTCCTCAAACTTGCCAAGTCTGATTTAAAATACGCACTATTTGCCTATACCCAAATACAACAAACAAGCGATGAAGCTGATCTTAACATCTGTGCTTACCATACTCAACAATGTACAGAAAAAATTCTTAAGTATCTTCTAGATACCCATACTATTCCCTATACTCGTACACATGATATTTCTATCCTTGTAGATCTTTGCTTAGACCATCACTTAGCCATACCTGATATCATTGAAAACCTCGCCCCTACAATCACTACTTGGGCTGTTCACTCTAGATATAATAGCGAGTTTAAGACGTCTATTCGCTCATTAAATAAAGTTTTAAAATGTTGTGAAGAATGGTTAAGTGCCTTAGAAATTTCAACGGTTAACCATCCTAATTTTAATGATAGTATGTAAATCGAGTAGGAGGTAGATAATTAGTTTATCTACCGACCTCTCACACCACCGTACGTACTGTTCAGTATACGGCGGTTCTTTAGTTTACACTGACTTGTCTGTAATAATCAGTGAAAAATAAGTACCCTAGTTCTTTC
>JBOGBZ010000027.1:0-5081 GCA_051656485.1 Cellulosilyticaceae bacterium
GAATCAAGCAGTCTCAGTATAGAGAGAAAGATGTTATCGGGGATAATGTAAACTTTCTAAAGCATATGAGAGCTGATTACCCTACATACCGAGATAAGATTTATATAGGGGGTATCTTGGGATGCAAGGGAGATGCTTACAATGGAAAGGATGCCTTGAGTGAAGAAGAAGCATATAAGTATCATAGTTGGCAGGCACAGGCATTCAAGGAAGCAGGAGTAGACTTCGTATTTGCTTGTATTATGCCGGCGTTAACAGAAGCGATAGGAATGGCGAGGGCGATGGAGAAGAGCGAACCTCCTTATATCATCAGCTTTATGATACGAAAAGACGGAAAGCTTCTAGATGGTGCATTCATTCATGATGCTATTGTCTCTATTGATGAAGCAGTGGAGAGAAAGCCGGAAGGCTATGTGGTAAACTGTGTCCACCCTAAAGTTTTAAAGCAAGCATTAGAAGTCGGTGAGAATCAAACAGATGTGGTGCGTAGAAGATTTATGGGAATACAGGCCAATGCCTCATCCATGAGTCCAGAGGAACTGAATCAGTCAGCGGTCGTACATGAAGAAAGTCTAGAAGAATTGATAGATGGCATGATAGAACTCTATGACAAGTATGGCTTTAAAATACTTGGAGGATGCTGTGGGACCACAGATGAGCATATAAGAGCATTGGCAGAAAGGATGAGAGGTGAATGATGATGAGAAGAGCAACCCTTTGTGATTTAGAGGATGTCGTTAAATTAGCATACATGCTATGGCCGGAACATGAGATAGATGAACTAAGAAGTGAGATGGGCGCGATCATCTCGGATGAAAAAGCCCTTATTGCGTTAGGGTTTCGTAATGATGAACCAATAGGTTTTGCACAGTGTCAACTGAGATATGATTATGTGGAGGGGGCTGGAAGTAGTCCGGTGGGATACTTGGAAGGAATCTATGTAGACGAAAAGTATCGTATGCAGGGCATGGCAAGGCAACTGCTTAAGTACTGTGAAAAATGGTCTAGGGAACAAGGCTGTGCAGAGTTTGCAAGTGATTGTGAATTAGATAATACAGAGAGTTTGCATTTTCATCTGAAGGTTGGTTTTGTAGAAGCTAATCGCATTATATGCTTTAACAAAAGATTGTAAGGGGAATAAGTTGACTCGCAACAAAAGGTGAGCGACAGCGGAATGTAAAATTGTTTCAAGAAGTAATTAAATATGATAAAATTTACTTATTAATATGAGGAAAGGGTGATGTTTATGGAAAAAAGAATAGATAGAGATCAATTAACTGAGAAATGTGTAGGGAGGGTGCACGCTAAATAACTCTCCACAATAAAATTTGGAGGTTATAAGATGATTGTATTAAAAGAGGTTAATGAAAGTAATTGGAGTAAGGTAGCTAGCTTGCAAACAACAGAAGAACAGAAAAAAATATGTAGCTTCTGCCATAGGCATCATGGCTAGAGCGTATGCGATGAGAGCATCAAGAGCAAAAGTATATGCGATTGCAAAAGATGAAGCGTATGTAGGGATTGCAATGGTAAGGGATATGGATGACTATCCAGTGTGTTATGAGTTGCAACAGTTCTTTATTGATTACAGGTATCAAAACGATGGGTATGGAAAACAAGCTTTAAAACTCATTATTGATAAGTTAGAAGCAGAAAAAAAGTACATGGACATAGAAGTATGTGTAAAAATGGAAGATAAACCTGCGTTGCATGTGTATGAAACCATAGGATTTGTAGACACAGGCTATATTAGTCCAGATGTTCCAGATGCATATAACTTGAGATATTCTTTCCAGAAGTAATTTTAGATAAGATTACTTGAATAATCAATAGAGCGTGGATCTATTCACTAAATTTGAGGGATAGATCCACTTTTTATTATAAGAAATAGTAACGCTACGAGAGAAGGTAATTGTAAAAGGAAGTAGAAATAAGATAAAATAGAAAGAAAACAAGTGAGGAGGAAAGTAGATGGTAGAAATGAAAGTTGCCAAATGCCGTGCGGGGTCTGTAAAAATGGACTAAGGCGATTGCCTGTGCGGATGTGGAGAAAGTCGCCTAGAGCATAGATTATAGACCTCAAAACCTTAGAAGATAATACAAAACACTAAGGAGTGGGGCGAATGAAATATATCAATGCTGAGCAGGTATTACCAAAAGAACTTATAAAAGAACTACAAAAATATACCCAGGGTCAATATGTTTATGTACCAGCCAAAGAAGGCGAGCGTAAACAATGGGGAACACATACTGGGATTCGGAAAGAAATACAAGAGCGCAATAGACAAATAAGAGAAAGGTATAAGGAAGGAGAAAGTAAAGATAGTTTGAGTAAAAGCTACTGTCTATCCCTTGCAAGTATCAATAAAATTATTTATGCGGCGTAAGAGTGAGGCTTGGTATCTAAGAGAGGATATCAAGCCTTTTTAATAAAAAATAAGATGGTAGTATAAAATAACTTTAAAAGTATGAAAGTTACTACTTATAATAGAGGGAATGATAAGGGGAAAGGATGAAAGGATGAAAGGATTAAAAGTAAGACTAAGAAGATTTGATGAGATAGAAAGTCCGGCATTAGCATGGTATCAAGATGCAGAAATGCTAAGACTTGTAGATGGTGAAGGAACGAAACCTTATGATGAAGAGATGCTTAAGCGGATGTATAGCTACTTGCAAAAGGCTGGAGAATTGTATTGGATAGAGGTAGAGGAAGCCGGTGCCTATAAAATGATAGGTGATGTGACCTTGTGTGAAGATGATCTGCCAATTGTCATAGGAGACAAAAACTATAGAGGCTGTGGTGTAGGGAGTCAAGTGATAGAACTGCTAAAAGAAAGAGCAAGAGAACTTGGCTTCACGAAGATGGGTGTAAAAGAAATATATCACTATAATAAAGGGTCACAACAATTGTTTGAAAAAGTAGGCTTTTATAAGGTGAAGGAAACTGAGAAGGGATGGAGCTACCGATATGATCTATAAAATCCGTAATTTTGAAGAAGTGCTAGAAAAAATAGGGAGGATAAAAGATGCACCAAGTACTAGATAAATCATATTTAAAAGAAATAGTAGACTTTATGTTTAAGTGTAATGACGATGAGAGACAGTATATTCCGTTTTGTGCGAAAAAGAAAGAAAGTATTCTAAAAGATACAAAAGAGCTACTCGACGACTCGGAGAGTAAAGTAGTAGCTAGAATAGAAGAGGGCAAGATCATGAGCCTTATGGCTCTTGATGTAGAAGAAGAAAGAGGCCGGGCTGAGGTTGTGGCTTTCTTTATAAATGTAGAAAATGAAGAAGTATGGCAAGAGGAAGCTGATGGATTGATGCATTGTATGAAATCAGAAGCATCTAAGGTGAAGCAGTATGTGTTTTATGTAGGAGGGCAAAATGTTCGCATACAGAAGTTTTTAGAAAGGCACAAAGTTTGCTTTAGAGGGGATGAGTATACCCTGAGTATAACTAATATCCAGTATACACAAATGGATGCAATAGAAAGGCTCACAAAGGAAGATGAAACAAGTTGCAAAGCATTTATAGCACTTCATGACAAATTGTTCCAAGGGGCGTACTATGAAGGCAAGGGCATTATAGAGAGAATAGATGAAGACAATCAAGTGTTTATACAGAAAAAGAATGGCTGCCTAGTGGGATACTGCTATGCAGAAAGAGAAGAAGATGTCCAGTGGGGGTGTATCCACTTTTTAGGCGTTGATGAGAATTGGAGAAAACAAGGGATAGGGAGATGCTTAGTAAGTGTGGCAACCCAGTGGGTTTTAGAAGGTGATGTGAAGAAGGTAAGTATGACTGTAGACTGTGTTAATGAAAAGGCATTAGAGCTCTATAAGAAAATAGGTTATAAGATAACTTGCTTAAATAAAGCGTATCACTACGATATAGAGTAGAAGAAAGCTTTAATAGAAGAAGCACTTAGTAGCGAAAGACTAAGTGCTTCTTCTATTAAAGTATGTAGATAAAAACAATGTTTAAGATAATACAAAGCAAGCAGCTGATAAAAGACGTTACCAGATAAAAATTTGACTTGAAGAAAAAATGCATGACCAAGAAGATAATGCTGGCGAATAATAAAAATACAGATAAGAAGTTACTCATGCTCAAAAAGAATGTAAGTATAACGTACATAAAAAAGCAAATACAGCAGATGGCACATATGCGATAAATTTGCTCATAGTCAATAAGATTACTTTTCTTTTTCTGTTTCACGGTAAAGGCCCCCTCTATAAGACTCTTATTATAAATTATGATAGAGTTGTCTCAAAAATACCTAGAACGTAGGACGAGATTTGAGAGATAAAATATAGTAATTAATGAAAGAGTATAAAAGATTATTACTTCTAAGTAAGGCGTTGACAATAGATGAGACATGCTGTATTATTACTACTTGTGAGGCGGCAAACAGCAGCAACGAAAAAGAAATTGAAAAAGTTGTTGACAAAGCACATCACATCTTGTAAAATAGTAAAAGTCGTCGTAAGACGGAAATGAACTTTGAAAATAAAATAACAACCAATAGACCAGTCGATTCATAGAACGAATCTTACTTTAACAAGAACTTGTTCGAAGTTAAAGTTTAGATGAGTTAATCCCCTTGTGGGATTGAGTACATGCACTCAAAAGTCAGTGCTAACTAATAGCACAAAAATTATTGTCAGATGACAAACTTTTTAACGAGAGTTTGATCCTGGCTCAGGATGAACGCTGGCGGCGTGCTTAACACATGCAAGTCGAACGGACTTTGGGAGCTTGCTCCCAAAGTTAGTGGCGGACGGGTGAGTAACGCGTGGGTAACCTGCCCTATGCAGGGGGATAACGTTTGGAAACGAACGCTAATACCGCATAACCTAGCTGAGTCGCATGACTCAGTTAGCAAAGATTTATCGGCATAGGATGGACCCGCGTTGGATTAGCTAGTTGGTGAGATAAAAGCTCACCAAGGCCACGATCCATAGCCGGCCTGAGAGGGTGAACGGCCACACTGGGACTGAGACACGGCCCAGACTCCTACGGGAGGCAGCAGTGGGGAATATTGCACAATGGGCGCAAGCCTGATGCAGCGACGCCGC
>JBOGBZ010000028.1:0-2868 GCA_051656485.1 Cellulosilyticaceae bacterium
AGACCAGAAGTTTGCCTCCAGCTTCCTTCAGATTCCTCGTCACCGAGGACACCCTTGCTCTTGGCTATGTGCTTGGCACTACTAACCCGCACTAGGGACTTTCACCCTTAAGATTATGCCCATGCTGGGCACACTGCAAAAAAGCTACTATAGCAGTTTTTATACTGCCCTAGTAGCTTTTACTTGATTGATTATTTAAAGAATACTTCTGTTAATTCTGCTTTTAAAGCATCTCTTAATTCATTGATTTCTGTCTCATAGTTTTCTGATGCATTCTTAGGTGTACGGTCGTTTACAAATCTACCTTTGTTTTCAACGCCCCAGAAGCCTGCTGTATCATTATCAAATACGCGGTATGCATCCATGTACTCTTCCCATGCAGCATCATTGATACCTACACCATCACCGATGTAACCACGGCCACCACCGAGGAAACCTGCGTTCATGATTGTATAGATTGATTTGTCTGTTAACATACCTTGAAGGCCTTCAGCTGTGTCTTGGTATGCAAATTTCTTAGCGAATACTTTTTCCATGTACCCTTTAGTTATAGCATTTGGTGTATCATGCCAGTTTGGATAGCAGAAGATAATGTAGTCTGCTTGACTTACAAGCTCTTGTTCTTCCTTAATTGCTGGTGTTGGCTCACCGTTACCGTCTTTTGCATAGTAGAATTCTTCTGGCATAAGGACTGGATTGAAGCCCATATTGTAAAGGTCTCTTACTTCTACTTCTACGCCATTTTCTTCGAAGTGCTTCATCGCTGTGATTGCTAAGTCGTAGTTAACGCTATCTTTTCTTGGGTCTCCTACTACAAAGAGTGCTTTCTTTGCATCTGCATTTGTAAAGCCTTTAGCTTCATATGTTTGTACATAATCTTTCTGTACGATTGATGCTGAAGTTGTAGCGTCCACATCAGATGCACCTGATACTGCATCTGATGCTTCCTCTTTCGCTTCTTCTTTCACTGGTTGCTCTACTTCTTTTTCTGGTACGGGTGCTTTCGTTGTATCTTGTGCACATCCTACAAGACCGATTGCTAAACCTACTGCTGCTAATGCTACTAATAATTTCTTACTCATGAAGTCATCTCCTTATCCCTTGTTGCTAAATTATTTATAGTGTTGTAGTTGTTGTAGAAAGTAGAGTATTTCTTCCCTTAGCGTATCATTCTGACGCTTAATCATCACGATACGCACCTCTACTTCTGAACCTTCAAAGGCTACACGTTTCAAATGTGGGTTAATCTCTAAAGGACAATCCCATTCAGTTGTAATGGCAAAAGAAGGTAATGCTGCTAGGGCCGCTTCATAGGTTTTGATTTGATAAGTCATCAAACTTTTGTTCCAATTATGAAGCCCTAAGTGTCGCATCTCATACTCTAAGCTAAATAAACCGCTGAATAAAATGTGCTTCTTTACATGAATCAAATGCTTCAAATCCTCTTTTTGGATCATCTCTTTTTGACTCAGTAACCATCTATCACTCACATGTACTTTTAAACGTCCTTTGAATAATTCTTGCATCGTTAGACCTTTATTGATTAAAAATTGGTCTATCTTTTTATATTGCAAGGTTGTATAGGGAATAATGGCAATATCTACCTCCTGAGTAGCTACTTTTTCTAGACACTCTTGGGTATTGCAGTATTCCAAATGAAAAGCATAATTGATTTTATTAAAAACTTTACATACCTCAAAAAAGGCTGGTTCTATCATCTCACATCCACATGTCGCTATCTTTATTTGATTTTCGTTGATATGATTTAGGAGCTTTTGCTCTGTCATCTCAAACTGTGTGACCACTTGCTTCGCATAGTGATAGACTTCTACCCCTTCCTTAGTAAGTGATACACCTCTATTACCTCTTATAAAAAGCTGCCTACCAATCTCTTTTTCTAACTGGGAGATTTGGCTACTTAAGTGAGGCTGTGAAATAAATAAGCTACTTGCGGCCTTTGCTATACTTCCTGCTTCTACAATTTCTACAATATACCTTAATTGATTAAATTCCATCTATGGCTCCTTATAAGTTTTCGTAAGCTTTAGACGTCATCGAATTGTTTCTTATACACATTGTATAATTTATAACAATCTTTTACAACTATCTAGCTATCGGTATTTTTTAGTGCTAACATGTATTTTTTTGTGTATTGTCTTTCTATTCAGTTAGGTTTTAACAAATCCTAGTCTGACTAAAGATTCTAGTATTATAGTTATTTTCATCTAACTTATTGACTTTTTAAACAATTTATTTTATAGTAGTTCTAAACAAAACTACTATAAGGTGATGAAATGGATTTTAATACTGCTTTACTTAAACTAGGCTTTACACCGATTGAAGCCAACGTCTTTATAACACTTTGCAAAAACGGTGCCTTAACGGGCTATGAAGTGGCCAAACTTTGTGGCATTTCTCGTTCAAATGTTTATGCTGCTTTATATAGCTTACAAGAAAAAGGAAAATGTTATACCATCGAAAGTGATACCAATAAATATATCGCACTTTCAAAAGACGAACTGCTAGAAGGTAGCAAACGTGAATTTGATGACGTATGGCACAGCATCGACACACAGTTTCCTAAAGCTCTTCCTCTAGGTGATCCTTATGTAACAATTAAGGGGTATGACACCGTCGTTGATAAAATCAAGCATACGATTCTTAGCTGTACCTCACATGTTTATCTGCTTACGACAAAAGATGCCATTCTACTTTTCAAGGAAGAACTTGAAAATATTAGTACAACAAAAAGAGTCACCATTATCTGCGATGAACATTTAATAATAGGGGATGCTTTAGTCTATACCAAAGCCAAGCCACCTACAGGCTTTCATATGATTATGGACACCCATTCTGTTATTACTGGTG
>JBOGBZ010000029.1:0-12344 GCA_051656485.1 Cellulosilyticaceae bacterium
GGCTTATTTGTTGAGCACGTTAATACCGAGGATGTCATTGCAAAAGAAACACTAAGAAGTCAACTTGTTCAATGGATTGATTCACAGGCTATATTTATCAAAGCATTGTTTAAAGATTTACAGTGGGAAAGTTGAGTAACTAATAATACTTTATTTGACGCAGGTTCTTTCTTGTTAACGCTGTTAATGTTTATAGTGTTACTTATAGAAAAAATGCAAAAAAAATAGTAGCCCCGTGATCGCAAATGGTCTGCTACTATTTCTACATAAAATATAAGTGATACCAGTTGCCTAGACAACTATAAATTGTACTAAGAAGGATGTTAGCCGCATCCTTCTTTTTTATTAGCTTTATTATACCACTATCTCTATCTATGGTACAAGTCAATCCTTACATCTCTATTTATTCATAGGAATCTTAATACGAATCTCGTACCCATCATCCTCTTGTTTCATTGTATATTTCGCATCAATACCAGATTGCTGAATCATATCAACCGCCTGTGTAATGGTGTTTGTAAATAAGCGAATATCACGTACAAAAGCCTTGAACTTTAAGTTTGGCTTCTTCACATCTTTCTGTTCTGTCGTAAGACTTACTAAGATTTGCTCAATGATTTGCTCTGTCTTCTTAACATTAAGCTCCTGTGTGCCTACTTTTTCAAGTACCTCAAGTTGTAATTCCTCACTTGGAAGTTTTAGAAGTGCACGAGCGTGTCTCTCTGTAAGATTGAACTCAATAAGCTTCTTCTTCACCACTGGTGAAAGCTTTAGAATACGTAGTTTGTTTGCCACAGTAGATTGATTCTTCCCTAATGTCTTTGCAAGTTCTTGCTGTGTATAGCCATAATCCTGCATGATAAGGTTATACGCTTCACTCTCTTCTAAGAAGTTAAGGTTTTCTCTTTGTAAATTCTCAATAAGTGCAAGTACTGCACTATCTTTTGTTGTCACTTCTACAACGACAGCTGGAATCTCTCTAATCCCTGCAAGTCTAGAAGCTTTTAAACGTCTTTCTCCCGCTATAAGCTCATAGGAACTACCTATCATACGTACAGTAATAGGCTGCATGAGACCATGTTCTGCAATCGAACTTGCTAAATCCTCTAGAGCTGACTGTGAAAATACTTTTCTTGGCTGATATGGGTTTGGTCTTACAGAATCTACAGGTATGTATTGGATTTTTAAATCTTTTTGCATCATGGTACTACTCCCCTCTTGAACTCATCTTTTGTTAAATCGCAACTAACAGTATACCATATTTTTCTACTAAAAACTACAAATTTTCAAATATAGGGAGGTGTAATTGCTTCTTCATTTTCTCCCTCTTATGTTATACTTAAGTTAATTATTTTTGAAATTCTATCCCCTAGAAAAGGACCTCTCATACTATGCAGATGAATCGCTTATTTGAAATGATTTATATATTACTTGAGAAAGAAACCGTGCCTGCCAAGGTACTTGCTGAACGTTTTGAAGTCTCTACCCGTACGATTTACCGTGATATTGATACTTTATCTGCGGCAGGCATTCCTATCTATATGAAGAAAGGTAAGGGTGGTGGCATCTCACTCCTTCCTGACTTTGTGCTCAATAAGACAGTTCTAACTGATGCCGAAAAGACGAATATCATGGCAGCTCTTAAAGCTGTGAGCCTCGTAGACCTTAGTGATACTGATACAGCGCTTAGTAAACTCAGCAGCCTCCTTGGCGAAGGCGAATCTGATTGGCTCGAAGTAGAATTCACCTCCTGGGGAAATATAAACAACGAAAAAAAGACGTTTAATACCCTTAAAAAGACAATCTTAAGCAAATGTACCATTCGTTTTTCCTACGCAAGTGGAAGAGGCGAGTCGATGCTCCGTACAGTTTATCCCCTCAAACTTTGCTTTAAAGGCCAAGACTGGTATCTCTATGGGTACTGTACCCTTAGAAAAGACCATCGTTTCTTTAAACTTAAGCGTATCCAAGACCTCCAACTTTTAGATGAAACCTTTGATATGCAAGCACCTTCTTATATTTTTAAGGACGATAAAGTATTCGAAGAAGAGTATCTGCCTCTCAAACTTAAATTAGCACCTCATCTGGCTTATCGTGTCTATGATGAATTTCAAGACTTCCAAACCTTATCCGATGGTAGCTTTATAGCGGAAATCATGTATCCGAAAGGTGAATGGGTCTATAGCTACATTGCATCTTTCGGTGATGCCTGTGAGGTACTCTCCCCTCTCGATGTGCGTGAAGAAACCATTTTAAGGCTCAAAAAAACTTTAGAAAAATATTTATAATATGACACACTGATGACATATTAAGGTCTGTATACTAACCTTATCAAATCAAGGGAGGTTATACGAATGACTTATGAAATCGTAGAATTACAAGAAAAAAAGGTAGTCGGTGTGAGTGCTACTACTTGCAACACTGATCCAAATATGGGCCAAATTATCGGTGGACTCTGGGAAAAATTATACCAAGGTGGTATCAATGCTCAGATTAACAACAAAATCAACGACTATGCTATCGGCCTCTACTCTGACTATACAGCCGATGGCTACTGCGTAACAGCTGGTAATGAAGTGTCTGAAGTAGCCAACGAAGGCCTCACTGTAAAGATCATTCCTGCTGGTCGCTATGCTAAATTCAGTGTACATGGTCATATGGAAAAAGCCGTAGCTGAAGCTTGGCAAAAGATCTGGCAGATGGACTTAGACAGAAGCTTCACAGGCGACTTTGAAGAATACTTAAATAGTGATTGGGAAGCGGCAGATATCGATATTTACATCGCTTTAAAATAATGACTGTATTAACCAATATTGTCCTTATAGCACGCCAAATGCCCCTAGTATTTATAATTTAAATACTAGGGGCATTTGCGTAGTTTATAAAAATATTTTATGCATCTAAATGAGACACATCAGCCTCAAGTTCTATCTCTATCCTACTATCTTCTATATCTAAAATCGTTAGGCTCGTATCATAAATAAATGGTGGATTCCAAAACTCTTCTAACGTATAGCCTCTAATGACTGCGTATAAAGCCTTGATATAAATGGCATGTGATACGACAAGCACATTTTTAGCATCTTTTAATTGCTTAAGTTCTTCTATAAACTTCCCTGCCCTTGCCAGTAAATCATCAAAGCTTTCTCCTTCGATTGTTTGATACTGCATCGGGTTATTCCAAAAGTTATTTCTCTCTTCCCCATACACTCCTTCTATATCTGCATGCTTCATCCCTTCCCACTTACCAAAGTTCATTTCCTTTAAACTATCACGATAAATCATTTGCAGTGGTCTATTCCCCTTAATATAATTAGCCGTTTCGATTGCTCTCCCTAAAGGGCTACAATAAATAGCGTCAAATTCAATGTCTTTTAGATGCTCTCCTAGTTTTTGAGCATTTTCTACTCCATTTGAGGATAGGCCTGAATCTGCCCAACCTTGCATCTTTCCTTCTAGATTCCATGCTGTTTCCCCATGTCTTGTAATATATACCTTCATATGATTTCGCATCCCTCTTGTTTTCTCTATTCTATAGAGTCGTCCAATTACACATAATCTATTTCTTGAACTCAAATATAACATATTAGTTGATAATATCATACTCTCATTCTGCCTATTTGAGCTAAAATCATAGCTTGTATTAGATGAAATTAATAATATTAAATTAGGTTAAATCATGATATACTTGAGCTTAAGACAGAAATTTTAGAATTTACTAATATTCTATAATATGCCTACGGTTACAGTATTTATTGATTTTCAAGGGACTCTTAGTGAAGAGTATCTATAAAACAGGAGGGTATGAATATGATTAAGAAATATCCGTTTTGGTTATGTACGATTTTAGCTATGATTTCTTTCGTTGCAATATATCCATTATCGGCAACACCTATGGCATATTATGTTTTAGGATTTGTTGCACTTTCAATAATAGGATTTGCTGCGGTGTTATATTACACACTAACAAAATCTTTTACACAAACTAATGTACCAAGATTCATTTGCTTTATAGTAATTACTGCATTGCCACATATAGTATTTTCTTTGTTAACTTATGGTTCGTGGGTTTGTTTAGGTATATCAGTATTGGTTATAATTTTATTATTATTAAACAAAAAAAAGTTTCCCCAAAATTAACTGCTCTATTTATAATATCTAGTTTTAATAAATGTATTATTACCTAATCAAATAGTTAATTAAAAAGACTATCTAATAGTAAGTCAAATTAAAAGAAAGGGATGATACCGACCATCATGGTCTCGTATCATCCCTTTACTACTATACACCTAAAGGTTTCTTTGTAGGTTCCCCAGCTTTACGTGGGTACTGCTTTGGTGTTTGCTTGATTTTCTTGATCTTAGCGATGCGGTGGTTGAGTTCTGTACCTGGTACGACCACATCTACCACCTCTTCGAGCTGGCCACCAAGGATAGCTACTGCTTTTTTACCTTGTGCAAGCTCTTCATCTAACTTTTGTCCTTTAAGAGCTATGAGGTAGCCCCCTTGCTTCACGAAAGGTAGTGTGTACTCACTAAGTACTGCTAAGTTTGCTACCGCTCTGGATGCACATACATCGAATTTCTCACGATAGTCTTTGTTCTTACCTACGTCTTCTGCACGTCCGTGTACACACACGATTTTTTGAAGGCCTAGTTCGCTAATCACGTGATTTAGGAAGTTAAGGCGTTTATTTAATGAATCAATCAGTGTGATGTGTACGTGAGGGAAAGCAATCTTAAGTACCATACCTGGGAAGCCTGCTCCTGTACCCACATCTGCTAATGTCTCGATTTCTGTAAGGTCTAAACTAGAGTATACAGTCAGACAGTCTAAGAAGTGCTTCGTGATCACTTCTACATCTTCTGTAATCGCTGTAAGATTCATCTTCTCATTCCACTCAACAAGAAGTTCTTTGTAACGTAAGAATTGGTCTAATTGCTTTTCTGTAAGCTCGATACCAAGCTCTAAAGCACCTTCTTTAAGAAGTTCTCTGATATCCATATTATTCTCCCATTTCTTCTTTTTTGCGGGCTTTTTTCTGCTCTAAGTACACAAGAAGTACTGAGATATCTGCTGGTGATACCCCTGATATACGTGATGCTTGACCGATAGATACTGGTCTTACTGCGTCTAACTTTTGCTTCGCTTCAAGTCTTAGGCTGTACACATCGTTATAATTGATATCTTCTGGGATACCTTTTTTCTCTAATTTCTTGAACTGTTCCACTTGCTTAAGCTGTCTGCCGATATAACCCTCGTATTTAAGCTCTATAAGCACTTGCTCGATGACATCTGGTGCTATCTCTGGTCTAGAAGTATCTACCTCTTTAAAGTCCTCATATGCAAGCTCTGGGCGCTTTAGAAGCTCTGCTAGTGCAATCCCTGAACGAAGTGGTGTACTTTCTTTCTCTGCGATAATCACCTGTACTTTCTCACTTGTACCTACATAAGTGTTTTTCAGACGCTCCATCTCTGTATCTATAGCTTCGCGCTTAGCTAAGAAAGTGGCATAGCGTTCATCTGTAATAAGCCCTGCTTTATGTCCTTTCTCTGTCAGACGAAGATCTGCATTATCCTGTCTTAAAAGAAGGCGGTACTCTGCTCTTGAAGTCAGCATACGGTATGGCTCTTTTGTCCCTTTCGTTACAAGGTCATCGATAAGTACACCGATGTACCCTTCTGAACGGTCTACTACCAGCTGCTCTTTATCATCAATCTTAAGGGCAGCATTCACACCTGCTATAAGCCCCTGACAAGCTGCCTCTTCATAGCCTGAACTACCATTCATCTGTCCTGCACTAAAGAAATTCTCGATTTCCTTGAATTCAAGTGTATGTTTAAGTTGAAGTGGGTTGATGCAATCATACTCGATGGCATAACCTTTACGCATTACCTCTACCTTCTCAAGGCCTGCAATTGAACGAAGCATTGCAAGCTGCACTTCTTCTGGAAGTGATGAACTCATCCCTTGCACGTACATCTCTGTCGTACTTTCACCTTCTGGTTCAAGGAATACTTGATGTCTTTCTTTATCGCTAAAGCGTACCACTTTATCCTCGATAGATGGACAGTAACGTGGTCCTGTCCCTTCGATAACACCTGAATACATCGGTGAACGATGCAGGTTATCTTGGATAATCTTATGTGTCTCTAAATTAGTATAAGTGAGGTAGCATGGATGCTGCTCACGTGCGATACCTTCTGGTGTATTTTCGAAAGAAAAGGGTACGATTTTCTCATCTCCGTGTTGTGGGTCCATCTTGCTAAAGTCTACTGTTCTAGCATCGACACGTGCTGGTGTTCCTGTCTTAAAGCGTCTAAGTTCAATTCCTAGCGACTTTAAGCTCTCACTAAGCTCTGTCGAAGCTTTAAGTCCATTTGGACCAGTATACTCGATACACTCTCCTGTGAGGCATCTCGCATGCATATACGTACCACCTGCTAGTACCACTGACTTACAGTAATAAACCGCATTCGTATTTGTACGTACACCTACTACTTTGTTGTCTTCTACAAGGACTTCAACGATTTCTTGTTGCTTAATCTGAAGGTTAGGTGTATTCTCAAGTACCTTCTTCATCTCATCTGAGTAGCTCTTCTTATCAGCTTGTGCGCGAAGTGAATGCACCGCTGGACCCTTCGCTGTATTTAACATACGTGTCTGGATAAATGTCTTGTCGATGTTTTTACCCATCTCGCCACCTAAAGCATCTATCTCACGTACCAGATGCCCTTTAGATGTCCCCCC
The DNA here is from genome assembly GCA_051656485.1 of Cellulosilyticaceae bacterium. GTDB lineage: Bacteria > Bacillota > Clostridia > Lachnospirales > Cellulosilyticaceae > JBOFDK01. The sequence continues at coordinate 6,752 of JBOGBZ010000029.1, forward strand.
GATATTTGGGTTACATGGCATCATGGCGATACTATCTAGGCTCATGGTAAACATGACTGTCTTCTTACCAAGTCTAGCTCCTGCAAGAGCAGCCTCACAACCAGCATGTCCACCACCTATAATAGCAATATCTATATGATCTGCAATATAAGTCATAGTGACCTCCTTTATATCTCTTTTGTGTATTTCTATTTCCCTAAGCAAAATCTGCTAAATAACTCATTGATAATCTCATCTTTTAATGCTTCGCCGACGATCATGCCTAAGTGTCCATAAGCATCGTGTAAATCGATGGCTACGCAATCTTCTGGCATACCCATATCAATGGTATCTACGACCTTGTCTAAGCTTTCTATAGCCTTTATAAGGCTTTGTTTTTGACGTCTATTTGAGATAGTCGCACCGCTACCTACCTCGATACCCTTCTGAAGTGTAAATGCCTTCATAGTCTCTCTCAGTTCATCTAGCCCACTCTGCTTCATCGCAGAGATGCTCACGATAGTCGCATCATCCGCTATATGTGCCATTAGTTTTTCCCGGGTAATAATTGGGTTTAAGTCTATCTTATTAAGTACATAAATAACTTTCTTTGCCTTTAAGCTTTCCATAAGGGCAAGCTCTTCATCATCTAAAGCTCTTGAGCTATCGATAAGCATCAGTACTAAGTCTGCTTCTTGGATAGATTCCTTCGAACGCTCCACACCGATTTTCTCTACGATGTCTTCTGTCTCACGAATCCCTGCTGTATCTAATAATTGGAACGGTATCCCACTTATATTAAGATAAGCTTCCACAACGTCTCTCGTTGTACCTGGAATATCTGTAACGATTGCCTTATTTTCTTCGAGAAGTGCATTGAGAAGTGATGACTTCCCTACATTTGGCTGCCCTATAATAGCAGTCTTTACACCTTCTCTGATCATCTTTCCTGTATCTGCTGTCTTAAGTAGTACCTTCAACTCATCATTCAAGTCTTCAAGTTCTTGTCTAAAATCATTGGTTACAGGCTCGTCCTCATCATATTCAGGATAATCGATTGATACTTCTATACGTGCAATAATCTGAATCAGCATATCTTGGTACGCCTTAATTTGCTTTGATAATCTACCTTCTAATTGATTGACTGCTTGGGATAAAGAAAGCTCTGTCTTCGCTTCAATAATATCCATGATGGCTTCTACTTGTGCAAGGTCGATACGTCCGTTCAAAAAGGCTCTCTTTGTGAACTCACCTTGGTCTGCAAGTCTTGCGCCATTACGTATAAGCTCCATAAGTACTGCATCTAGTGGTACTGGACCACCATGGCAGTTAATCTCTACCACATCTTCACGTGTAAAAGTCTTTGGTCCCTTCATCAGCATGACCAAAACTTCATCTATTGTCTTCTCATCTTTATTTACTATATGTCCATAATGAATGGTATGGCTAGGAGCATCTACAAGCTTCTTCTTACTTCCAGCTCTAAAAATCTTATCTACTACTTCAACAGCATCGATACCACTTACACGTACGATACCTATGCCACCTACTCCAGGCGCTGTAGAAATAGCTGCTATTGTGTCATTATATATCATATCCGAGCCCCTTTCTCACGTTACTCTAAAAATTAATATACTCTAAAATCCCGTCCTTTGCAATGAATGACTTTTTCTTTACTAAGTATTGCCTTTTTTAAAGTTTTATATTTCGTGTCATAAAAAAAGGCACTCTGCTAAGCAAAGCACCTTGTTTTTTATTTTCTATAGTTCTTATTTGAAGAGATTGGTGTAATCACTACTTTTCTAAAAGGTTCTCTTCCCTCACTATGAGTCTTTACAGACTTACTATTCTGAAGTACTGAATGAATAATACGTCGATCATAAGGATTCATAGGTTCTAATGTTACAGGTCTACGTAATTGAGACGCTTTCTTCGCATATTTTAATGCTACTTTTTGAAGCGTTTCTTCACGTCGTTCTCTATAATTTTCAGTATCAAGCATAATCTTGATATAATTTTCATTGCTCTTATTAACCACAATGTTTGTTAAGTATTGTAAGGAATCAAGAGTTTCTCCTCTTTTTCCAATGACAATACCCATTTTTTCACCTGAAATATCGATATAGACTTTGTCACCTTCACTTTTTGATGTAAATGCAGCATCTACATTCATCTCTTTTAGAACTTTTGTTAAGAATTCAATTGCTTTTTGTGTGCCTGCTTCTACATCCACTGGACGCTTAGCTTCCTTTTGTGGTGCAGGTACGACTTCTTTAACCTCAGCCTTTGGCTCTGGTTGTGGTATGACTACCTCTTCTTCAGGCGCTACCACTTCTTCAATCTCATCTGATTCTTCTTTAACAGTTACACGCACTCTTGCATTTTTTGCACCTAGCCCCAAAAAGCCTTTTGAGCCTTTTTCAAGGACTTCAATGGTTACTTCATCTCTAGTTGCCCCTAGTTCAATAAGCGCATCTGTTATAGCACTATCAAGATTTCTTCCTGTTTTTTCTAAAAACCTCATCCAATCTACCCCCAGACATTATTAATCCTGTTTTGTATCGTTAGATTCCTTAGTTTTTTGTGCTTCTGATGTTGTAGCTTGTTGTCCCTCTGTTGCAATTGCTTGTGTATCTACAGGTGGTTTTTTCTTTTTCTTCTTTTTCTTCTTCGCAGCCATTTCTGCTTCTTGTTCTGCTTTGAACTTAGCATCAATCACAGCTTCTTGCTTTTCTACAATTCTATTAACAACGATTTGTTGTACCATCATTACAACGTTACCAGCTACCCAGTAAAGTGCAAGACCTGTTGGTACTGTCCATGAAATACTACCCATCATGATAGGCATCATAATGTTCATTACTTTCATCATTGTATCTGTAGAGTTTTGCATATCACCACCAGTTGCTGGTTGTTGCATTGCTTTGCTACTAGCCATTGTGATCTTACTGAAGATAAATGTAGAAGCACCTGAAATGATAGGAATAAGTAAGGCAATCATCATACCGCCAGCAAATAATTGTGCTGGTGAATCGACTAAGTTTACTAAGAACCATTCAAAGTTATGCTTTTGCTCTAAAAGTCCACCAAGAGCACTGAAGTTTTCTGGAGAAACAAGTGTTTCTAGGATACCCCATTGTTCTGTTGTAAAGTGGCTAAGTGTATCTGAAAGTCCTGCTGCTTCGCCTAGTTTTTGTAATTCATAAGTAGCTGTACTGCTAAGTGGTGCTGTCTCAAGTACTTGCTGAATTAAGTCACCTATGTTTGCAATTTGTTGCTGTAAAGTATTTGCGATTTGACCATATAGTTCTCTAAGTTGAACGATATGTCTACTTGGTTGACGTAGTACATTATAAAGTCCATAAATAAGTGGTAATTGAATAATAAGTGGTAAACATCCTGCAAATGGACTCGCATTATGTTTCTTATATAATGCTTGCATCTCTTGTGAGTATGCCATCTGTGATGCTTGATCTTTCTTATTCGCATATTTCTTTTGAAGCTTTTGTAAATCTGGAGAGATTCTACTCATAGCACGCATTGAACGTTGCTGCTTCATTTTAAGTGGGGTTAATAGTAATTGTGCTACGATTGTAAATACAATAATAGAAATCCCCAGTGTTCCTACAGGTGTAAGCATTGAAGTAAGTTCAAAGATTACATTGAGTATCATACCAAAAAAATTAGTGATAATTCCCATTGTTTCCTCCTAGGTGGTTTATTTAATTAATGGCTATTGTTTTTCTTAGGTGGTACTGGATCATACATGGGTGGATGAAAAGGATGACATTTCAAAATCCTTCTTATTCCTAAGAAGGTTCCTTTTAAGAAGCCATGTACTTGAATTGCTTCATAAGTATATGAAGAACATGTAGGTGTAAACCGACATCTTGGTCCAAGTAGTGGCGATATGCCTCTTTGATAAAAACGAATAAGCTTTAATGCTAAACGTTTCGGTAAGTTTTTCATGAATACCTCTATAATCTCCTGCACGCCATAAGTTATGCCATTATCTTATCGTATAATAACATATGCTGATAGGCAGCTTATGAATTTTTGTTGAAAATTTTTTGCTGTTTAAGTAATTGTTCTAAAGCTTCTGACACTTCTTGATAGGTAGCGCCCTTTGCATTGGTCCTTGCAACAATGACAAAATCCCACCCTGGTTGTTCAATGTACTCTTCCTGTAATCGAAAGCTTTCTTTTATAAGGCGTGTTACGCGACTACGAATCACACTCTTTCCTACTTTCTTACTTACAGATACACCTAACCTATTAAATGGCTGCTGATTTTTGTATTTATATAGAACAAGATACCTATTTGCTACGGACTTTCCTCTTCTATAAACAGTTCTAAATTCTGGTGTCTTTTTAAGGGATTCTGTATATCTCATCTTTAAGGACTCCTAAATCTTTATAAGGCAAAACAAGGCCACAAAAGCGGCCTTGTTATTATGCTGTTAATTTTTTTCTACCTTTTGCTCTTCTTCTAGCAACAACAGCTCTTCCGTTTTTAGTTCTCATTCTCTTACGGAAACCGTGTTCTTTACTTCTTTGACGCTTCTTTGGTTGGTAAGTCATTTTCATTATGCGCACCTCCTTTAAATTTAAAAGTAGTCACATAATATGCACACAGGTAATACGTCTATGCACAGACAATTACCTATAAAAAATAAATATCGCACACACAACTCATAAAGAGTTTAAAACAAATAAGCACTAGCCTTAGTATAGAAGATTTATAAAATGTCGTCAAGCCTTAACGTTTATTTATTTGTTGGCAATTTTTATAAATATTTTAGTACTCAACTAATTTACTTTCTATATTTAATGTCTGTTTTTGATACATTTTGTCATCTTCTAACAAAAATATCCCCCATTTTTTTATCCATAGCCTTGTGGATATTTTGTGTAAACAGTTGCTTTTCCACAGCTTATTTGATATCATAAATTTAGTTGTGTATAAATTGTTGAAAAGCTAAAGTTATTCACATTCTGTTGATAACCCTGTGTATAACTAATATTTTTTTACTTTTTTCAAGCTTTTTACTTTATTTTTTCATATTTATTCTATGGATATTTTTATCCACATTTTCATAGATTATGATTTGCAAGCTCTATTTTAGGAAGAATTAATCCCATTTTGTTTATAATTATTGTTTAGATTATTCACATGTTGACAATACTTAAAAAACCTGTGAATAAATTGTTTATTTTTAGGAGGAATTGGAATGGCTCATCAGTATGATGCCCAGTGGAATGCTATTCTCGGTATTATCGAACCGGAAACTTCTTCGGTTAGTTATAATACTTGGTTTAAGGATACCAAACTGGTTGATGTAATTGATAACACCATGCTTGTCAGTGTTAAGAACGAATTCAATAAAGAAATACTTAGCACACGTTATCTAGAACTTATAAAAAACTGTACACTACAAGTACTTAGTAAAGAATATAATTTTGATTTTGTAGTCATCTCTGAAGATGGCAAATATGAACCTAAAAATTCCTCTTCTACTATTAAAAAGGAGCACATCGACGATCCTCTTAATACGAAGAGTAACCTGAACCCTCGCTACGTCTTCAATTCATTCGTAGTTGGTAACAGTAACCG
>JBOGBZ010000030.1:0-20107 GCA_051656485.1 Cellulosilyticaceae bacterium
GGTGGGCGGTACCTGTATTTTTTATGATTAGTGGTGTATTGATATTAAATGATTCAAGAGTAGATGATTCATTAAGTTATATAGGTAAGAAATTTGTAGTGATCGGTATACCGTTCTTGTTATGGAGTGTGATTTACTCAGCTTTCAAGCATTTTTATATACAAAAAGAAGCCTTTGATTTAGTAAGCTACATAGGCGTGGTCATTTATGAAATCATTTATAATGAGGCATATGTACATCTATGGTTTATTTACGACTTATTTATCTTGTATCTTATCTCACCATTTTTAAGAAAGATCGTGAAAAATAGTACGAGCAAAGAGCTTGCGTATTGGTTAGCGTTATGGTTCGTAACATCAGTTGTGCATTTAATGATCAATCAAAGTGTGGTATTGTTTGAAATAGAGTTGCCAAGTTACATGAAGTTGTTCGATTATCCGATGGTATTTGGATTTGGGGGCTTCTATGTACTGGGGTATTTCCTAGATACAGTAAATCTTTCTAAGAAAATAAGAAAATGCATCTATAGTCTAGGCGTCGTGGCAGTACTGATAGGAACAGTGGGTACATGGTTCTTATCACAATGGAAGGGAATACTTATAGAAAACTTCTATGGTAACTTTTCACTTATGACCCTTCTTTCAGCCGTTGCAATCTTTGTGTTTATCAAATATCGCGATATAGATGGCAAGCTTAATACAGGTATGCAGAGACTTATTGTAGCCATTAGTAAGGCTTCATTCGGGATCTATATTATACATCAGTTCTTTGTGCTAGCATTTGCCAATGAGCTCAGTAGGCTGCATCATTCATGGGGATTCCCCATCTATTACGTCATAGCGATTCTAGGTACGCTTCTAGGAAGCTGCTTCTTAGTGAAGTTGGTGAAGTTAATACCAAAGATAGGGAAGTATATTATTTAATGTAAAGCGAACCTGTAAAGGAGAAGTGCGAAGGTGTATAATAAAGCTATAGACATAAAGTGACAAAAGAAGGGACGTGTAAACAATGTGTACAGCTTTAACCCTAGCAACAAAAGATGGGTATCATTTATTTGGAAGAAATATGGACTTAGAATATAATTTTAATCAGCATGTGACATTGGTGCCAAGGCATTTTAAGTGGACCAATGTGGTGACAGGAGAGGGGAATACAACACAGCATGCCATCTTAGGGATGGCAAGTGTGGTGAATGACCATCCGCTTTTTGCAGATGGCTTTAATGAGAAGGGACTAGCATGTGCAGGGCTTAACTTCCCAGGCTATGCATACTATGAACCAGAAGTACAAGAGGGTAAGATGAATCTAGGACCTTACGATTTGATGCTATGGGTACTTGGGCAGTTTGAACGTGTGGCAGATGTAAAGGAAGCGATGACAAGCGTAGACCTTATCGCCAAGCCTTTTGCAGAAGGCTTACCACTAGCGACCCTTCATTGGATGGTGACAGATAGGGATGGAGAGAGTATCGTCATCGAGAAGACAAAGGAAGGGCTTAAAGTCTATGACAATACAGTAGGGGTACTGACCAATTCACCAACCTTTGACTGGCATCTGACCAACTTACGTCAGTACATTGGCTTACAATCCACGCAGCCAGATAGTGCCATATGGGACAAAGCAAACCTTACACCACTTGGACAAGGTGTGGGTCTTCATGGACTGCCAGGAGATTTCTCACCAGCATCAAGATTTGTAAGAACGGCGTATCTTAAGAGCCATGCAGCTTTCATTAATACATTAGATGAAGGTGTGGCAGAGTTCTTCCATATCTTAGCTAATGTAGCGATGGTATGTGGTGCAGTGACCACACCAGAAGGGAAGAACGACATCACCCTTTATACAGCGTGTATGTGCCAAGAGAAAGGGATTTACTACTATACTACTTATGAGAATCAGCAAATCACAGCTATAGATATGCACAAGGAAGACTTGGAAGCTTCAGGGCTGAAAGTTTTTGAGTATAAGAAGACACCAACAATTGTGATGCAGAACTAGATATAGAAAAAAGCTATCTTCCTAAGTTTTGGCGTTAGTATTACTTGCAGTGATAGATTTGAGTCATTGAACAACTTTATAAATTGACGTTATGCTAAGTGAATTGGGCTAATGATTGCAGACCTTATTAAGACTTTACTTTACAAGATAAATCTGCTATAAATAAATATGAAGTACAATATAAAAATATAGGGAGGATAGACAATGCCTATTGGATTTATGATTATATGCTTTGTCATAGCAAACTTTATAGTTATTGGATTAAGAAGATTATTAGCAAAAACAATGGGATACTCAGATTTATTTACGTCTGTTTTTGGCCATTTTACTGCAACTGCAATAATAGCAAGTATTTTAGCATTTTCATTAATAGAAATAATATTTTAATGTTAAACAGCCCCTTAATTTTAGGATTTAAAAGTCCCTAAATTAGGGGGCTGTTCCATTATATCATTTGATGTAAAAAGAAACGTACTTAACCTATGGTGTATGGCTAAGGAAAAAGATATAATAATAATTAACAACATGATTTAAAAGGAGTACCTATGGCGAATAAGAAAAAAATAGAGGACTTTTGTAGGTCTCTAGGACTAGATACAGTTGGCTATATACCTTGTAGGACTTTTCAAGAACTACAAGGTTTTTATGAAAAAAGAATACAAGAAGGCACACACAATGAATTCGAAGAAGGGGACATTCAGAAGCGTATAGACCCTCGAGTGTATATGGAAGAAGGAAAGACCCTATTATCCATAGCCTTTCCTTACTGTGATGAAGAGGCGCATAAAGGAAACGCGAATGGTTTTTCAATTTATACCAAGCGTATGGACTATCACAAAGTGGTGAAAAGTTATTTGGATCAAATCTGTGGGCATATTGAAGAACTGGGTGGGAAAGCTGTGGGCTTAGTGGATAGTAATGCTCTGCCTGAACGGTACATTGCATATCTAGCAGGTGTGGGCTTTATAGGTAAGAATAATATGCTCATTACGAAGAAGTATGGTTCTTATGTTTTCTTAGGAGAGATTATCACTGACTTAGAGATAGCATGTGAGGACAGTCATTCTTTTGATGAGCTAGAGGCCTACAAAGAATGCGGTATCTGTGAGAGATGCATAGGTGAGTGTCCTACAAAGGCCATCAATATGACCAAGAGAAATGCCAATAATTGCTTATCTTACCTGACTCAGAAAAAAGAGCTGACTGATCAAGAGATAAGCCTTTTAAAAGGAAATGTATTTGGGTGTGACTTTTGTCAGAAAAGTTGCCCGTATAATGAGCAGAGTGCACATACACCGTTGGAGATGTTTTATACATTAGATTATATGGAAGAGGATGTAGAGAACTACGCTTCTATGGACAACAAATACTTTAAAGAAAAAATCAGTAGGACATCCTGTGGGTGGCGTGGCAAAAATGTCATTAAGCGTAATGCACTGATTGCTATGAAGTATGAAGGACGAGATATTGAAAGCTTCAAAGGCGATTCGCCTTATCTCAATGACTATATAACACGATTGAGTAGGATAGGGAATAAAGAGAAGTAATTAGAATAGAGAAATAGATAGTAGGTCCCATTCTTTTGAGCTTGGCATATGATACACTATAAGCTTACTGAAAGCTAATAGTATATTATATGAAGGGAGATAGGCGTATGGGAGTGACTATAGGAAAGCCTATATGCAATGTGAAGTGTATTTTTGCAAAAGAAAACAGAATGACAACAGAGCCTAGAGAGTGCGGTTGGGAGCAGACTAGAGAATTAAATTGTCATGATAGTAGTGTGTTTGAAGAGGCGATAGGTGGATATAGAAATAGTCAATATTGGGCAATCAGTGTAGCAACACAACATAGAGAATGTACGTATTATCAATTTTTAGCAGAAGAAGTTAATTTATGTACATCTAATGTAATTGGATATGTGCTTATTAAAGTATATGAAAGTCCAGAAGGTTGCATTAAACTATTATCGATTCAATCTGCAAGGATAAGGACACATTGTTATAATTATGTTGAAGTGTGTGACACCTCCTGTAATCAAAGATATATGTAGAAAAGTTGACACTTGTAATATAAAAGAATAAAATTGATGTGATATGAAATTAATGAGTAAGGGAGAAACAAATGAGCAATTTAGACCTTATATACAATCGCAAGAGCGTAAGAAAATTTAAAGATACTCCTGTACCAAAAGATGCACTTATAGAGCTTGTTAAAGCAGGGACAGAAGCACCCTCACCAAAACATCAGCAAAACTGGCATTTTGTCGTACTTCAAAATAAAGAAATGATCCAAGAGATGGCTAGAATTGTAAGAGAAAGCCATGAAAGAATCGGTCAACTTGCAAAAGATGAGAAAGACTACAAACGTCATATGAGTGTGATTAATTACTATACATGTTTCAAAGATGCACCGGCAGTTATCGTTGTCTATGCATGTGATTATAAGATGATAGAATATAAAATTCTAAAAGAAAATAATGCATCTGAAGAAGTGTTAGAAGTACTTAAGTCAGCACAGTCAGGAGCACAAGGAATCGGCGCAGCAGTGGAAAATATGCTGCTTGCAGCGACAGCGATGGGGTATGGTAGTTGTTATATGACTGGGCCTACCCATGCAAAAATAGAGATAGAGAAGCTTATAGGCTTTCATAAAGAGGGGTATGAACTTATGGCGATGGTCGCTTTAGGTGAAGCAGTAGAAGATACACCAGCGAAGCCACCAAGAAAACCATTAGAAGATGTGATGACATTTATAGAGTAATCAAAAAGATGAAGCTGAGGCTCCAGAGTAATGGAGATACCTCAGCTTTTTTCGTAAAGTGTACACAATGGACAAAAAAAGAAAGAAAAAATCTACACAAAAAATGTTATAAAATATTTAGAAAAATTAGTAAAAGCACTATAATAGAAGTGTACGTATAACCCAAGCTTAGGTGAGGGAAATTTTGAGAGGAGGAAGGATATGTTTAAGAAAAAACAGTATGTTGCATGGTTACTTAGTTTAATGATGGTGGTTCTAGGGGTAGCGCCAATGACATTTGCACAAACAATAGATACAGAAGTAACGATGCAAACAGTACAAAGCACAGAGTGGCAAGCCTACACGAATTATAAAGTAGGTGATAGCGTTACATATCAAGGTATAAACTACGCATGTAGACAACCACACCAATCTTTGCCAGGATGGGAGCCAACTAATGTACCGGCACTTTGGTTAGTGACAGAAGGTGGAGGTGGCCCGGTAGATCCACCCAAACCACCAGATAAGGAAGATGTAGCAGCACCTACAGGACTTAAAGCAGTGGCAAAAAGCACCACGACTATTACTGTAAGTTGGAATGCAGTAACAGGTGCTAAAGGGTATGAATTAGAAATGGATGGCCAGGTCATTCAAGTGAGTAGCAATAGTTATGAGCATACGGGACTTGCGCCTAATTCAAGTCATCGTTATAAAGTAAGGGTATTACCAAGCGAACAAGACGTGAATTACTTATGGAGTAGTACAGTAAGTGCAAAGACATTAGAAGAACAAGGGCCAATAGATCCAAATACACCAGCTGCATGGGAAGCAGGCAAAGTGTACCATGGTGGCACAAGAGTAAGCTATGAAGGTGCGATCTATGAAGCAAAGTGGTGGACACAAGGTGACAAACCAGATGCAACCAATGAATGGGGTGTATGGAAATACATCAGTGGTAGCGTCCAACCACCAAAAGAAACAGTAGCAGCGCCTACAGGGGTTGCAGCAGTAGCTAAGGGCCAAAATGTTATAGAAGTAACTTGGGATAGTGTAAGTGGTGTAAGTAGTTACGAGCTTACAGTAGATGGCAAGACAGTGACAGTCACATCAAATGCCTATACCCATGATAATCTTAAAGCAGATACAAGTCATACGTATAAAGTAAGAGTGGCACCTGTAGATACAGCCAAAGATTATCTATGGAGTAGTACAGTAAGTGCAAAGACAGATGCAGTTCCACCAAAAGAAACAGTACCAGCACCTACAGGTCTTAAAGCAGTGGTAAATGGTAAAAATGAAATCATTGTTTCTTGGGATGGTGCAGCAACCACAGGCAGCTACGAACTTATGGTAGATGGTAAAGTGATGAATGTATCAGGAAATACATACACGCACACAGGACTTGCAGCAGGCAGTAGCCATAAGTATCAAGTGAGGGTAGCACCACTAACAGATACTTTAGAGTACCTATGGAGTGTAGCAATCTTAGCAAAAACAGAAAGTGAACCAGTGGTTCCAGGAGAAATAGGCGAAAAACTTCTCGTTGGATACTGGCATAACTTTGATAATGGTTCAACCAATATCAGACTACGTGATATTCCAGCAGAATGGGACGTGGTACAGGTAGCATTTGGGGAGACCACCACAGACCGTGCAGTAGTAGAGTTTGCACCTTACAACTGTACCGAAGAAGAGTTCAGACAAGACATCGATTATCTTAATAGTAGAGGTGTAAGAGTTATCCTCTCTCTCGGTGGACAAAATGGTGTCATCCATATTGATTCACCACAAGATGTGGATAAATTTGTAACTTCTGTATGTGGCCTTATCGATAAATATGGTTTTAATGGCCTAGATGTAGACGTAGAAAATGGTATTACAGTGGCAGCAGGAGATAAGAACCTTAAAAATCCTGTAACACCACGACTTAAGTATATGATAGAAGCCATCAACAAAGTATGTGATACCTATGGCGATGATTTCTGGTTGACAATGGCACCAGAAATTGCCTATGTACAAGGTGGTATCGTTGCATTTGGAGGACCATGGGGTGGTTACCTTCCTATTATTGAAGGTGTAAGACATAATCTTACAATGATTCATGTACAACACTACAATTGTGGTGGTAATGCAGGACTTGATGGTGTAACTTATAATGCAGGTACAGCAGACTTCCAAGTAGCGATGGCAGAGATGCTTATGCAAGGGTTCTACATTGCAAATGATCCTAATGCATTCTTTGAGCCACTACGTCCTGATCAAGTAGCTATTGGCATACCAGCAAAACCATCAGCAGCGCCAGCAGGCGGCTATATTGCACCAGCAGAAATGAAGAAAGCTCTAGATTATCTCATTCACGGCAAGAGCTATGGTGGTCAATACAAGCTTAAAAATCCTGAAGGTTACAAAGGGTTCCGTGGCGTTATGACGTGGTCTATCAACTGGGATGGTACACAGAATAATAGTTTTGCCAAGGCCTATAGAGAGTATTTTGATGCAATGGGCGGCGAACGTCTAAAGCCAATTCAATAACAAAAATGTGTGGCAGATCCTCAGTGCCACACATTTTTTTTTTGAAAAATCAGGACAAAGAGTCAACAATGAAAGGATAAGCATATGATAGAGTATCAATAAAGTGAAGGGTGAGTAAAAATGCGAAACTGGTTAAAGGATAAGGCATTTAAGCGGAACGTAATGAATCTTTTTATAATAACCCAGATGATGCTTATTTTATTGGGAGGCGTAGGCGTTTATGATAGCTACCGCAAAATAGCGGATCAAAGAGAAAGAGATCAGCTACAGATTTATGAGAACTTTGAGAGGATAGAGGAAGAGTATCAAAGAAGATACGACACCATTACCAATGATTTACTGTATTTAAGTGAGGCTTATGTACTTAAGGCCTATATAGCAGGCCCTACGGAGGAGCACTATCTAAAACTATTAGACGAATGGCTATTGTTTTTTAATTATCACGCTATTTATGACCAAATATGCTATTTAGATGAAAGTGGTCAAGAAGTTGTAAGGATTAATTATAAGGATGGCATGGGAGAGGCTGTAGAACGAGGGCGATTACAGGATAAAGGTGGGCGATACTACTTTGTAGAAAGTATGTGGTTGAAAGAGAAGGAAGTCTATGTGTCACGCATTGACCTTCATATGGAAAACCAACAAATAGAAGAGCCTATAAAGCCTATGATGCGATTTGCAACGCCTGTATATACAAGTGATGGCACACCAAAAGGTGTTGTCATTTTTAATTATTATGCCAAACGTTTATTAGACCAACTTCAGGTTTTACAGAGAATGTTTAAAGCAGACTTACAGGTGTTAAATGAAGAGGGGTATTGGCTATATCATGGCAATGAACCTGAGTTGTGCTGGGGGTTTATGTATGGTGATGTAGAGAGGAAGCTAGGCTATCGTATGCCAGAGCTTATGAGGGAGATCAAGATGAGTGTAGGAGAACCCCATACGTATTATGGTGAAGATGGGGGCGTTTACTATTATAAAAAATTGATAAATAAAAAAACAACAAGTGAGACGACACCAAATCAAGATAAATATTTAATCCTACTTACCTACATGCCGAATACCATAAATGCTTATAGAGATCCTAATTGTTTGCTAAGTGCTGGTATGACATTTTTGAATGAATACAAGGGAGAAATACTGCTTATATGGGTAGCAAGTTTTCTGGTAGTCGTTATAGGTGCCAGCTTTATGACAGTAAGGAAAAAGCAAAAAGTACTAGAAACGACAATGGATCATTATTATAAGGTTATCTTAGAAATCGTAGAATTTATGGAAAATGATAATAGTCTAGAGGTGAGGTTGACGAATCATAATTTTGATGGCATTCAAAGTGTAGCAGAGAAGCTAGCCCACCAATTAGGGTTAGAAAAGCACAAGATAGAAGAGATTAGAAAGTATGCTGCGATTCACGACATTGGGAAAATCGGTGTCGACCGAGCAATCTTACAAAAACCCGGAAGGTTAAATGAAGAAGAAAGAAAAGAAATGCAACGTCATGTGACCATCGGTGCAAAATTATTAGAAAAAGTATTAGGAAAAAGCAATCAAGTAGCGACCAATATCGTGACATATCATCATGAAGCGTGGGATGGTACGGGATATGAAGCAAAACTAAAGGGGGAATGGATTCCAATAGAGGCGAGGATTATAGCTATTGTAGATATCTATGATGCTTTAAGAAGTAAGCGGTCTTATAAATCGGCGTTTTCACACGAAGAAGCGATGGCCATTATTAGCAATATGAAAGGCACAAAATTAGATCCTGATGTGGTGGGGGCTTTTGAGGTGTTGAGTAAAGAGATAGAGGAGATTTATGAGGAGTGATGACGAGTAGCCAATCTATGAAATAGGGGTATACGCCAGTTGTAAATGAAGAGAAAGAATAGAATCCCTTCTGGAAAAAGTTTAGAAAATTCAAAATATTAATCACTTATTGTGGTATAATAAACTCTGTAAAAAAGGAGGGGATAAGATGCTTAGCAAAATGAGAAAAAGCATGGGGATTTTTTTAGTAGGAGTGAGTGTGCTTGCACAGTCGTTGACAGTAGGGGCAGTAGAAGTAAAAGATAAGGTGGCAAAAGAGACCATACAATGGTGCATTCAGCCTCAGTTTGAAGAAGCGCAGAGCTTTAGCGAAGGGCTTGCAGCAGTCAAGAAAGATGGTAAATGGGGATTTATTAATAAGAAGGGTGAGTTTATCATCAAACCACAGTACGAGTATGTCGAGTCATTCCAAGAAGGACTCGCTATGGTTGTAGATTCCAAGACGATAGGCTGGGGGTATATTGACCAGACAGGTAAAGTAGTGCTTCAACCAGATTATGAATATGGATCGTCTTTTAAAGATGGCGTAGCTACTGTTGGAATCATGGCTATAGCTAATGACAAAACAGCTATTGATAAAGAAGGAAAAGCTATTTTGCCAAAGCCATCTTATATGGATGAAAAGAGTGGACTTCAAGGCATTACTGCTTTTAATGAAGGGTTAGCTGGTGTTAGCAAATATAGCTATGTTGGAAATGAAGACAAATACACCATAGGTGTTATTGATAAAAAAGGAAAGTGGATACTGAAAGACTTGCCTTACCATGATATTTCAGAGTACAAAGAAGGTTTGTTTGTGGTAACAACCGATCTATGCAATGAAACAAATGAGGTTATAGGAAGAAAAGTGGGTGCTATTGATAAGACGGGAAAACTCATGATACCTCAAGACTACTATGCTATATGGGGCTTTCAAGAAGGACTATCAGCAGTAAGAATAGGTGGGGAGGGTGAAGATTATAAGATAGGTTATATTGATCACAATAACAAGATGATAATTGAACTTAAGTTCAAATGGGTATCAAGTTTTAGTGAAGGAACAGCTGTTGTAGCAACAGAGGTAGAAGGTGAGATACCTAAAAAAGTAGGTGTTATTGATAAGACTGGTAACTATGTCATCACACCACAACTTGAAGATGCACGTGCAGCTAAAGGCGGTATGCTTGCAGTTAAAAAAGATGGCAAATGGGGTTATATCAAAAGTCCAGTAGAGATGGGAAGCTTGAGAATGTATATCCATGATGATACAAAGAAGGATCAAAAGGGACCGGAAATTTTTGATACAAACCAGCTACCAGAGGGAACCACATTTGTATCTATTCGGGCAGATCATAAAGAAGGCTACCGTTTTAAGAAATTAGCTATCAATGGTTATGATATGACCACTTCTATTATAGAAGGTGGGTATGGCATGGTGGGGACCACCATGATAAAGGGGGCTGAAGTCGAGTTTGAAGCTGAGCCTATCCCTTATACATTGGAAACATTACAAACAGTCAAAGTATATAATCAAAAAGGAGAAGAGCAAATAGGTGATACCCTTAATGCAGGAGAGAGATATACGATTCGGGTATTCGGTGAAAAGGGAGAACTTATAGGGTTTGAAGTAGAGAAGCAGTATGCTAAAAATAAGGAAATGAGAGGTGCAGAAAATGAAGGCGTTTGGGGGAATTACTATAATATTATTCCGCCAAAGAACCGAGAGGGAAGTTATGCACGTATCAAAATTAAGCCTATGAAGGGGTATTCACAAGGAGAGGCTATTTATTCCAAAGTTTACAAGATTATAGGTCAGTAAAAAATAAAATACTTCCAAATTGAAACCCTGATGGCCTAAAAGTAGGTTGTCGGGGTTTTGATGTATAAACATAGGAATTCATGTATAATGGAGATAGAAAATAAAGAAACAGGCTATACTTTAGAAAAAATAGAAGGAGTCATAGATGCATACATTAGAGAAAGCACAGGAGCTTTTAAAGCAATATTTTGGGTATGATCAGTTTCGTAAAGGACAAGAGGAGATCATTACACATCTTTTAGAGGGCCAGGACGCACTGGGCATCATGCCTACAGGAGCGGGGAAATCCATCTGTTATCAAATACCAGCCATGGTGATGGAGGGCATGACCATTGTTATTTCTCCCCTTATTTCACTGATGAAAGATCAAGTAGATGCACTAGGTGAAGTAGGGATACCTGCAGGCGTTCTCAATAGTTCTTTAAGTGCTCTAGAATATAAACAAGTCATAGAGAAAGCAATGGATGGCAAGTATAAACTGCTGTATGTAGCCCCTGAGCGTTTAGATACAGTGGATTTTCTAACACTCAGTATGGAAGTACCTATCGCCATGGTGGCAGTAGATGAAGCACACTGTGTGAGCCAATGGGGACATGACTTTAGACCAAGCTATACGCAGATAGCATCTTATATACGCAGATTACCTAAAAGGCCTATTGTAGCAGCTTTTACAGCGACAGCTACACCAAAAGTAAAGGAAGATATAGGGAGGCTGATCGAACTCCAGAATCCGTATACCCTCGTTACAGGGTTTGACCGTCCAAATCTGTATTTTGAAGTGCAGAAGCCACAGCATAAGTATGAATGGATTGCGAATTATTTAGATGGAATTAAAGAGCAGTGTGGTGTCATTTATTGTGCTACTAGAAAAAATGTGGATGCATTGTATGAAAGGCTTTTGAAACACGGCATAAAAGTAAGCCGTTATCATGCGGGACTTCCAGAAGGTGAACGTAAAGAACAGCAGGAGGCCTTTCTTTATGATCAGACACAAATAATGGTAGCTACCAATGCTTTTGGTATGGGGATTGATAAGTCTAATATTAGATTTGTTATCCATTACAATATGCCGAAGAATATGGAGAGTTATTACCAAGAAGCAGGCCGTGGAGGCCGTGATGGCGTGGATGCAAAGTGTATTCTCCTTTATAGCGCAGCGGACATCATGACCAATAGATTGCTCATTGAAAATAGCCAAGACACCAGAGATTTAGCAGCAGAATACGAGAAGCTTAACCAAATGGTAGACTACTGCAATACAGAAGGCTGCCTGAGAAGTTATATACTGCAATACTTTGGGGAAGAAGCCATAGAAGCATGTGGTAAGTGTGGCAATTGTCAAAGTGAAGTAGAGAAGAGGGATATCACCATTGATGCCCAGAAGATTCTTTCTTGTATCAAGCGTATGGGAGAGCGTTTTGGAAGTGGGATGGTTGTAGATGTCTTAAAGGGGAGTAATACCCAGAAGATTCGCCAGTTTCGTTTTGATACGTTAAGTACCTATGGCTTGATGGCAGACTATACAAAAGAAGTCATCAAAGAGATGATGAGCTTTCTCATTGCAGAGAAGTATATTGGTTTAGAAGGTGGCGAGTATCCAACACTTGCCCTAACACCGAGAGCTTATGGCGTTCTAAAAGGGCAAGAAGAAGTATGGATGCGCCTTATGATTCAAAAAGAACAAGTAGCGACGACAGAAGTAACCTTACCAATCGATGAAGTATTACTAAGTCTCCTTAGTCGCTTAAGAAAAGAAATGGCAGATGAGCAGCATGTGCCACCTTTTATGGTCTTTTCGGATGCTACCCTTTATGAGATGGCGACGTACTTCCCAACTACCGAAGAAGAGATGCTTAGGGTGTCTGGTGTAGGGCAGATGAAGTATGAGAAGTACGGACAAAGATTAGAGAAGGCTATTGCGACTTATGTAGAAGAGAACGAGATTCAAAAACCAGAAAGACCACTTATGCAAGGCAAAAAGAAAAACACCAAAGCTAAAGGTACTTCACTAGCAAGTGGCAAGGGAGAGACACATAAGGTTACGTATAAGCTTTACACAGAAGGGCTAACAATAAGTGACATTGCAAAAGAAAGAGATCTAAGTATTGCGACCATTGAAAACCACCTTGTAAAAGCCATCGAAGAAGGTTATGAGGTAGACGATGCACACTTTATGACACCGGAGCAAAGAGAACTTATCGAAAAAGCTATTGGTGAAGTGGGAGAGGGGTATCTGAAGCCTATCAAAGAGTTGCTACCAGAGGAAATAAGTTATACAGCTATTAAGTTTGTAATTGCCAAAAACAAAAAAAATTGAAAGGTATTTTTGTCTAAAAATAATAATGAGGGAAAATTTTGAAAATTGATATATGAATGATGTACAAAAACCTATGTATAAGTATACATAATATTTATGCATAGGATAACATAAAGTTACAGATAACGGTTGTTATTTTACATAATTCCTCTATAATAGGAGAAAGATAGCAGATTGCTAAACTTTTTTTAGTAAAATAAGTGGAGGACATTATGAAAAAAATATTTGCATTACTTATGGCTACAATGTTAGGCGTTACTGCATTAACAGGTTGTGGGGCAAAAGAAGAAGCACCAGCAACAAGCGAAAATGGAAACAAGAAAATCGAGAAAGTAACAGTTGCTTTCGTACCTTCAAGAGATCCAGAAGAGATCGTAACAGCTACAGAACCATTAAAAGGTATGTTACAAACAGAATTAGCTAAAGAAGGCTATGATGTAGAAGAAGTAGAAATCACTGTAGGTACAAACTACGAAGCAGTAGGGGAAGCACTTAGTGCAGGTACAGCTGACATCGGTTTAATTCCAGGTGGTACATACGTACTATACGATGAAGATGCAGAAGTTATCTTAACAGCAACACGTGATGCATTAAATAAAGACTCTGACAATGCAAAAGATTGGAACGATGGTTTACCAACAGAAGGAACAGAAGATAAAGCTGTTTCTTACCGTGCATTAATCATTGCAGGTCCTTCAGAAAAAGGTCAAGCATTAGCTGCAAAAGTAAACGCTGGCGAAGCGCTTACATGGGAAGAAATTAACGAAGCAAACTGGAGTATCATGTCTACAACATCTCCAGCGGGTTACATCTACCCAGCATTATGGTTACAAGAAAACTTCGGTAAGAGCCTTACAGATTTAGCAAGTGCTGTACAATCTGACTCTTATGGTAGTGCAATGGCTCGTCTTGCATCAGGTCAAGTAGACATCATGTTATGCTACGCAGATGCACGTCGTGACAATGAAGAAAAATGGACAAGTGAATTCGGTAGAACAGCATCTATTTGGGATGAGACAAACGTTATCGGTGTAACACCAGCAATCTACAATGATACAGTAAGTGTAAGCACAACTTCAGACATTATGGATGAAGATTTCAAAAAAGCAGTTCAAAATGCATTCATCAATATCGGTAACACGCCAGAAGGCCAAGAAGTTATCGCAATCTACAGCCACAAAGGTTACCAAGTAGCGACACCAGCTGATTATGATAATGAGCGTGCTGCCCAAAAATTAATTCAAGAACTTAATGCAGGCAACTAATCTGTAACATGAAGAAATGGGTAGAGTGATTAAACTCTCCCATTTTTTTGATGTATAAAAGTATAAAAATAATATGATAACAAAGAAAAGGGAGTATCCAATGATTAGGTTTCAAAATGTAAGTAAAGTTTATCCTAATGGTTATAAAGGCTTAAATAATGTCTCACTTAGTATCGAGCAAGGAGAGTTCGTAGCTATTATTGGTTTATCAGGTGCAGGAAAGTCTACACTTATTCGTACAATCAACCGTATGCACGATATCTCAGAAGGTTCATTAACAGTAGATGATGTAGAAGTAAGTAGCTTAAGAGGCAAAGCACTTCGTAAGTTTCGTCGTGGCGTAGGGATGATTTTCCAATCATTCAACTTAGTAACACGAACAACAGTTATTAAAAATGTACTTGCTGCAAACATTCCAGATATGCCGTTTTGGCGTGTGGTACTAGGCATGTACCCAGAAGCACATAAGATTGCAGCTTTAGAAGCCCTTGATAAAGTAGGTATCTTAGATAAGGCGTACACAAGAGTCGATCAACTTTCAGGTGGACAGCAACAAAGAGTTGCCCTTGCAAGAACCCTTGCACAGAATCCACGTATCATGCTAGCAGATGAGCCTGTAGCAGCACTTGACCCAGTGACAGCAAAGCAAGTGATGAATGACTTTAAGCGTATCAACAAAGATATGAATATTTCTGTCCTTATCAATATCCACCACGTTGACTTAGCCCTTGAGTATGCAGACCGTGTCATCGGTATCAAAGCTGGTGAAGTGGTATACGATGGACCAAGTGCTAACGTAACTGAAGAAATACTAGAGCGTATCTATGGTGGTCAAGAAAGAGGCGTAATGGAGGCTACACAATGAGTTTCTACGACAAAATCTTCCCACCTAAAAAGATAACGTTATCAAATGGTAAAGAAGTATTAGAAAAACGTTCAAGAATGCCGCTTGTGATCCTTCTTCTTTTAGTAGCGTCATGGGTAGCGATTGATGTAACAGGATTTGATATCAATGTACTCATCAAAAGAGGGGAACAATTCTTCGTTATCCTTAAGCGTATGATTCCACCAGACTTTGGCTATATGAAAGCGGTTTGGGGACCACTCTTTGACACCATTAAGATGTCTCTTTTAGGCTCTGTAGTGGGTGCTGTGGCAGCTATTCCTTTTGCTATCATCGCAGCAAGTAATATTGTGAAGAGTCGTAGCATCCTTACTGTGACACGTCTTTTCTTAAGTCTTGTACGTACCATGCCAACACTTGTGGTTGCTCTTATAGCGACTTATATCTTTGGCTTAGGAACACTTGCAGGGACAACTGCTATTGCAGTCTTTACTTTTGCTTATGTAGGGAAACTTCTTTATGAGCAAATTGAGACAGTAGATATGGGGGCTTTTGAGGCGATGGAAGCTGCTGGTGCTACGAAGCTACGCTCTTTTATGGCGGCTATTGTACCACAAGTACTACCAAGTTATATCGCTAACTGCCTTTTCTGTTTTGAAGGAAATGTAAGATACGCGTCAATCCTCGGGTACGTAGGTGCAGGTGGACTAGGCCTTATCATGAATGAAAAGATTGGCTGGAAAGAGTACCCTAGTGTAGGGATGATTCTACTAGCTTTATTTGTGACGGTTATGATTATTGAAGCGATCAGTCACTATTTACGTAAGAAATTAACTTAGAGGAGGAAGAACGAACATGAATAAGCGTATTGAAGAACAGTTACAAAAACAACCTAAAACATGGATCTTCCAAGTTGTTGCAACACTTGTTGTTGTGATCCTCTTAGTATGGTCTAGTAGTACGGTGCACTTAAAAGGTATGACAGCCAATGGTTTTGATGTGGCGAAAAATATCATCGGAGGTATTTTTAGTCCAGATACAGAGCTTTTATTTAACCTGACAAAACAAGGTGTACCTTATCTTTTATTAGAAACAATATGTATCGCCTTTTTAGGAACAGTAGTAGGGGCTATCTTAGCAGTACCTATTGCCTTCTTAAGTGCTACAAATCTTGTGCCAAAGCCAATCGCACTTATCGGTCGTGTGATGATTATGGCTATTCGTACGATCCCAGCATTTGTCTATGGTCTGATGTTTATCCGTGTGACAGGACCAGGTCCTTTTGCAGGTCTACTCACCATGTCATTATGTTCAATTGGTATGGTGTCAAAGATGTATATCGAGTCTATTGAAGACTTAGATACAAAGATTCTGGAATCATTGGAAGCATGTGGCTGTACGACGTTCCAGAAGATTCGTTATGGTATCTTACCACAGCTTATGCCAGACTTTGCATCCACTATTATTTATCGTTTTGATATGAACTTAAGAGATGCAACGGTACTAGGCCTTGTAGGTGCTGGTGGTATCGGTGCACCACTTATCTTTGCCATGAATGCGTACAAGTGGCATCAAGTAGGTGCAATCCTTGCAGGGCTTATTGTTCTTGTACTTATTGTAGAACTTATATCATCTAAAATTCGTGTGAAGTTAGCACGTGGTTAATCAAAAAAGGAACATATCGTGTGATATGTTCCTTTTTTAATGGGGATTATTTGGTGTACATGATTTGAAGTGGCAAGGTTTGGAGAGAAGTAGCCAATTCACTTGTAGCATCAAGATCAGTCACTAGATAATCCACCTGATCAAGAGGGCAGACTAAAAAGAATGCTGTGTTTTGGAATTTTGCTTGGTCCATAAGGAGAATAGTAGACTTGGCTATTTTTAAAGCCTGACGTTGGAAGAGCATATCTTCTTCTAGATAGCTTGTAAGTGTCATATCTTTGCCTAAGGCTGCACCACTAATAAAGGCTAAGTTCACATGGCAGTCTTCTAAAAACTTGGTGGTATGATAACCACGGGTAGCATGCTCACTTGTATTACACCAACCACCTAAGAAAAAGAGCTTCTGACAAAGCTTACCACCTTGAAGAAGGTGGGCAATATCAAAGGAATTGGTGATGATAATGAGTGTTTCTAGCAGAGTAGGCTCATGAAGAAGTGCTTTACAAAGCTCGAGACAAGTCGTAGAGCCTTCTAAGATGATGGAATCACCAGGAGAGATAAGGGTGATAGCCTCTATCGCTATTTTTGCTTTTTGCTCGAGGTTTACAGAGGTACGTAAATCAAAAGGAGCGGCACTCGGTTCGGTGTTGGCTAAGGCCACACCACCATGAACTTTTATGATGGAGCCTTCTTTTGCAAGTGCATCTAAGTCTTTTCTGATTGTTTCAGTGGAAACACCGGTTTCTTCAGCTAATTGAATGGTGGTACTTAGTGGAATTTCAGCCAGTGTTTTTAATATTTTTTCACGCCTTTGTTGGAGTGTTAGTTTCATTATATAGAGACTCCTTACACGTTTTTCTTTTGTTTATATACACTATAACATTGTGAAAAACCAATGTCAAACAAGGCTCAAAAGGAAAAATCCGAACATTTTTATGTGGAAAACAAAAAAAGAACGTAAATTAACATAGATTTAACGGTAATCATATTGACATATGCTTGGAAAATTGATAATATGACCATAAAAGTTGTAAAAAAACAAGTTTAATACATAAAGCTTGTAAAAAACCAATAATATTCATTAATCAACGAGGAGAATGACATGGCACAAAATGAATCACCAAAACCGTACTTATTTACAGATGGTAACACAAATACAATGGACGATTATGCAAGATCGATTAAACGTCTTCAGAAACCAGTGGGAAAAATTGACGTTGTATTAGATACAGATACATTTAATGAAGTAGATGATCAATTTGCATTAGCATACCTTATTCAATCAAGTGAAAAATTACAATTAAAAGGTATTTATGCAGCACCTTTCTTTAACCATCATTCAGAAGGTCCTAAAGATGGTATGGAAAGAAGTTATGATGAGATCTTTAATGTCTTAAAGATGATTAATAAAGAAGAATATAGCAATTGTGTCTATAAAGGTTCAGATGCTTTCTTAAGCAATGAGCAAACACCGATTGATTCAGATGCTGCGAGAGATCTTATTCGTCTTGCGATGGAACATGATGAGGAAAACCCACTTTATGTAATCGGTATTGCAGCATGTACAAATATCGCATCTGCGTTACTTTTAGAGCCAAGTATTAAAGATAGAATCTTCGTAGTGTGGTTAGGCGGTTTAGGCTTTGATTGGCATGACAACCGTTCATTCAATGCGGGCCAAGATGTAACTGCAGCTAGAGTACTACTAGGAAGTGGTGTACCACTTGTTCTTTTACCAGGTAGAGGTGTCGTTGACCACTTTACAACAACAGGACCAGAATTAAATCACTGGTTACGTGGAAAGAATGCTTTCTGTGATTACATTGTAGATAAGACAGCTAGAGAAGCTGAGTTCTGTAATGGTGAGACAGCATGGAGCCGTCCAATTTCAGACGTTACAGCAGTCGCATGGTTATTAGATGATAACTTTATGCTTGATCGTTTAGAGCATAGCCCAGTAATGGAGTACGACCATCTTTATAGTGAAGATAAAAGACGCTTATTTATTAAGTACGTATACAGTATCAACCGTGACCGTTTAATGCATGATTTATTTACTAAATTAGCCAACTTATAAGATGGCATTTGGGAGGATATAGTGATGAAAAGTATGTCTCGTACCAAAGCAAAAGAAAAGACAGTATTTCGAAAGATAGAGCCACTCTTATATTTAGGGCCAGCGCTCGCATTATTAACCGTATTTGTATACTATCCTTTTATAAAAAATACTGTACTTAGTTTTTTTACAGTAGATAAGTATAGAAACATCAAGGAATTCGCAGGGTTTACAAACTACATAAGACTTTTTGAAGATGAGAAGTTTATTGATGCTATAGGGAATACACTCCTGTATGTTATCACCACAGTACCGATTAGTATTATCATAGGCTTTTTACTAGCACTTTTGGCAAGAAAAAAACATAAAGCCTCCACATGTTATGAAGCGATGTTTGCGCTTACAATGGCCACATCTGCTTCAGTAGTAGCGATGATTTTCCAGTTAGCCTTTAACCCATCAATGGGGATTATTAACAAGGCCTTAGGTCTTTCAGTGAATTGGTTGACAGATCCTAAGACGGCAATTTTAAGTCTTATCCTCATTCAGATTTGGCATAATATAGGGTTCAATTTTATCTTTATGTTTTCTGCTATTCGTGGTGTATCGGATGAAGTCATTGAAAGTGCAAAGATAGATGGAGCGACTGGTTTTGCTTTAGTAAGCAAAATCATCATTCCACTTGTTTCACCAACGATGCTATTCTTACTGATTAAAGATATCGCCTATGCGATGACAACCTCTAGTTTTACATTGATTTTAACAGGTGGTGGGCCAAGCGGTTCCACAGAGACCATGGTTTCATATATTTATGGAAAAGCCATTACAGGGACCAACTATAATGCTGCGTTTGCAGCAACAACAGTATGCTTTGTACTATCAGCTATTATGATTATCATCAGCTTAGTTTTGGAGAAAAAGAAGGTGACTTATAACTAATGAAAAAGATAAAGTCAGTT
The DNA here is from genome assembly GCA_051656485.1 of Cellulosilyticaceae bacterium. GTDB lineage: Bacteria > Bacillota > Clostridia > Lachnospirales > Cellulosilyticaceae > JBOFDK01. The sequence continues at coordinate 20,007 of JBOGBZ010000030.1, forward strand.
TTATATCAATGTTTTTGTATACTTATTGGGCTTATTTTGATATCTCCAGTTATCTATGCATTACTGGTATCCTTTATGCAGTCAACAGAGATTTTGACAAC
>JBOGBZ010000031.1:0-6460 GCA_051656485.1 Cellulosilyticaceae bacterium
CTTCCATTGTAAAATCAAACATTTTTTCGTCCATTTATCTTCCCTCCCATTGTTTCTTAAACTGCTGTCTTGCTCGGTAGATATACGTTTTTACTTTTTCTTCTTTCATATCTACCATCTCACCTATTTGCTTATAAGATAAGTCCATCTCATATTTCATAAGAAGTAAGTTTGTATGCATTGGTGTGAGCTGCTCTAAGCATACCCTTACCTGCTTCCCTACTTCCTCTTTTATAAGCCCTTCGTCACTTATATCTTCTTCTATGAATTTCTCCATAAAATGCTCGGCCTCTATGGCTACTGACGGATGCTTTTTATTTCTTCTACATAAATCATAGTAGCGGTTAATAGCTACCTTAAAAAGCCACGCAGTGACGTTAGCTGCTTCTAGATGCACCATATAAATCATTGCTTTTATAAATATTTCTTGTACAATGTCTTCTGCATCCTCCTCCTGACACCCATTTTTTATCAGATATTTCTTAATAATAGGCCCTTTCTCAAGATACATAGACGTAAAAAATACTTGTTCCATATTTTTGTCCTTTTCTTGTTTTATACTTATATAACGTATTTCATCATAAGATGTATACAGTTCACTGCCAAAAATTTATTCATAGCACATCCCCTACTTTTCTGTTAAGATTATGGCTATGCGTATTTTTTTACACGAAAGGAGACCTTATGAAAGATTTAACAACAGGTCATGAAGGCAAACAAATTTTCTACTTCGCACTTCCTATGCTTATAGGCAGCTTATTTCAACAGCTTTATAATATCGCTGATAGTATCATCGTAGGTCGCTTTGTTGGTACAGATGCTATGGCAGCTGTATCTGGCGCTAGCCCTATTATGTTTTTACTTACTTCCCTTTTGATGGGAATCACACTAGGCTTCTCTATTTTAGTTTCTCAGTATTATGGGTCGAAAGACATGCATCATGTCAAGGCAAGCTTAGATACATCTTGTCTCTTTATCTTTGGGGGTTCTATTCTCATTACAGTCGTAGGGGTTCTTTTTAGCGGCACACTGCTACGACTTATGAATACACCTGAACATATTTTAGAGTCTGCTACTAACTACCTTATTATTATCTTTATCGGTACCTTCTTCTCTGCAGGTTATAACGGTATTAGTGCCATTCTAAGAGGACTTGGGGATTCCAAGAACCCTTTAATCTTCCTGATCATCGCCACACTCCTCAATATCATTTTAGATGTTGTATTCGTTATAGGCCTAGGGATGGGCGTTGAAGGCGTTGCCTTAGCAACCATTTTAGCTCAAGGGGTTGCATTTATTTTCAGTATTGTTTATCTCAATCGTAAACACGCTATCCTAAAGATTAATATCAAAAAGCTCGTTTATGACCATGAGATTTTCATTAAGGGTCTGAAGTTAGGTATTCCTAGTGCTATTCAGCAAGTACTTTTCTCACTTGGCAATATCGCTCTTCAATCTTTAGTGAATAGCTACGGTACCTATGCTATGGCAGCCTTTGGTGCTGGGATGAAGATCGAAAGTCTCATCTCTATCCCTATTATGAATCTAGGGGCAGCAGTCTCTACTTTTGTAGCCCAAAATATGGGTGCTGGTAAGCTAGACCGTATCAAAAAAGGTGTAAGCGCCTCAGTTAAGATGGCCATTGTCCTTTCTGTTGTTGTAGCTGGCCTTTTCCTGACAAGTGCCGAATGGCTCATTAGCCTCTTCAATACTCAGCCTGAAGTTCTGAGCATCGGAGCGAGCTACCTACGTATCATCGGACCTGCCTTTATCGTCATCTCCACATCCTTTATGTGGACCAGTGCTGTAAGAGGTGCGGGGGCCTCTATGTTCGCCATGATAAGCTCCATCATCTCGCTTTGGATCGCTAGGGTACCTGCTTCCTACCTCTTATCTGAATTCCTTGGGACAGATGGTATCTGGTTAGGCATACCTATCGGTTGGATTGTCGGCTGGTTTGTGGTTCTCGCTTACTACAAGAAAGGTACGTGGCAATCAAAGGGGATTGTTCACGCGCCTACATCTGAATCAATCGAAGCTTAGTCACCTTTCATCCTATACAGAAACACCCCAGCAATGACCAATGTAACTTGGTCTGCTGGGGTGTTGTTTTATTTTTCATTTAATTACCAGTCTTAACTTCGATATCTCCCATACCTGACGAAGCCTCGATTTTGTATTTTGCTCCATTGTTTTGGTTAATATTTTTCATAGACTCTCTACCATTCATATCAACTGTTCCCATACCTTTTTCTAAGTCATAATTATAGAATATTTCTGGCTTTGAGGTGATAATCTCTATATCCCCCATGCCATTTGATACGATTACATCCCCTTCAAAAGTCCCTTCTAGAAGCGTCTCGCCCATACCAAGACTTACTACTGTATCATAACTTGTGACACCTTTTAGGTCTACATCACCCATGCCACTATTGACTTCGATCTCTTGCACTGTCATTTGCTTCACAAGCACTTCTCCCATGCCTGCATCAATACGCACTGTATCTGCATCTATAGCTCCTACGGTTACATCTCCCATATTTATGGACATCTTGATATGCCCTAACATGCTTTCTCTTGGTACGGTAATGGTCACTGTACCCTCTGTCTTTTTGATTGAACGATGTGGCGAATGCTTTTCTTGCACTACAGTAAGTTCATTGCCTACAACTTTATAGCTAATCTTTTCTGGTGACTGATAACGTAGTTGAATACCATACCCATCGCCTGCTTCTAATACAACATCTACGCTTCTTGTATCAATCGTTACTTTTTCAAATGCTTCTAGTGTAGCTTCTCCTTGTTCTGTCTTTCCCCCTGTGGTTGCTACCATAAAATCATTGGTAGCCTCTGGTAAGAAGCTCCCTACTTGAAGTTCTCCATCGTGAAAACTAATGGTTGTATTTGCCCCACATGCCAAAGCTCCCATAGCCAATACAAGGCCTGCGCCAAGTAGGCATACACCCGTAATAAGACCTGCCTTTATCCCTTTTTTCATTACGCTCTCCCCCTTCTTTGTAGACGATTTAAGCCGTCATTAATCCCTCTTACAACACTTGGCATACACTTCACCCATGCCACATAGATACCGATAGCTACTAAGATACCAAGTCCTATAAAGCTAATCCCTACACCCAATGCAAAGATACCTGTAGCTGGATTTGTCGCAATGACTGCAAAGGATGCGAAGAAGGATACAACGCCTGCAAAAACAAAACTTGCTACTACTATAATACCAGTAAAAGCTAATACAACCAGTACCACAAGTAACGCAAATACTACTGCTACCGCTGCTATCGCTAGAGGTAGTGCAATGGGCGCTGCAAAAATGGCAAGGATGATAAAGATAACTGCACCTATACCTTTCTTTGGTGATTCTGGTCTTGCCACTGATTCTTTGACTGCAAAATCCGCAAGGATTTGTCTGGCTACTTGTGTAGGTGTCCCTAAGTTCTTAATGACTTCTGCTTCATTCTCTGGGCCTGCTTCATCAAAGTACTCTTCATAGTATCCCATAGCTTCTCTGCGTTCTTGCTCTGGCATTCTAGAAAGCTTCTGTGCCAGTTCTTTCATATATTCCCTTCTATTCATCCTTATTTCCTCCCTTTAATACGCTATCTACTCTCATCTTATAATCTTCCCATTCATCACGATAAAGCTCTAGCTTATGAACCCCTGAATCTGTAATTTTATAATACCTGCGATTTCTCCCTTGGAAAGGTTCATCATAAGTAACTAAGTCCCCATCTTTTTGTAGTCTTCTAAGTACAGGGTATAACGTCGATTCTGAAATATCCATCGCTCCTCGTACCTCTTGTGTTAATTTGTAGCCATAAGCATCTTCTCTGTCTAGTACTGAAAGTACACACGCATCAAGTAATGCGCCTCCTAGTTGAAAGGCCATAGACGTCCTCCTCTTATTCTTAATCATTTATAATATTATACGACGTATAATATATGTTTATGCATATTATATGCCGTATAATATTATAAGTCAACACAAAAAGGAACTTTTTTACACAGCCCAGGTACAAGAAAGGCTGCTACACACCCTTGTGCAACAGCCCTTCGTATACTAGCCTATTCATTCGCCTCTTTTTGATCACCTGATGTTTGTGCCATTTCCATTTGAAGCTTCTGAATCTCTAGTTTTGCCTTCTTCTTATAAAGTCCTAACGCCTGTATCCCTCTAATCATCAATACAATTAAAGAAATACCTCCTACTAAGTAAATACCTAACATCACAAGCATTTGTATTTGAAACATGATTTCCATCGCCCTACCCTCTTTTCTTATGTTCTTCTTTTTTTAAACTTCTACTTTCCAAAGACCATGAAGGTTGCAATAAGCATAAGCTGCTACAAGTTCATCTCCATCACTTAGTGCAAAGCTTGCTTTTGGCTCCCCATCTACTGGCAGACACTTGCGCTGTGCGCCTTCTTTTGTCTGTATGTATACCCATGCAATATGATGTGCTTCTGTCATAGGATGTGCGACACTTCCTACTACGACTTCTACTACATTCCCTACCACGCTTACTACAGGTATGTGCTTTTCTGTCGCTGCTTCTTGTGTATTTGCCACAACTTCTGTCATATGTTCGCCACAGCAAGTGAGCTTCGCACCTGTATACTTAAGCGTTCCTACAAAATTACCACATCTCTTACAAACAAAGAATTTTTGATTATTGCACATATCATATCCTCCTTTTTAATAGTTGCTACTACGTAGCTCAAAATAAGCTTTTGGATGGTCACATACTGGACAATTTTCTGGAGCACCTTCTCCAGTGTGCTGATGGCCACAGTTGCGACATACCCATACTTGCTCTGTGTCTCTCATAAATACTTTTTGTTGTTTCAAATTCTCTAGTAGTTGTAGATACCGTGCTTCATGTTCTTTCTCGATTGCACCTACTGCATCAAAAAGATAAGCGATACGTTCAAATCCCTCTTCTCTAGCTACCTTTGCAAACCCTGCATACATATCTGTCCACTCATAGTGTTCTCCTGCGGCTGCATCTTCTAGATTTGTCTTTGTATCAGGTACCCCCTCATGAAGAAGCTTAAACCAAATTTTTGCATGCTCTTTTTCATTGTTAGCTGTTTCTTCAAAAAAAGCTGCAATTTGCTCTAATCCTTCTTTTTTAGCCTTAGATGCATAGTAACTATACCTATTCCTTGCCTGTGACTCCCCTGCAAAAGCTGCAAGTAAGTTAGCTTCTGTACGTGTCCCTTTTACACTCATCTTTTGACCCCCTTATTAATTGATTGCATAAGATTACCCTTTTATTATATTATAATTTTCAGAATAATACATTAAATAGTTGTTGTCTTTCTTTACTTTTTTACGCCATATTTTTCTCCTTTACAATCCGACATTTTCCTCTTATAATATGAAGTAAATTTATATATTTATAAATCTAAACACAATGAAAAGGTCAAGTAGTATTTTTGATGCGTCCTAGCGAGTGGGGAAGGTGCAAGCCCATACGATAGAAGATACGAAAAATCCCCTTGGAGTGGCAGACCGAAAACTTAAGTAGGCTCTGACGGCATTCTCCCGTTAACACGAGAAAAGGTATAACGAGTGGCCCTTTGGGCAAATCAGGTGGTACCGCGGAAGATTTAGCATATTTATGCCCCTTTCGTCCTGTTTTTTATGTGGACGTAGGGGCTTTTTTATATTTCTTTAGCATCTTGTCCACACTATTATCAATGACCCACAAAACTTAGGAGGTAGATTATGTACAAAAAAGTAGATACCAACCTGAACTTCGTAGACCGCGAGCAAGAGGTCCTGAAGTTCTGGAAAGAAAACAATGTATTCGAAGAATCAATCAAAGCAAGAGATGGCGCACCAGTCTTCACATTTTATGATGGCCCACCAACTGCAAATGGTAAGCCACATATCGGCCATATCTTAACACGTGTTATCAAGGATATCATTCCTCGTTACCGTACAATGAAAGGCTACAAAGTACTTCGTAAAGCTGGATGGGATACACACGGTCTTCCAGTAGAGCTTGAAGTAGAAAAAGTACTTGGTATTAGTGGTAAGCCACAAATCGAAGAGTACGGTGTAGAAGACTTCATCACTAAGTGTAAAGAAAGTGTTTGGAAGTACCAAAGCGAGTGGGAGAAAATGTCTGATCGCGTTGGTTACTGGGTAGACATGGAGAATCCATACGTTACTTACCACAACAACTACATCGAGTCTGTATGGTGGTCACTTCGCCAAATATGGGATAAAGACCTTATCTACAAAGGGCATAAGATCGTGCCTTACTGTCCAAGATGCGGAACATCTCTTTCATCTCATGAAGTAGCTCAAGGTTACAAAGATCTTAAAGATCAAACAGCTATCGCTAAGTTCAAAGTAGTAGGTGAAGAAAACACTTACCTTCTCGCTTGGACAACAACACCTTGGACACTTCCATCAAACGTTGCACTTTGTGTAA
>JBOGBZ010000032.1:0-15621 GCA_051656485.1 Cellulosilyticaceae bacterium
CTCGTCGGGCTCATAACCCGAAGGTCATAGGTTCAAATCCTGTCTCCGCAACCATTTGCCCAGATAGCTCAGTCGGTAGAGCAGAGGACTGAAAATCCTCGTGTCGCTGGTTCGATTCCGGCTCTGGGCATTTATCATGTCTTGTGATAAGGAATATGGGTCACTAGCTCAGTTGGTAGAGCACTTGACTTTTAATCAAGTGGTCCCGGGTTCGAGCCCCGGGTGGCTCATACATAAGAAAAGATCTTGCAGATTGCAAGGTCTTTTTTTTATTATCTGTTGATTAAAAGTCAGAAAAGTTGTAAAATTAGTTTATCATATACAAAAGGGGAGATTAATAAATGTCTAAAGGAAAATCAGGCATTGCTTTAACAGCAATTGCAGCAGTAGCATTTGTATTAGCACTTTTAGAGTGGTCAACATTACTTATTTTAGTACTAGGATTTGCATTAGTAGTAGAGAAGGATCAGTGGTTAAATAAACAAGTCGTTAAAGCTTTTTATTTAGTGATTGGATACAATCTTGTTACTTATTTAATCAGAGAGTTATTCGACCTTATCATGATGACAATAGGTAGACTACCATTTATAGGTGGCGTATTCAATTTTGTAGAAGGAATCGTGTTCTTTGCTTTAATGGTTATCTATATCATTATTACAGGGTTAGCAGCACTTAAGGTATCTAAAGGGGAAGATGCAGTCGTTCCTGTTATTGATAAATTAGCTGATGATACTTTTGAAGCAGTAAATAAATAATACATAAAAGGGCTGATTTTTGCCCTTTTTTTATTTTGGCTGTTTAGAACTCCTAAAATTGGAAATAATATAACTATTAGGAGGAGTTAGTTATGAATAGCCAAGTTGAACCAGTACAATACATATATCCAAAGCGTGGTGAGATTTATGAAGCAGACCTCGGGATAGGAGATGGAAGTGAGCAGGCAGGTATCAGACCTGTACTTATCATCCAAAACAATGTAGGCAATCATTATTCACCTACGGTTATATGTGTACCCCTTACATCACGTATTAAGAAGGATATACCGACACATTATACACTTACAAAGGAAGACTATTATTTTCTTACGTATGACTCTACAGTGCTTTGTGAGCAGATTAAGACCATATCAAAGAAGCGTTTATCTCATAAGATAGGCGTATTATCTAAGCATGATATGCATCAGATAGATCGTAAATTAGGTATTAGTATTGCCTTATTACTATAAGTTAAGGTATACATACACATAAAAAGAAAGAGCATTTGGGTTGCGATTATGCGCCCAGATGCTCTTTTTTATTAGTGATCGTCTTTGACAATTGGTATTGATTTTTGTTTGAGTCGCTTATAAGTAGCTTCGCGAATTAAGATGTAGGAGATGGCACAGATAGGAACACCTATAATCATCCCTAGTAAGCCAAACTGCCCTCCAAATACTAAGATAGCAAACATAACCCAGAGTCCAGAGAGCCCGATAGAACTACCTACCACACGTGGATAGATGAAGTTACCATCGATTTGTTGTAAGGCAATGACAAATACGATGAACCATACGGCTTTTAGTGGATCCGTAGGATTTGCCATAAGCACGATAAATGTAGTAGGTACTGTACCAAGAATAGGCCCAAGAATAGGAATGATATTACTACCACCGATGATGACACTTACGAGAAGTGCATATGGGAATCCGAGTACACTCATACCGATAAAGCATAACGTACCTAATATGAAAGCATCAATAAGCTGACCAGTGATAAAACTACTAAAGGTCTTATGTGCCAGAGCAGTGATATCAATTGTTTTTCTAGATACTTTTTCAGGTAAGAAAGCTAAAGTTAATTGGCGTGCTTGTCTACAAAGTTTATCTTTATTACTTAAGATGTAGATAGAGATAATTAACCCGAAAATAAAGTTTGTGATGCCAGATGTAATATTAATGATAGAGCTGAGTACATTTGGAATCGCATTATAAACGAAATTAATGGATGTCGTTGCTAGTTGTGTAGCGAACTTTTGTACCTCTAACCAGAACTCAGATGTTAATTCAAATTGATTAAGAAATGCCGTAGAGAACTTCATCAAAGACTCGTAATGCCCTGGTATTTCATCGGCAAGTGTTTTGATACTCTCAGCCAATTGAGGAACGAGAAGTGAAAAGATAGCAATAATCAACATAAAAGCACTGAAATAAACACAAACTAGAGAAAGTACCTTGCGGAGCCCTTTTTGTGGAGATAGCTTTTTATGTTTCTCAAAGACAAATACTTTGTTGTAGAAAAAGTTATAAGGTCTACAAAATAAATAAGCGATTACGCCGCCATAAATAAAAGGCACGAGAAGTGCTATAACATGAGAAAAAATCCCTCTAAGGCTAGAGATATGCTGTACAGCTACAAAAAGTAAGATAGCATAGGTAATCAAAAAAAGATAATTTTTAAATTTAGAACGTTCCAATGGAGTTCATCATCCTTTCAATGTGAAATTTATATTAATGATAAAAATTATTACAATATATAAGAGGTTTGTCAATGCAAAAACAAAATATAAAAGCAAATTTTAGATTACGGGTAGGTTATGCCTGTATTCATTTAGGTATGAAAAAAAAATATCGTACCTTCAGACTGAAGACAATTGAAGAGAGAGACATTGATAAGATAAAAGAAGTTGTGCAGCACAATATTTTCTTATTAGGTGATATCATCTATGACAATATAAAAAACAATATTTATGTGTATCGTGTGACAGCTGATATTATTCCTTTTGCATCCCATCCTACAATGCAGGCAATATTACAAGAGTACGCTATCCTAACAGAGACGAAAGTTGTGAATCAGCTTGCACGTATAAGGGAATGGCAAGAGAAGTATAATCTTCGTATCAGCATGCATACTAGTCATTTTGTCATTCTGACAAGTCCTAGAGAAGAAGTAGTACAAAAGTCTGTACAAGAACTAAAAGCACAAGCAGCATTCTTAAACCATATCAATGGGCGGAACCTCATCTTACATTTAGGTGGTGCCTATGGTGATAAAGAAACTTCCCTAGAGAGATTCAAGGCGAATGTAGAAAAATATAAGGCAGAACTAGATTTAGAGAGGCTTACCATAGAGAATGATGATAAGACCTATACCAGTGAAGATGTCGTAAGTATGTGCAGGGAGTTAGGCTTAAAATGGGTATATGACTATCATCATGAAAGATGCAATCCTAGTACACATACTCCTATTATTGACATTCTTAAAAGTTATAAACCCGATAAATATCATTTATCTTCAGGAATTGATCAGCAGATCAAGCCACCACATGCTGACTATATAACCTACGAAGATATGGATGCTTTTATCAAGCAACTACAAGAGGCAGGGATAGAAGAAGCTGATGTAGTATTGGAAGCAAAGCAAAAAAATCTTGCTATCGAACCGATATTAGAACCATTAAAAGATGGCTACTGGTCATTAAAAGATTAAAAAATTAAAAGGGTAGGAAATGTATCACTCAGTGATACATTTCCTACCCTTTGCTTGATAGAGAGGTACACAAAGGACTAGGATTACGACAAAAATAGAAGTAAAATCTGAGAGGCTTTGTGCATAGAAGATGCCTTCTACTCCTATAATTGGCGGTAAAAGGAGAGAGAACCCTACTTGAAGGATACAACCTCTGGTAATAGAAAGTATATTAGCTGCGATATTACGGTTTAATGCTTGGTAGTAGGCACTCGTGGTATAGACGATACCAATACATGGTGCACCCATACAGAAAATCATCGTACGTGTATAGGCTAGTTCACGTATATCTGGAGAGATACCAAAGAACTGTACAAAAGTACGCCCATATGTAGCAAGTAGAGCCAGTGCTACGATACCACAAGTCACGCTAATGACTAAAGTAATCAGTAGAATAGCACGCATACGTTTAAACTTTTCAGCACCAAAGTGATAGCCGATAAGGGGTTGCATACCTTGAGAAATACCGACACAAAGCTGCGTATAAAGTGAAATGATGTAACCAGCCATGCAGAAGATAGCAATGTCACTTGTCGTACCATAAGTATAGATAATGTTATTTTGAATGAGAATCACAATACCTATGGATAGCTGAATCATAAGGGATACAAACCCTATCTTTACAATGGATAAGAGGATACTTTTATCTACTTTAAAATAATCCTTACGGAAGCGTATATGGGATTTGGATGAGGTAAAGTAGCGAATACCTACTAAGCTCGAGAGCATAACCCCAGCACCAGTAGCAAGAGCTGCACCACCCGTTCCCCAACCGAGGACGATAACAAAAAGCCAATCCAAAATAATATTACAGATAGCACCGATACCAACCATAAACATAGAAAGCTTTGGATTACCATCAGCACGTACCAGCGGATTGAGGGTATTGGCAAGAAGGTAAGGGATAGCCATTGCATACACCACCACAAAATAATCTTTCGTGTGAGCAAAAGTATCTTCAGTAGCACCTAGTAGATGGGTCAAAGGATTGGCTAATAAGATACCTAAGATAGTTAAGATACCCCCTATAACGAGAGAAAACTTAAGAACCGTCCCTAATATTTTTTCGGCGTAGTCCATGTCTTTTTGACCGAGAGCAATAGAGATAAGACTACTTGCACCTGTTCCAAGCATAAGACCTACACCTAAAATAATTGTAACAGCAGGCCAAGCAAGATTGACACCAGCAAGACCAGCTTCACCGGTACCTTGACCTACGAAAATCCCGTCGATCATTGTATAGAGTGCATTGAGTACGACACCTACTACGGATGCTAAGACGAATTTACTCCATACTTTCATTAATTTTTCGTTCAATATATAATCTGCATTCATGAGAAACTCCTTTTTGCTATTCAATATCTCTTAAGCATTATATAGGAAGTCATCAGAAGGGTAAAGAAAAAATTATAATAAATCTGGAATTATAAAAAAGATTGACAAATTAGAAAATAAGTATAAAATAAAAGTGTACTACTTGGTGTAGTACGCTTAATACAGTTAAGAAAGGAGATACTATGTTTCCAATTGATATTAAGAGTAGCAAACCATTATACGAACAGATCATAGATTATATCAAGGAACAAGCATTGAAAGGCAATTTAAAGCCACAAGATAAATTACCATCAGTAAGACAGCTAGCAAGCACCCTAGGCATTAATCCTAATACAGTGAGTAAAGCTTATGCAGAATTAGAAAGACAAAAGGTTATAGAGACAATTAGAGGCAGAGGTACCTTTATCTGCGAGCAGACTCAGACAAACGTAGATGAAGGAAGATTAGAAGCCATTCGAAAAGAACTAAAGGCATTATGTATATCTTTAAGTTACATGGGGATAGAGAAGGAACAAGTAAAAAAAGAGATAGATGCGATTTATGAAAGGTTATCTGTTGAAGAGGGAGGGATACAAGGTGATAGAGATTAAAGAAATAAGTAAAGGATTTGGCAATCAGATGATACTAGAAGACATCTGCATGAACATAGAAGAAGGTACGATATATGGTATTATCGGAGAAAATGGAGTCGGTAAGACGACACTTCTTCAAATGATAGGAGGTATCTATAGTGTGCCTCAAGGTGACATACTAATCGACGGAGAGCACCCTTATAATAATGAAAAGGTGAAAGAAAAGGTAGCGTATATAGCAGACCGTAATCAATTCTTTTCATGGTATAAGGTACAAGAGATAGTGGACTTCTTTGCACTAAGTTACCCAAGCTTTTCGAAAGAAAAATTTACAACTTATAACCAGCAATTTGGGCTACCACTCAACAAGAAGATTAGTCAGCTTTCTAAAGGTATGCAGATGCGACTTTCATTGATGCTAGGGTTTGCGAGCTGTCCAAAGTACTTGATCCTCGATGAGCCTACATCAGGTCTGGATGCTGTTGCTAAGAAGCAGTTCTTCGATATGTTGGTAGAGGCGGTAGGAGAAGGTACCACAGCCATTCTTTCATCACATCATCTCAATGAAATTGAAAAAGTATGCGATAAAATCACTATGTTATGTGATACGAAGATTAAATGGGAAGCGACGACATCAGGACTTAAGGAAAAGGTCAGAAAGCTTCAAGTAGTCTTCAAAGACCATAAACCAGAGGACTTAGAGTCATGGTCAGAAGTCATAGAAGTAAGTAGTATCGGAAGTATCTACTATATCGTCACAGATGATTATAGCGAAGCATTCCAAGCGAAGCTTAAGGGATGTGAGACAGTACTGGTAGAAGAACTGCCACTTACATTAGAAGAGATCTTTATCTATACCAGTAAGAAGCATAGAGAGGAGGAAAGAAAAGATGCGTAATGGAATCAAGGCACTTGTGAAACATGAGTTAAAGTCGACACTTTATACAGGCATATACTTTATGATTATTGCCATAGGCGTGATTTATATAGGGACGAGTTTTTATCAAGAAGATTTTACAAGATATATGAGAACTGGTGCTAATTATACAGGAAGTATCCAAAGCATCCAAATCCCCATGGTGACTTTCAAAGGTCTGCTACTCTTCTTTGTGATAGGTATCTTCGGTATGAGCATCATGATGTTTAGAGAGCAAAGACATACAGAGATGGGACGCTTCTTAAAGTCATTACCATGCAGTGAGTATCACTATGGCGTAAAGCTAGTAATGGGTTTTCTAAGTTATACGATTCCTTATATAATCGTTGTGATAGCCTACATAATACTTAGAAGTCAGTATATAGCGTTCTTTAGGGATTTACAATCTATCAACTATGCAGGCGTAGCATTAGCAGGTACAGATACACTTGGTAGCTTACTTAGCTTAGCACTTCTGACATTTATGATTCTTACCGCATGGTACACTTTCCTTATGATGGTGCAGTATATATGGAATCATGCAGTAGGAGCAGCAATAGTAGGTGGACTTATGTGGTTTGCACCCTTGTATATCTTTATTTCAGTAGTGAGTATATACGATTTAGATAGATGGAATTTCAGATTTAATAGTACATTCCGATATCTTCAACCATTCTTCTATACGATACAGGAGAGAATTACACCGTATTATAATGACTATTATTCGTACTATACAGATTCTGTTAGTTTTATAGAATATACGGGTATCAAAATGATAGGACTCATGCTCTTTATAGCTATGAATCTAGCACTTACTTACTGGCTTCATAAAAAACGTCAGGTAGAAAACCTGAATCAGCTGGTACCTTTTAAAGGGTTTAGAGTATTCTTTGTCATAGGTGTGGCGGTATGTAGTGCTTTAGCGTTAGGTATGATGTCATATGCACTCTTTAGATATACATTAGATATAGGAATGGTAGGGTATCACTTATGGATGATAGCAGGTGGTATAGTAGGTAGCATCGTTGCGTATAAGGTAAGTCATATAGGAATGGAAAGGCGATAGGAGGTGGAGAAAATGAAGAAAAGACAAATAGGAAGATTAATGATTGTAGTAAGCATGAGTAGCCTCCTCTTAGTAGGATGTGGCACACCGACAGGACTTAAAAAAGCATCTGGAGAGATGAAAATAGCCGAGACGAAAGACATGAGAGATAAACTGATAGAGGATAAGAAACTTACTAAAATGAATGAAAGAGGTGTCCGCTTACAAGAAAGTCCTAAACGTGAAAATTGGGGAGGCATAGTGGAAAGAATGGAAAATAGCACCCTATATACTCATAGATTATATCCTAATCAGATGAATGAAGATATTATCTTAGGGGCTTTTGATTCATGGAGGATGAATGAATTTATAGAGGAATGTAGAGCGATAGAATCTGAGGACATTAGAATCCTTAGTAAAGTATTGGGTGATTGTGCAGTTGTTTATAATACACAGCCCAATAATAAGAAAGATTATGAGATGGCAGTATCAGCTAGAATTAAAGACATTATCGATGAGGGTTATAATGCTTTAGTAGATGCAGTGAAGACAGAAGACTTCTTACTCAGCACCACTTCATTTAAAGGAGAGACAGCACATATTGTATTGGGGAATGCAATGGAAGTTAGTGGAGGTACTTTTTATTTAATCAATCCAATAGAGAATGAGAAGAACATGACTTATCATATACCAGCGCAGGTCAGATATGAACTTTTTATTAAAGACAAGGAACTACGAAAAGTAAAAGTATATATGGTAAAGCAACAAGGTACAGATATTGATTTTAGTGAGCTTGAACCTATCAAAAATATACGAGACCTTGTAGATACAGGCAACTACTGGGAGTTAGAGATAGAAAGTATGCATCGCATCATCAACAAAGATAAGAAAAAGAATGCAAAAGGGGATATAGGTGCATGGAACTATGCGCTTAAAGTTATGCCACAGCATCAAAAAGACTCTCCAATACAGGAGAGTTATGTAGAAATCATTCTAGAGCCATAAGTAGGTGAGTAAATTTCTAAAAAGAGTTTTAAAATAGGTAGAGCTGGGGTATAATAAAAGAAAATAAGACAAATAGCTTAGATGCGGGAACATCTAAGCTATTCTAAAACAGTTTTTTTATTAAGGACTAGATTTTGGAATATACAGGTCTTACAAAATAAGCAATTTATAAAAAATAAGGTACATTTGAAGATGAGGCCTTATTTTTTTTTTGTTTAGTTTTAATTAAGACATCCGTTTTATAAAATTTTCCAATAGGTTATAATACATATAAAAGCAATAAACCTAGAAGGAGATAGACCATGACGGAAAAAGAAAAAGCACAATTAGGCCTACTGTATAACAATAATTATGATAAGCAGCTTATAAATGAAAGAACAGCTTGTAAGAAAATATGTAGGGAATACAATACCCTAGAGATAGATGATTTTGAAGGTAGAGAAGAGGTTATAAGAAAGCTTGTCCATAAAATAGGGCGTGATTTTGTCATAGAGCAACCGATGTATTGTGATTATGGGTACAATATAGAGATAGGAAATAACTTCTATGCCAATCATAATCTTATCATTTTAGATGATGCGAAGGTGACCATAGGGGACTATGTCTTTATAGGTCCTGATTGTGGGATTTATACGGCGGGGCATCCGATTGATGCGGAGCAGCGTAATGAAGGGCTGGAGTATGCGTATCCCGTAACGATTGGTAACAATGTATGGATAGGTGGAGGTGTGAAGATCGTGCCAGGGGTCACTATCGGAGACAATACGATTATAGGTGCGGGAAGTGTGGTGACGAAGGACGTACCATCAAATGTGATAGCAGCGGGGAATCCATGTAAGGTGATACACGAGATTACTGAAGAGGATAAATATAAGTACAAGCAATAAGAAAGATAGAGGAGGAGAAAGGGTATGCGAAATTTTTTGACACCAGAGGATATTAAGAAGATGCAAGAAGAGATCGAGCATCGTAAGGTTGTGGAGAGAAAAAGGCTAAATGAAGATGTGAAGGAAGCACGTGCACATGGGGATTTAAGCGAGAACTTCGAGTATAAGGCAGCGAAGAGAGAACGTGGGAAGAATGAAGGTCGTATCAGATATCTAGAACGTATGATTAAGACTGCTAAGGTTATTTCCAGCGATAGTAAGGCTAATGAAGTAGGACTTGGGAAGACAGTGACCATTAAGTTTTTAGATGATGATTTTGAGACTACTTATACCATGGTGACGACTATTGATACAGATGCCGTTAACAATAAAATTAGTATTGAATCACCATTGGGAAAGAAGCTTTTCAAGCATAAAGTAGGGGAACAAATAGAGATCGAATCACCAGATGGAAGTTATACAGTAGAGATTATGGCCATAGAAGGCAATACTGACAATTAAAATGTTAAGAATACTCAGATAAAGTTGACATCAGCCTAAATAAAAAATACTATTAAAGTATAAAGGTGAGAAGGAGGAAAAGAAGTGTTAAAGTTCAAAGGAAGTTTCAAAAAACCACTTATAACGGCAATACTCATCATAGGAACCCTCAATTTTTATACACCATGTCAGGCAGATACAGTACAACGTCCCGATGATTGGGCATTAAGTGAATTATATGAAGCAGAGGTAAGCGGCATCTTGCCTCTAGATTGGCAGCAAACCTTACATCAGGTCATTACAGCAGACCAATTAAGGTACATCATCAGAGGACTAGAAGAAAAACTGGCATTAGCTGGTTTAGAAAAAGAAGTAGAGGTCAGCTATACATTAGGGACGACGAGACAGCAAGTATTAGAAGTGTACTATCAAGTACTTAGGCAATACGGGGAGCAACTAGACTTAGGGAGTAATGCCATTACATATATGATAGACCATAAGATTGTAGCAGGAGATAAGGATGGTAATATCAATAATACAAAGCCTTGCACAGTACAGGAGGCTACACTTTTTGCCAATCGTTTACTCGGTCACGTATACGGCGTATTAGATGAAGGCTCTAAGGGGTATATGTGGGAGGTTACGAGAGGTAATCGTACTGTTTATTTATTAGGCTCTGTACACTTATCTAACCAAGAATTATACCCTTTTAATGAGGACCTTAATGGCATTATCCAAAAAGTAGATAAAGTTGCTTTTGAAGTAGACTTCAATGACCAAAGGGGTATGGCATATTATTTACAGAAGCAGATGTATACAGGTGATACGAATTTGAAAGCGGATTTGCCTGAGGAACTTTATAGGGATACGATACAGATTATGAGGGAGATAGGTATTTCAGAAGAGCAAGCCATTAAGTATAAACCATGGGCTATTGCGAATCTTATCCCTACTGTAAAGGTAGAAGAGGTACAGACAAGTACGCACCCAGCAGGAAACCTTCCTACGGTGGATACTTATATCTATACCAAAAGTCTTATAGCAGACAAAGAAATACTAGAATTAGAAGGGCATGTCTTCCAAGCAGATATGTATGATGAGATGGCACTAGACTTACAAATCGGACGCTTACAAGAAAGCATCCAACTTTATAATGAAGAAACAGATGAAGAGACAGATGCCATTGATACGGCTATTTACTGGGGAGAAGCATTTAGAGAAGGCGATATAGAAGGCTTTATGTACTCTTATCCAAAAGATGAACTGCTTCAAGAAGAGGATGCATTCATGCAGATGCTTTTCTCAAAGAGAGATGAACAGATGACAAAGAAAGTCATCGAATACCTGCTTTCACCAGGAGATGCAGATTATCTTGTGGTAGCAGGAGCAGGGCATATGATCGGTGAGCAGGGCATCGTAGCACGTTTACAGAAATTAGGGTATCAAGTAAAGCCAGTTTATTATTAAGTTGTATCATAGAGGGGGAAAAGATGGGGAGAAGAAGCGGAAGAATTGTGACACTGATGCTTGCAATGATACTTGTACTCAGTGTAGCAGTACAAGGTGTAAATACTACTTATTACGTACCAGCAAACGTATTAGAATATCAAAGTTACTTTCATTACAACCGTTTTTATCAAGCAATCATAGAAGAAAAAAACAAACAACAGCAAAGTACACAAGAACCAATACAGCAAGAAGACCCCACCATTACAATCTCAGCAGCAGGAGATGTAACCCTTGGGTATTACTATGGTCAGAATGAATGGAACCGCTTTGATAAGGTATCAGAAAAAGAAGGCATGGCTTACTTCTTTAAGAATGTGGCACCGATATTTAAAGCAGATGATCTAACCATAGTCAATTTAGAAGGACCATTGACCACTGGGGGACAACGCGTAGATAAGAAGTTTGCTATGAAAGGTGAGCCTAGCTATACTCAGATTCTTTTAGATGGCGATGTAGAAGCAGTGAGCCTTGCGAATAATCATACCTATGACTATGGTACAGAAGGTTATAAACAGACGAAAGAGGCATTAACCAATGCAGGTATCGGCTACTTTGGAGAGGATGGCAACCATTATATGGAGGTCAATGGCATTAAGGTGGCACTTATCGGTGCGAAAGGTTGGGATAATAGTAAAGGTACCAAGGAAAAGCTTAGACAATCTTTAGAAGCAGCCAAAGAGAAGGCGGACCTAAGTATTGTGATGTTTCACTGGGGCATTGAACGTGAGTTTTATCCAAACAAAGTACAGCAAGACTTAGGCTACTATGCAATCGACCAAGGCGCTGACTTAGTACTCGGTTCACATCCTCACGTTGTACAAGGAATTGAAAAATACAAAGGAAAAAGCATCATTTATAGCTTAGGGAATTTCGCTTTTGGAGGGAATCGTAACCCTGATGATAAAGATAGCTTTATCTATCAGGAGACTTTCAAATTGACGAAAGATGGTATACAGTCGGTGGCATCCAAAGTGATTCCATGCCGGATATCATCTACCACCAGTAGTAATAATTATCAGCCGACGCCATTAGTAGGTGAAGACGCAGAAAAAGTAATGAATCGCATCATTAAGTACAGTAGTCAGTTTAACGAAAGTTATTTTAAATAATCAGCAATGAAAGAAGAAAGCGAGCACAACATGGAGGCACCATTATACGACGCATTAGTACATTATAGTAAGACCAAGCACCCTTTTCATATGCCAGGGCATAAGTTAGGAAGCTTTGGAGATATGAAGTCTCTTGACTTAACGGCACTGGATGTGACAGAGGCGAATGGGCTTGATAATCTTTATGAAGCAGAAGGCATCATAAAGGAGGCAATGGAGAAACTGAGTGGATTTTATGGCTCAGAGGATACCATCATGCTTACCAATGGCTCTACAGCAGGCATTTTGGCAAGTATACTTACCGTATGTAAGCCAGGGGAGAAACTTCTAGTGGCGAGGAATTGTCATCATAGTGTATGGCATGGCCTTATCCTTTCAGGAGCGGTACCCATCTATATCAATCCTCAATATGATGAAGAGACTGGTCTACTTACAGTTCTTCCAAAAGAAGAGGTAGAAAGAGCGTTAGAGAAGCATCCTGACTGTAAGGGAGCGATCATCGTAAGTCCAACTTATGAAGGGATTACTTCAGATGTGCAAGGCATTGCAGAAATACTTCATGAAAAAGATAAGTGTCTCATCGTAGATGAAGCACATGGGGCGCACTTTGAAGTCGCACCGTATTTTCCTGTAAGCAGTCTGAAATTAGGTGCAGATATCGTCATTCATAGTATGCACAAGACACTGCCGACCCTTACACAGAGTGCTTTAATGCACCTAGGAAGTAATCGCATATCGAAAGAGCAACTCATTAAAAGCTTGAGAATGGTACAGACAAGTAGCCCATCCTATGTCATGATGGCAGTTATGGATTATATGCGTGCTTATATAGAAACACATAGAGAAACAATAGAAAAAGACTATATCAGACCTTTAGAAGCAAGTAGAGTAAGGCTTAAAGAAATGAAGTACCTTACGCTACTGGATCAAGAGAAGGATTATGATAAAGGAAAGCTTGTGGTATTTACCCATAGAAGTTCCATAGATGGTGAGACGTTAGCAACGTTACTTGAAGAGAAGTATCAGCTAGTGTGTGAGGCTACCTTACCTCAAGGTGTTATTTTAATGACCACTTTAGCAGATAATGAAAAGACATTAAAGTTAGTGACCGAAGTCCTTATAGAAATAGACCAGACATTAAGTAAGTGTGATGAAGATGTCGATACAATACAAGAGAGTGTCGATCTTGTGCGAACGAGTAGGACATTAAGTCCTAGAGATGTTTATTATAGTGAGACGACGAACCGCGAGGTAGAGATGTGTAAAGGATATGTGTGTAAAGAACATATCATGATGTACCCACCAGGTATACCTCTTGTATGTATAGGTGAGGTGTTTGATGAAGAACATATCGCACTGATTAAAAGATGGCAACATCGTTTAAAAGGGATTCACATAGAGAATGGTAACATTATTTGTAAAGTAGGTAGAAGTGATTTAGAATAACAGTAAAGATAGGGGGATGCTTATGGCTAATCTACAGATTAATCCAATGCAAATGCCACAGCTCAAGGAATTAGTATCAAAGCAAGATGTACAGGTTGATAAAGGCTTTAAGTTTACCTTACTTAGCCATATAGAAGAATCAGAGCTACAAGATACCTTGAAGCGAATGATCGAAGACATCACAAGCCAAGGAAATAAAATAGCGAATCATATGGATGTAAGGGATGTAAGAGTTTATCGCAATATGGTTTCAGACTTTTTAGGTGAAGTAGTAGCGAATACCCATAAGTTCTCGAGAGATAACTTCCTTGATAGAAGAGGGCGCCATAGGGTGTATGGGATTGTACGCCTCGTTAATCAAAAAATTGATGAGTTAGCAAGAGAGCTTATACGTGCTGAAAGCAATCACTTAGAGATACTTGAGCGCGTAGGGGAAATCCAAGGCTTATTATTAGATATTGTAACTTGATGACAAGAAGAGGTGTGGTACATCTCTTTTTTTCATAGAAAGAAAGGGTACGGCTTGATGAAAAAGCGAAAACAAATCGATATCAAAAAGATATTAAAAATGTCACTTACGATGAATGGTTTACAGCTGGTATTAATATTAGCAGTGGTGGGCTATGCACTTTTCTATAAGAATGATGATATGGATAACCTTATCTATATCACCTTAGCCTTAACGATGCTCAATAGCTGTATGACGGCAGGTGGCTACTATTTTACTTTTTATAAGAAGAAAAACAGTCTAGAAGAAACTATAGAAAATCTAGAGGTACTTAATAGCAAGCTGAGAGAACAACGCCATGATTACCTCAACCATCTTCAAGTTATTTATGGGCTGATGGAGTTAGAAGAGTTTGAAGAGGCAAAGAACTATATGGAACCTGTCTATAAAGACATCTTGAAGGTAAGTAAAGCCTTAAAGACGAGCCATGCAGCGATTAATGCCCTACTTCAAGCAAAGATGCAGGTAGCAGAGGAACGTCAGATTGATATGTACTTAGAAATCAAGACAAATCTTAAGGCGATTCCATTAGAACCATGGGAGCTTTGCAAAGTATTGGCAAACATTATCGATAATGGGATACGTGCTTTAGCAGATAATGAAGGAAACAAAAGCATTTATATTGATATGAGTGAGAATATGACCCATTATATGATTCATATCTATAATAATGGACCTCAGATTCCATCCTACCAACTAAGAGATATCTTTGAAGAAGGCTTTACGACTAAAGCTGGGGAAGGGCATGGTATGGGGCTTTACATTACAAAGACAATCCTTGAAAAAGTAGAGGGAACAATAGAAGCAGCTTCAAGGAGAGATAAAACATACTTTTCCATAGAACTTCCTAAAGTGACAATTGAGTCTTAAAAATGTATAGTTGGTGGATTAGATATGGTAGGTGCCTAGAAAAAAGCATAAGATACATACATAAGGATAAAAAAAAGAGGAGGTGGAAGGTATGTTAGAAGGCTTAGTAGATGGTATGACGTTAATTAGTATTCTTTTACTCATTACAGGATTTGTATTGGTAGGAATAGAGATGACCATGCCAGGAGTATCATTCCCAGGTATAGCAGGTGGCGTTTGTCTCATTGCAAGTGTATTTATCATTGCAGATAGCATCGTAGAAGGCGTGATCATTACCATTATCATTTTAGCGATATTAGGTATTATGCTAGGCATTATTCTATGGTTACTATCTCATGGAAAGCTTATCAAACCTATCATACTAGCAGAAGAGCAAAAGAAAGAGAAGGGCTATTTAAGTTCTTCAGACTTAGATTATTTACTTGGTAAAGAAGGC
>JBOGBZ010000033.1:0-8483 GCA_051656485.1 Cellulosilyticaceae bacterium
GAAAGAACTAGGGTACTTATTTTTCACTGATTATTACAGACAAGTCAGTGTAAACTAAAGAACCGCCGTATACTGAACAGTACGTACGGTGGTGTGAGAGGTCGGTAGATAAACTAATTATCTACCTCCTACTCGATTATGAAAGGGGGAAAAGGAATGAAAAGAGAGGGAGAAATAAGGATTCCTTCAGGATGTGCAATAGCAGGTATCTTTTCAAGAGCAGGGGAAATGATGAGTGGCGAAAAAATTATAAAGTCCATAGGGGTCATGCATGACAGGTCCAATGGGCTTGGAGGTGGCTTTGCAGGCTATGGTATTTATCCAGCCTATAAAGAGTTATACGCTTTCCACATCTTCTATGAAAATATGGCTGCAAAAGAAGCCTGTGAAAAATACATGGATAAACAACTGGATGTGGTGAACTTATCGAAGATTCCGATTCGTAAGACACCAGCTATTACGAATGAGCCGCTCATATGGAGGTACTTTGTGGCACCACATCCAACAAAATTAAAAGACAGTCAATTAGATGAAAAAGAATTTATCGCACGGTTTGTTATCAAAATCAATACACGTGTGGAAGGTGCATATATTTTTTCAAGTGGCAAAAATATGGGTGTGTTTAAAGCAGTAGGCTATCCAGAAGATGTAGGTAATTTCTACCGTCTAGAAGAATACGAAGGCTACTCTTGGACAGCACATGGTAGGTATCCAACCAATACACCGGGATGGTGGGGCGGTGCACATCCTTTTGCACTACTTGATACGACAGTTGTACACAATGGAGAGATCTCTTCCTATGATGCCAATAGACGTTTTATAGAGATGTTTGGCTATAAGTGTAACCTACTAACGGATACAGAAGTCATTACCTATATCGTGGATTATCTAAGTCGTAAGCAAGGCCTTCGATTAGAGGAGATAGCAGAAGTCATTGCAGCACCGTTTTGGAGTACGATAGAGAGTCTTCCAAAGGAAGAAAAAGAGCGCTTAAGCTACTTGAGAAATACTTTTGCAAGCCTTCTTATTACAGGACCATTCTCTATACTTGTAGGCTTTACAGGTGGGATTATGGCACTTAATGATAGGCTGAAGCTACGTTCTATGGTAGTAGGTGAGAAAGGCGATACAGTGTACATCGCCAGTGAAGAATGTGCGATTCGGGAGATCGAACGCGTGCTAGATAAATTATGGGCACCTAAAGGCGGAGAACCCGTCATCATTAGGTTAAATGGAGGTGAATAGGATGGCAGTTGATTACTTTTATCCTGAATATGAAGTGGTAAGAAATGAGAAGAAATGCATTAATTGCAGAGTTTGTGAAAGACAGTGTGCAGATGAAGTACACCATTATGATGCAGAGAAGAAATGTATGTATAGTGAAGATGAAAAGTGTGTGAACTGCCATCGTTGTGTATCATTGTGTCCCACAAAGGCTTTGAAGATAGTAAAGTCCGACCATACATTTAAGCACAATGGTAACTGGACGGGGCAGGTCATTAGTGAGGTGTATAGGCAGGCAGGTACAGGTGGCGTACTCTTATCATCTATGGGTACACCAAAGCCGTATCCTATTTACTGGGATAAGATGCTTATCAATGCATCACAGGTGACTAACCCACCTATCGACCCACTACGAGAACCTATGGAGACAAAAGTTTTCCTTGGAAAGAAGCCTCAGCAGGTAGAAAGAGACGCAGAAGGCAAATTACGAACAGAACTACCACCACAGGTAGAGCTTTCTGTACCTATTATGTTCTCAGCGATGTCTTATGGTTCCATTAGCTACAATGCACACGAGAGTCTAGCACGTGCTGCAACTGAACTTGGTATTTGCTATAACACAGGGGAAGGTGGTCTACACAAGAACTTGTATCAGTATGGGCCAAATACTATTGTACAGGTAGCATCAGGAAGGTTTGGTGTACACAAGGCATATCTAGAGGCAGGTGCAGCTATAGAAATCAAGATGGGCCAAGGAGCGAAGCCGGGGATTGGAGGGCACCTACCAGGAACTAAAATAGTAGGAGATATCTCAAGTACGAGGATGATTCCAGAGGGGTCAGATGCCATCTCTCCTGCACCACATCATGATATTTACTCCATTGAAGACTTGAGACAGCTAGTCTATTCACTAAAAGAGGCCACAGACTACAAGAAACCAGTCATTGTAAAGGTAGCGGCTGTGCATAATATTGCCGCTATAGCAAGTGGCATCGCTAGAAGCGGTGCAGACATGATTGCTATCGATGGTTTTAGAGGTGGTACAGGAGCAGCACCTACACGTATCAGAGATAATGTAGGGATACCTATCGAGCTTGCACTAGCAAGTGTGGACCAAAGGCTAAGAGAAGAAGGCATCAGAAATAATGTATCCATCATTGTAGGCGGTAGCATACGAAATAGTGCGGATATCGTCAAAGCCATTGCTTTAGGCGCGGATGCTGTGTATATCGGAACGAGTGCACTCCTTGCTATTGGTTGCCACTTATGTAGAAGCTGCCATACAGGTAAGTGTAATTGGGGCATCGCTACACAAAGAGAAGATCTGGTCAAGAGACTTAATCCTAATGTAGCGTATAAACGCCTCGTCAATCTCGTAACGGCTTGGGAACATGAAATAAAAGAAATGATGGGTGGTATGGGTATCAACTCTATAGAAACACTCAAAGGCAATCGGATGATGCTAAGAGGCATCGGACTTACAGAAAAAGAATTAGAAATACTAGGCATTGCACATGCCGGAGAGTAGGGGGAAGGTGAGGATATGAAAAAAGTCTATGTTAATGAAGATTGGTGCCTAGGTTGCCATCTATGTGAATACTACTGTGCTTTTTCAAATTCAGGTAAAAACGATATGGTAAAGGCATTAAAAGATAAGACCATTCATCCCCGCATTCAAATAGAAGATGGGGAAAAAGTACACTTTGCAGTGTCTTGTAGACATTGTACGGAACCACTTTGTGTAGAAGCTTGTATCTCAGGTGCCCTTAGTAACAAAGATGGGTGTATCGAAATAGATACAAAAAAATGTGTAGGATGCTACACTTGTGTACTGGTATGTCCTTACGGGGCAATCATGCCTTCAGAAGAAGGTGTGGTACAAAAATGTGAACTATGTAGTAGAACATCTGGTGGAGAGCCACCTTGTGTTAAGGGATGTCCTAATCAAGCAATCGTGTATGAAGAGAGGTGAAGTAGATGAAGTATGTCATTATAGGTCATTCCACAGCGGCTATAGGTTGTGTAGAGGGCATTAGACAAGTGGATAAGGAAGGAGAAATCCTCTTGCTTTCAAAGGAACGCTATCCCACGTATTCAAGGCCACTTATTTCTTATCTCATTCAAGGAAAGACTGACTTAGAACGTATGAGATACCGACCCGATAGTTTTTTTGAAAAAAATAAGTGTCAGGTCAGACTTGGGTGTGAAGTCATAAAGATAGAGTCTGATACAAAAGAAATAGTGACAAAAGAGGGAGAGCATATAGGGTATGACAAATTATTAGTAGCTACAGGAAGTAGAGCTTTTGTGCCACCTATACAGGGGATAGAAAACGTACCTTACCATACCTTTATGTCCTTAGAAGATGCAGTAGGATTGGAAAATCATATAAGCAAGACCAGTCGTGTATTGATTGTAGGGGCGGGACTTATAGGGCTTAAGTGTGCAGAAGCACTTCAGAGAAAAGTAAAGCATATCGAGGTATGCGACTTAGCACCTACTATACTGTCTAGTATCTTGGATGAGGCAGGAAGTAAGCTGGTTCAGAAGCATCTAGAAGCAGAGGGAATAAGCTTCGCACTAGGGGTGTCACTAGCACGAGTAGAAGAGAAATTAGCGTTCTATAGTGATGGGCGAGGTGTAGCCTTTGATGTACTTGTCGTAGCTGGTGGTGTAAGGCCTAATAAGGAACTAGTAGCTGAGGCTGGCGGACGGGTAGAGCGGGGAATTGTGGTAGATAGCTACTGCCAGACCACCTTAGTAGATATCTATAGTGCAGGGGACTGCACGGAGAGTTATGATATGACCACAGATACCCAGAAGGTACTAGCACTTCTTCCTAATGCTTATTGGCAAGGTAGGTGTGCAGGGTACAATATGGCTGGAGAAGCAAAAGCATACGAAAAAGCAATGCCGATGAATGCCATTGGTTTTATGGGGCTACATATGATAACCGCTGGTACATTAGAGGGGCAGATGTATACTGTGGAGAACTCAGGGAGTTATAAGAAACTGGCGGTTAAGGATGGGCGACTCATAGGCTATGTGATGATTGGTGAGGTAGAGCGTGCAGGCATTTATACAGCACTTATACGTGAGAGTCGACTCCTTTCCGATATTGACTTTGACCTCATCAAGGAGAAGCCCCAGCTGATGGCATTTGCCAAAAAAGAGCGCATAGAGATGTTAGGAGGTGCCTAGATGAAAATAGATGCAAGAGGGCTACACTTTAAGGACTTAAACCAGAGAATTAAAGAAGCTGATGAAGCATGCATCACTATAGAAAACTGCATAGGACAACGCTATATAGGGAGTGGTGTACGCGATAAGGAAATTACAATAGAAGGCACGCCGGGAAATGCGCTAGGTGCCTATCTCGATCATAGTAGTATTTGTGTCTATGGCAATGCACAGGATGCTACCGGGGATACCATGGATGAAGGTAGCATCTTTATCCATGGGTCATCTGGAGATGCCACAGGTTATGGCATGCGTGGTGGGAAAATCTTTGTAAAAGGAGATGCAGGCTACCGAGCAGGTATCCATATGAAAGCTTACGAAGAAAAAGTGCCGACGCTCATCATTGGTGGTAAAGCAGGGAGTTTCTTAGGTGAGTACCAAGCTGGAGGAACAATCATCGTTTTGGGATTGGAAGGAGCAGGTGAAGCACCCGTAGGAAGATTCTGTGGTACGGGTATGCATGGTGGTAATATTTATCTCAGGTGTGAGCACTTACCCCACGATTTACCAAAGCAAGTCGTAGCAAAAAAAGCTGAAGAAGAGGATTTAAAATACATCTCAAGTGATGTACAATTATTTTGTAGACAATTCGGAATTTTAGAAGAGGATGTATGGGGAAGTAGTTTTTATGTGCTTTCTGCAGATACCAAGAATCCTTATAAGCAACTTTACACACATAACTAAGGGAAAAATAAAGGGGGAAAAAAGGTGTATTATACAAGTCAAGAAGTACTACAATTTACAAAAGAAAATGATGTGAAATTTATCAAGTTAGCATTTGCAGACCTTTTTGGTGTGCAGAAGCATATCTCTATAATGGCAGAAGAATTGGAGAGAGCTTTCAAGAGTGGCATTTCCTTTGATGCTTCAGCGGTTAGGGGATTTATGAATGTAGAAGAATCTGACTTACTCCTTTTTCCAGACCCCTCAACTGTAGTAATCCTTCCATGGCGTCCACAGCATGGGCGCGTCATCAGGATGCTCTGTGACATTAAGCATCCTGATGGGCGAGCTTTTGAAGGGGATGGACGCTATATCTTAAAAAAGACAGTAGCAAAGCTTCAAGACAAAGGGGATACATGTAAAATAGGTACCGAGTGTGAGTTCTACCTTTTTGAACTAGATGAGAAAGGAAGAGCGACGAAGAATCCCCACGATTATGCAGGGTACTGTGACATCGCACCGCTAGATAGAGGGGAAAATGTACGAAGGGAGATTTGTCTTACCTTAGAAGAGATGGGGATACGCCCAGAGACTTCTCATCACGAGCAAGGGCCAGGACAAAATGAGATAGATTTTAAATACAGTGAGGCATTGAAAGCTGCAGACAATATGATGACTTTTAAGTCAGTGGTTAAAACAGTGGCAGCCCAAAATGGACTGTATGCATCCTTCATGCCAAAGCCACTGCAAGGTAAGAGTGGTAATGGGCTTCATATTAATTTATCACTTTTTAAAAACAATCTTAATATCTTTAAAAATACGCCTTATGAGCATTCAGAAGAGGCAGAGTGTTTCATTGCAGGCATACTACGTTATGCCAAGGAGATGACAGTATTTCTTAATCCAATCGTTAATTCCTATCAAAGGCTAGGGGAGTTTGAGGCACCTAAGTATGTGACATGGTCTCATCAAAATAGGTCTCAGCTTATACGGATACCAGCAGCAGTTGGTGAGTATGCGAGAATGGAACTACGTTCACCAGATGTGGCATGTAATCCTTATCTTGCCATAGCACTCCTTATAGAAGCAGGCTATAAAGGTATAGAAGAAAAGATAAGTCTACCCAAAGCCACAGATGTGAATCTATACACTGCAAAAAAAGAAGTGGTGGATACACTAGAAAAACTACCTGCGAATCTTTTGGAGGCAGTGAAATGTGGTAGAGAAAGTACATTTCTAAAAGAGGTACTACCTAAGCATACGCTAGAGATGTACTTAAATGTAAAAGAGATACAATGGCAAGAGTATATAGAGGCAGTAGATAAAGAAGCAATAGAAGATAAGCTTTACTTTCCTTATATTTAATCGGTGGATGACACAGAAAATAAGGAGGGAAGGCGATGGAGAGTGTACTTATTGTAGCAAGCTCTGAAAAGACTAGGCAGTTTCTTTTAGAGCTACTGAAAGAAAGTAATACGAGGGAATTTGAGATGGCAAGTAGTAGCAGTGAAGCAAGGCGTATACTTGTCCAAAAAGAGTTTGACTTAATGGTCATCAATACGCCGATTAGTGATGAAGTAGGTATAGACTTAGGAATCTTTGCAACGACCCATACTACCAGTGGGGTACTCCTTATGGTAAATGCAGAAGAAGCAGATGAGGTAGGCTATAAGGTAGAGGAGTTTGGTGTTTTTGTGATTGCTAAGCCTGTGAGTAAGATGATTTTTTATCAATCCTTAAAGATGATAAGTGCATCAAGAAAGCGACTACGCACACTACAGACACAGAATCTTAAGCTTCAGCAAAAAATAGAAGCCATAAGATTGGTGAATCAAGCGAAGTGTGCGATGATCCAGTATCTCAATATGAGTGAGGAAGAGGCACATCGTTATATCGAGAAGCAAGCGATGGATAGAAGAATGACGCGGGAAGAGATTGCTCGTGGTATTCTTCGTACTTATGAGTGTTAAGCGAGGGAATTAGGATAAGAAGTAGCGTTCGATATAACGATAAGTATCAGAAAGGTCTAAGGTATCGGCTAGTTTTTGTAAGTAGGGCACCTTTTTATAATCATCTAAAGCAATAGCGTTATCTAGCAGTGGGTTCAATCTGAAAAAGTTTGAACCCATTAATTCTTTAGAAAGTTTTGTGTCCAAAGGCTCAGGTGCATCCATAAGAATGGTGTTTAGCGGTTGCTTAACCTCAGCTTGTGGGTTATAGGACCATTGACTAATGCCCCAGTTTTTTGTGGGGGCAGTGATGCGTTGTGGATAGAGTCCCGTACCTAGAGACAAAAGGCGAAAGTCGGATAAGTCATAGGTCTTCGGAAAGACGGAGCGTACATAAATGACCGGTGCAACAGTAGGGGAATTAACGGATACCCCACCATCGATGAAATTATTGTGGGAAGGAAAGTATGTAGGAGCAGCAGAACTGGATAAAGCAGCATCGACTACTTTTTCTGTAATCGTAGGGTTATTCACGATATTATTGAAAAAAACAGTATTAAATCCTTGAGAAAGATAGCCTCTCACATTAAATGAAGGGATAAAGACATAGTGCGGTAAGCCGGCTAAAGTTAGGTTCTTCGGAAAGATATTTGCAAGGACCTCTTGAAGATGAAGATTATTATACTTAGGGCGATAAAGGTTAAAGTGACTTGGTGTGAAGATATATTTTGAAGTTTCATAATCATAAAGATGATTAATGGTTCCAGGAGGAAGGTCGTAAGCAAGTCCTAGTGCAATGAAAGACCCTGTAGACGTACCAGAAAAAAGCTGAGTCTTTTGGAGAAGTTCAGGATACTTCTTAGTCAGGCGAAGAAGCAGTCTAGCTGAAAGGGCGCCTCTCACACCACCACCATCAAAAGAAAGAATACGAAATGTAGACATATAAAAACTCCTTGTACATAAGCTTATACTAAATGTATTCTAGAGGGATAAGTTGCATGACAGAGGACAAGTTATAAAATGACTAAGAGAAGTAAATTAAAAAAATCATATAACCTTTCACGTTATCATAAAATGTTATGATAACAAAACAAAGGGGATAGGATGAGTGAAAAACTATTTTGAGAATGTCTTAAGAAGCTTTAAAGATGAATCAAGGCAGGTTGTACTTAGTGAATATATGCGCACAGCCCCTGATTTCTTAGTTATTGATGTAGACAAAGATGATATGCCAGAAATTTTATTTGGATTTAGGATGGGAAGAGAACGTTATGTAGGGGTGCTTAAAAGAGAAGATTTCGCATGGCGATTATACAATGTAAGTGATTATCGTACAGGAATGAAGAATGGCATATTTGCCCTTGTCCAATTACAAGAAGAACTCTGCATAGCACCAAGAGATATGGG
>JBOGBZ010000034.1:0-8461 GCA_051656485.1 Cellulosilyticaceae bacterium
AAGGATCCATCACAGATAGAACAATATTTGAATTATGCAGATAGAGGTAAAATAGCTGATTGGGCAAAAAAAGATATTAGTCTAGCAACAAGGGAAAACTTAGTGGTCAAGACCAAAGACAAGTTATTTAAGCCACAAATTACCATGACAAGAGGGGAAGCAGCAGTTATATTGAAGAAATTATTTGATCGCATAGGATAAGGGATAAAGAGTAGGAATCTATAGATACGGAGGAAAAAAGAGTGAAAAAGTATAGAGGTTTTCTAAAAATAATAGTAGGTATCGTTATGTTCTGGAGTTGCATAGGAAGTAACGCATATGCGGCAAATCAATCATGGGAAAGTGCCCAACTAATCCAAAATGGCAACGAAATAACAACTACGATACCAGACTCGGCTACAGTAAGGTGGTTTAAAGTAGTAACGACAGAGGCAGATGTAGCTATTCAATTACAGATTACTACAAACCAAAAAGAAAGGATAAGTTGTACATTTTATGAGGAAAGTCAGATGAATCAGGAAAAACCACAGAAATTAGAATCTGATGTGGTAATAGAAAATAAAGTAGTAACAGTAAAGACCCAACAACCAGGTACATATTATGTTCGAATTAAAATGTATGATGTAAATAAGCAACTTACTCAGCCAGTTATAATAAGAAGTACAATCAAGAAACCAGACATCTATGAAAATAATGATATATGGGAAAAAGCAAAGGAGTTAGAGGTTAATAAGGATATGTATATTGCCTTAGATGGTGAGAATGACATTGATTGGTTTAAGGTAAGAACAACGAAGCCAAATCAGCAAATTAAATTAAGCCTCTGTAATAAGGAAGACTTGTTTGAAAGAGTAAGCTGTTCTTTTTATACCGAAGACACATTAAAAACAACAGATCCAAAAGCATTTCAACTAGAGGTAGTAGTAAGGAGCAGAGAAGTAGTAGCTGAGTTAAAAGATGCAGGGGTGTATTATATACGGCTCAAAATGTATGATACAGATAAGTACCTCACACAGCCAATGATAGTAAGAAGTAACCAAGGGATAAATTCTAATACCAAACCATCTACAGAAGTAACAGAAGAAATAGTAGACGTAGAAATGCTCCCCTATGATAAACTCCAAAATGTTTCTAGTAAAAAAGATGCAGAAAAGATAGTGGAGGAAGTATTAGCGGGAGTACCTAGTGCTAATAAAGGAGATAGTAATACAAGTGAAAATATCTCATTATATATAGAAGAAGCAATTGCACAAGCTGCCTCTAAGGAGCTTAAGGGAAATGAGGTAATGGTAGACCTTAATATGCTAGAAGGATTGCCAACTCAAGCTAATGAAACAAAGAATAGACTACAACAAATGATCAGAGAAAAAGGAATATCAAGCTATCGAGAAATAGACAGAGATGTAAAACTTAAATTAGATGCAACTGATACAGTAACCATGGTAGTAGATAAGGGGATAGCAACAGCACCGATAGACCACTTGCGAATAGAAACGCCAGAGATAGAAGTAAGCATTAACATACATAATTTAAAGGAAGAAGAGTTAGGAGAAGAAGGATTTAAAATTAATATTGAAAAACATAATATTCCGATACCTATGGGAACAATAGGCATAGGAAAGAGTAAGCAGTTATCAACACAACAGACACAATATCAGGTAAGTTTTAATAAAGCCAAATTAAGTGGAAATGTGACGATAGCATTACCAAAAGATCAAGGAGATACAGTTTACCAAGCGGTATTTAAAAATGATGAAGTGATAGGGGGAAAGTATAACCCTGCTACTGATAAAGTTGAAGTCAAAACAAAAGAGGGCGGAAGGTACAAGGTAAAAGAAAATAGGAAAAACTTTTCGGATATACAACATAAAAACAAAGAGATGCAAGAAGCTATACAGGTATTAGCTTCTAAAGGGATAATTAATGGAAAGACAGCAACAACATTTGCCCCAGATGACAAGATTTCAAGAGCAGAAATAGCCTCAATGTTAGTGAAAACAGTTTATGAATATGATCATTATGCAAATGGAGGATTTAAAGATATTAAACCAACAGATTGGTATTATGGAGCCGCAGGCTCAGCGAAAAATCAAGGAATTATAGGAGGATATGAAGATAATACATTTAGGGGGAATAATACAATTATCAAAGAACAGCTATTATCTATAGCTGCTCGTGTTATGCGAAAAGAAAAAAGGTATAAAAATCCTGTACAAGTAGATCAGTATTTAAATTACACAGATAAAGACAAAATATCTAATTGGGCAACAAAGGATATAAGCTTAGTAACAAGAGAGAACTTAATTACAAAGGTAATAGATAATAGCTTAAAACCACAGGAGACGATGACAAGGGGAGACGTGGCTATTATTTTAAGAAAATTATTTGATCGTATAGGATAAAATACTCGATAAAGTTTTAAATAATAGGAGCCTACCATTTGGTAGGCTCCTATTATTTAAGAATAGTTAGATAGAGATTTTTATCTACGGATACTTGCTTATGATTAGTAAAGTAGTCGATGATGATTTCAGGCATCTCTACCAAAATTTCCTTAACGACTTTACAACCTGGATACATATCATAGCCACCTACACCACTATAACGATAGTTGTTCATAACCAGTGTAAGCACTGTATCAGGAAGGATAGCTTGGTCATCTAAAGACATCGCTACCACACGTTCACCAGCAGCCTTAGTAAGGTCGAAGGTATAGTGCATTGGTGCAAAGTAGTCGTAGTTGTAATGGGCTACTTTAGGTTTTGTAAATTTGTCAGAAACAGTAATGGCATCGCCATCTTTGTGGAAGTAGCTTGCTACATTTTCTAAAGCTTCTTTAAGAACGTTACCTGTAACTTCAAGGACCGTCAGTGTATTTGGATAAATGTAAGTGGATACGATATCACGTACACTCACTTCTTTATTGAAACCTTTGATACTATTTGCAAAGGAGCAGCAAGAGATGTCTGCACCACTACGGTCTAACTGAACTTGATTGATGAAGTTTGCCAGTGGCGAGCCGTGAAGTGCCATCTCTAAATGCTCAGAAGGATTAAGGTCTGTATCTAAGAAACCAACAGGTATATCAAGCCATTCTTGGACTTGTGCTTCTAGTGGCATAAGCTCATTGTAAAGGGCTTCATTAAAGGCCGTACCAGTAGCTGTAAGCTTAGAAGTAGCAGTGCAAGCACCAGCATCATCCACTTGTACGGCCACTTCAGCAAAGCTTGTACCGTAGTGTGGTGTCTGAACGATATGTGTACCGAATAAATCTTGGTCACTAATCGGTAGATGCTGATGACCAGTAAGTAAGACATCAAAAGGATAAAGCTTACAAAGGTCATAAGCTACATTCTCAGAAGATGCACTTAGTTGTTTGTGGGTGGCTAAATCATACGCAAAGCCACCATGATAAATACCTATAAGTACATCTACTTCTCCGCGAAGTTTTTCGACTTCAGCTTTGACGCTTTCTAATGTATCTGTCACTTTGAAGTTCACAAGGTTTTCAGGCTTTTCCCATACTGGGATAAAGTCTGTAGAGACACCGACAAGGCCTACTTTAAGACCGTTTTCAAGGGTGTGGATAGCCGATGGGAAGATAGGAAGTTGTCCAGTCGTATCTTCTACATTGGTACATAGACACTTGGCATCTAAGTTATTTAGGTACTTGCTTAAGTAAGTATAACCATAGTTCAAGTCATGGTTACCAAGTGTTATATAATCATAGCCAGCACTGTTTAAGACTGTGGCTAAAGGATTGATTGCAAGGTCTTTTTTGTTGATGAAAGTTGTAAAAGGAGAACCTTGAATCGTATCACCCGCATCAATAATGAGTGTATTGCCATCTCTTTCGAACTGCTCCATCATACATAAGTAGCCCATTGGCTTTAGGGTTGTATCTGTATAGTCAGTAGGATAAATATAACCATGTACATCCGATGTAAAATAAATTTTTAAGTTTTTCATATTAGTCACCTCAGCAAATATTATAACAGTAAAAGTGGAGTCCGCCTATGTTTAGGATGGCAGAATCAGAAAAAAATATAACGGTTAAATTGTATTTGACAGATAATTTTGATAGTATTAAAGAGAATACCAAGAGGGAGGCTGAAGATGAAAATTAAATGTACGGATTGTGGCAAAAAATACAAAGATATGTACATGCAATGCCCACATTGTGGTGGCATCAGACGTGAAGCAACTGTACGCACTAATGTACAGGAAGTAATCCGTGAAGAGGACTTGTATGGCCAGTACGACAAAGAGACAGAGACAAGAAATAGATATGTACCACAAAAGCCAAAGATGACAGAAGAGCAGGGCAAACTTAGACCGAAGCGTAGGGTTGGTTTATGCATCAGCATAGGTGTGGCAATAGTACTGATAAGTCGCTTATATACATGGGGGATAGATGCTTACCGAGAAAAAATGAATCCAAAAGAAATACAAGTGCAGCAGCTAAGTGTAGGGGATGCTTTGGAAACACCATACGCCTATGTGCAGGTAAAAGGTGCCAGTATCATCAGTGATGAATGGTTAGCAAACTATATCCCAGAAGGGTATCAGATAGTAGCAGTTGAGCTTGAAGGCATTGAAAAAGAAAAGAGAGATGAAAATTCCTATGAGACGTCGTACTATGTGAGCTATCAAAAAGATGGCGAGACGTATTATCAACCGAACTTAAATGACCAAAGAGTCGTAGACAGTTTAAGGGATCAAGCGTATCAACTCGTAGATGAAAATCATAGATTCTACATGGATGAGCCCGTTCATGCTATCTTCCTCGTGCATGAGGATACAAAAGAAATAACCTTTAATTATACACAGTTACTCTACGGGAAACTACGAGGGTTTTATAAAGGTGCAACCTATGAGATACCTCTTCGTATAAAGGAGGAAAAGTAATGATAAAGACATGGATTATAAGAGTACTGATAGTGATATGTGCTATGAGCGTAGTAGATAGTGTGATTACAACTAGCACCGAAGTAAACAATCAAGAGATTGTCTGTATGCCACAGGAAGGCATACCCTCTGATGAACTACATCTATGGGTGAAAGAAGTGGTAGACTATGAAGATCAAGAGAATAAGTATAAAGTAGGGACAAATAATCACCTCATAGCCATTACCTTTACTATCCAAAATCAAGGGGATAAAGATGTTAGCTTAACGGATCGCTATGCACCCGTTAGTTTAGTCACAAGGCCTTATGGTGACTGTGAAGTGATAACGATGTTGGGAGATGGTTATGAAGCATATGACTTACGTTCACAGGAAAAAGAGATGATCATTCCCATCGGGCGAACAAGAGAGGTTACTTACTTAGTAGAAATGCATAATGAAGCCATTGTACTTGAGGCAGAAGAGTATGAGTATGAAACAAATACAAGGTATACGATGGAGATACCATTCTAAGGAGGGGCTATGTTAAAAATAGAAGGGGTTAGTAAGACTTTCACACGTACAGTCAAAAAAGGAAGAAGACACGTTAAAGAAGACTTTAATGCGGTAGACAATATAAGCTTTCAAGTTGAAAAAGGGCAAGTGTTTGGGATATTAGGACCTAATGGGGCAGGGAAAACCACGCTTCTACGTATGTTAGGAGGCATTTTGACACCAACCAGTGGTCGTATCGAACTAGAAGGGAGATGTTATAGTCAAAACAAAAATGAGGTAAAAAGTCACATAGGGTACCTCTCAGGTAATACGAAACTTTATGGGCGTATTACCCCGCGGGAACTGCTCAGCATTTTTGGGAGCCTTTATGAGATGAGTGATGAGGTAATCAAAGAACGTACAGAAATGATTTTTGATACGTTGGCTATGCATAGCTTTTCAGATAATCGCATCGAACTACTTTCTACTGGTCAGACACAGCGGATATCTATTGCAAGGTGTCTTATTCATTCACCTAAGCTTTATATTTTTGACGAACCGACTTTAGGACTGGATGTACTCAGTAGCCGAGCGATTATCGACTTTATGCTAGAAGAGAAGAAAGCAGGCAAGACGGTACTTTACTCTACACACTATATGGAAGAAGCAGAAACGTTATGTGACCATATCGCCATGATACATGAGGGCAGAATGATGATAGAGGGGACGAAGGAAGCGGTTAAAAGAGCTACTGGAACGGATAATTTACGCGAAGCCTTCTTGAAATCCTTAGAGGAAAGAGGTGGTATCGTATGAGGTATAACATCGTCAAAAATATCTTGAAAAAAGAATTGAAGGATATCTTTAGGGATAAAAAGACAATCTTTGCAATGATTATCCTGCCTATCTTACTTTATCCAATTGTAATGATAGGGGGGGCGCAAATCGGAAATGTTATGAATCAAGAAATAGTAGATAATACATATCAAGTAGCAGTGGAAAAAAATATGCCCAACGAGATAAGAGAACTAATAGAAAAAGAAAAAAGTTTAACGATTATTGAAGGGATAGATAGTAAAAGCATTATACAGGATGGGAATGTAAATGCATCTTTAAAGATAGAAAAAAATCAATATATTATTTATTATAATGCATCAAATGGAGAGTCAGAATATGTCAAAAAAATTCTAGAACATATTTTAGAACAGTATAAAATAACACTTATAGAAAAAAGTATAAAAGCAACAGGATCAGATCCAAAGGCGGTACTACACCCCATAGAATATATAAGTGAAAACATCGCTAAGGAAGAAGAAATGGCAGGGTATTTACTGGCAAAGATATTACCTTTTATTTTAATGATTAGTATTGTATCGGGAGCAGTTTATCCAGCTATTGATGTGATGGCAGGGGAAAAAGAGAGAGGTACGATAGAAACACTTTTAACGCTACCTGTATCTAACATAGAGCTTATAGTAAGTAAATATATAGCAGTAGCTACAGTAGCCTTAATGAGTGCTATGATTAATCTGCTATCCATAGGGGCATCTATTGGTCTGATGATAGGAAGTCTAGGGATGGCTATGGGGGAGGAGATGCCTACTTTTGCCTTAGGGCAATTTGCGGTACCACTGATGATTACAGTCATTACGATTTTCTTATTTACTTTAGTGGTGGTAGCCATTAGTATGAGTATCTGTGCTTTAGCAAAGAGCTTCAAGGAAGCACAAAACTACATTACACCACTGCTTTTAGTAGTGATGATCCCATCTTATGTGACGATGATACCGACCATAGAGCTTAGCCCTATGACGGCAAGTATCCCTATCGTGAATATTGCACTCCTGATGAAGAGTGTGCTGATGTTTAAGTATGATTTTGGGCTTATGGCAATGGTCTTAATCTCGAACTTAGCACTGGTTATCATTGCGATTTTTATTTTGATTAAGCTTTTCGATTCGGAAGCGGTCTTATTTGGCAGTGGCAAAGAGTTTTCGATTTTACAAAGACGGTATAATATCAAGAAGGGTACCTTGCCAACGCCAAGCGATGCTTTTATGATTTATGGTGTAGCATTACTAGCCATGATTTATATCGCACAGTTTATCCAACTTAAGTTAGGGTTCTGGGGGCTGGCACTCACTCAAGTACTGATCGCAGGGATTGCTTTAGGTTTTGGCTACTATATGAAGACAGACTGGAAGAAGGCTTTCTCTATCAAGGTACCGAGGGTAAGACAAATACTTGGAGCAGTGGTCTTATGGTTAGGGACTTGGTTTGTAGCCAATGCTTTAGGAAATCTACTGATACCACTTATCCCAAATAGCGAAGAGAATTTACAAGCATTAGCAGAGCTGATGTTCCATGATAGCATGTGGATGAATCTTTTGGTGGTAGCGTGTATGCCAGCGATTTGTGAAGAACTACTCTTTAGGGGTATCATCTATAAAGGGATGGAGAATGGGAAGCATGGTAGACGTGCAGTCGTGGTAACGGCCATACTCTTTGGAATCATGCATATGGATATGGTGAAAATACCAGTGACAGCAGTGCTAGGCTTAGCATTAGGCTATGTGGTGTATAAGACAGGAAGTATCTTCCTCGCCATGCTGATGCACCTGATTAATAATGGCTTGGCAGTGGTAATAGACCATCTACAAGTACAGCCACCTGAATGGATGCAGCAGATGTCAGTTGGGATGATGCTCATCATAGGATGCGGTATTGCGCTTGTGGGTATAATGCTTTTACAAAGCAAACAAAAACAAAATAAGAATGAGACAACATGAGCGTCTTAAAGGAGAACACTATGACACATAACATTACACCGGGTAAGTATAGACATTTTAAAGGCAATATGTATGAAGTAATTGAAGTAGCAAGACACAGTGAGACGATGGAGGAGATGGTAGTGTACCGTGCCCTTTATGGTGAAGGTGGACTATGGGTAAGACCAGCACATATGTGGGATGAGACTATCGAGCGAGAAGGAAAGACTTTTAAGCGTTTTGCGAAGGTAGAAGAGTAAAGAGGGAACCAAGTAGGCTGAGGGGGGCTACTCTTTACGCAAAGGCAGTCGG
>JBOGBZ010000035.1:0-9522 GCA_051656485.1 Cellulosilyticaceae bacterium
TTCTTTGAACACCTTGGTACAAAACGACTCATATAACCACCTCTTATTAGTTCGTATACGAACTATATTTATGATTATATTATGCACCTTTTATCTAAAATGTAAAGTAGTTCATCTCATTTTTCTTAGAAAAATTTTAAGCATTTAAAAATGGGAATTTCCCTTCTAAAAAAACTCTATAATCCTGCTTGTCTTGTTACGTTTCATAGTCTTCTCTAATCACTTTTTCTATCCATGCTAATTTTTCTGGTGAATGATTTTCATACCTTCTAATGATGATTGCCCCTTGCTTTTCAAGCTTTAGCATCTCTTCATAGGCATCTTCGATATATTCTACACCACTTACTACCACACTGCTTTTCGCTACCACCGCAAAAGGTATATCCTTCTGTTCCTCATAGTCTGCTACATCATCCGCATAGTAAATATAGCCTGCGACCCCTCTATATGTATCCTCTGTCGCATTAGGATAATACTCGTCTATAACCAGCTGCTTTTCCCTGTTAAACCCATAGCTAGCCCACTTATAGTAATGCCCCTCATGTACTACGCCTTGCTCTTTATGAAATTTTTCGATAGCATTGCTGAGGTACACCAGCGTATTGTCTCTCTTAGTTGTCATATACACTAGGCTTTCTCCATGATTAGAGATATGTGGTCTTATTTCTTGTATACCAGCTATTGGTGACCCGTGATAAAGTCTCATTAGATTTCCCCCTTATACCCTTGTTATTTGTTTCTTAGTCCTCTTCTTTCCTTTTCTTTTTATAACGTTCTAACTGTTTATTGGTCTTTCTGTAGTTTAGATAATCTATTCCATTTGCACCTGTAATCATTACACATACAAAGAGTAGCTTCTTTATACTTTCTTCTATACTTAGTGTGGCATTAAAATAGATACTGCCTCCACCTATTATCAAGATCGCTACCATAAGCGCAATGATATTATTAATGATATAATATACACTAGCCTTTGCCATAGATATCGGTATCAAGGCGGTTAAAAACTCTGTAACGCTCCCTATAATCAAGCCTATTATGCCACCTGTAATCATCGCTACGATCAATGCATCTACACTCTGAGGCTTATCAAAAAGTAGTTCTACTCCTATTCCTATAAACACCCCTATAAAGATGGATATTATTATTGCTTTACTATTTATTTTTTCAATCATTTCTGCCCCCTGTACTATATATCAAATGCTTTACGTAGCATTTGAGAATATTTTTTTGAGACTTCCAATTTACTGTTATTTTTAAGTAACAATACCAATCTGGAGTTGAACCAAGGTATAATTTCAATGACATTAACCATATTCACTAACTGAGACTTGTTGATTTGTATGATGCCTTTTTCTTTCAACAGCCTTTCATAAATATACAGGGGCTGCTTCAAA
Organism: Cellulosilyticaceae bacterium; assembly: GCA_051656485.1. Classification (GTDB taxonomy): domain Bacteria; phylum Bacillota; class Clostridia; order Lachnospirales; family Cellulosilyticaceae; genus JBOFDK01. Next base: position 1,398 of record JBOGBZ010000035.1, read on the forward strand.
TAATACGTCTTTTCGCTGGTTACACAGGTGATTTCATTTTTATTAGCCTCAATAAACATGATTTCTCTAGGCTTAATCAATGCATACCGATCCTGATAGTACCCCACAATCACATCTTTGGTACTTATCTCTATTTCCTCACCCTTGTTACACTGTTCTGATGGACTATTGTCCTCTTGTATAAGCTCAAATGCCTCCCTAAAATCAAGTGTATTGAAAACAACACAGATTTTGTCTTCTGGCAAATCGTACCCCTTCTCTACTAATGCAATCGAACTACTTTCTTCCACGATTATCCCCTTGCTGACCGCCAGCTTATTCAATCTCTCTTTTACATCTTCAGAACAACACAACTGAATTTTCATACTTCCCCCCTATTTTAATCATTGCATCCTATTACAAAGCATAAGTATGTTGATTAGTTCCATGGTGCTTTCTTCTACAAATCCTAACACACCGACATTCATGATTATAAATGTGTCATTTACTTCATCATACATCATAAAAGCCCCGGATGCACCTACTCCACCATAAACATTTGGCATACCACTCAAAAAAGGTGATAACTGACCAAAGTCAAATTGCATCATACCTACACCGTATTGGATGCCCTTTTCATATGTCTTATCGAAAACTTTCATCTCTTCTAAAGCTTTGTCTGAAATAAGTTTCCCCTCGTGTAATGCTCTAAAAAAGATTAGTAAATCTTTTGTGGTTGTAATAATGCCACCATCTGTATTCCCCATTGATAATGCATTCTTTTTGCTTAAGTCTACCCCTTCATAACACATAGGTAACATCTCTTCTGCTGGTTGATTGATAGGCTCAGACTTTAACATAAGAGAAGTATCTCTCATCTGTAAAGGTTCAAAGAAAGCTTGATAAAATAATGCTTCCACTGACATGCCACTCGCCTCTTCAAGCATAAATAAAAGCAATCCATATCCTGTATCCGAGTAGCAAAATGTCTCTCCTGGCTTCCCCACAGCCACTTGATTTTCTCTTGTAAAATCGATGAGTTCTTCCTCCGTCCAGTATTTATCTAGATCTTGTAGCATAAGTGTTGCAAATGTCTCCCCTTGTACAACCTCTCCCTCAAACCAGTCATTAACTCCCGATGTATGGGTTAACAAATGTCTAATGGTTACTTCATCTCTATAATCAATGCCCTCATATACAAACAACTTATCTAACATATTGTCTTCTAAATAATCGCTGATAGGATCATCTAAGTTAAGTACACCCTCTTCTTGCAACATATAGCACATTACCGTTACAAATGTTTTGCCTATACTTGCACTGTGATACCTACTATCAACACTAACGGGCTCCCCATTATCTCTACTACCTACTGCGAAAGCTTCTTCATAACCTTTTGAATCAGCGTACACTCTTAAAACTACATTACTAACCTCTTCGTTTTTTGTGATAAATTTTTCTAGGCTCTGCTCAATCCCCTCATTCACCTCTTCGCGAGATAATGGACTAGACATCGCCTTATTCATTCCTATAATCCCCGCAATACCTACAACTAAAATAACACCTAAAACCATTAAGAATCTTTTCATCTTCTCTTCCCCTCTCTATTTTTGCTTTATAGTTATACTATATTACCTTATAGAGAAGGTTCCTTGGTTTCAGGTGTAAGTGGTCTTATTTGGCTAATAACCTAACGTAATCTTGATATAAACGGTCTCTATCTAATTAATACGATATCCCAACTCCCCTACCGTATCTACAATATAAGTAGCCCCTGCTTCTTCAAGCTCATTTCCTTCTCCGTACCCAAATCTTACACCTATGGAATCTATCCCACATGCTTTGGCACCGATTATATCATGCTTTCTATCTCCTATCATAAGGATATGTACTTTCTCTTCTTCTGTAAGTTGTAACCTCACAAATACTTCTTCAATGACATCCTTTTTATTAACGCGTGTGCCATCTAGCTCGCTTCCTACGATGACCTTGAAGTACTTCGCTAGTCCAAAATGCTCTAGTATTTGCACTGCAAACACTTCTGGCTTAGACGTTGCTACTGCCAGTGTCTTACCTTCCTTTACAAGTGCTTCTAGCATCTCTTCTATGCCTTCATACACCTTATTTTCAAACATGCCAATCTCTCGGAAACGTTCGCGGTATTTCTCTATAGCAAGTTTTGCTTTCTCTTCATCAAAACCATAATACTCTTGAAACGACCATTGCAAAGGTGGCCCTATAAAACACAATAGATCATCTAACTGGGCCTCTATGCCAAATGCTTTTAATGCATGCTGCACAGACTTTGTAATCCCTTCCTTCGGATCTGTAAGTGTGCCATCTAAATCAAATAAAATTGTGTTGTACATCAGCTATTCCTCCTAAACTTAAACTTGGGCAGGCATATAGGGAAAGGCTACTACACATTTGTGCAATAGCCTTTCTTGTTCATCTAGTTATTAATATATTTCTCAAATACATAGCCAAAATCTTTAACCATATACTTGTTTGTCGCTTCTACTTGCCAATTGAACGCATAGTTATTAAGCTTCTCAAACTCTTCACTTAATGATACGCCTTCAATACGTGCATTTCCTAGTGCAGCTGTAGCTGTCTCTAAGCTAGCTTTACTGTGGTGTAAATGCGTCTTGTTTTGTCTTGTAATTTGAGCAATACGAATAAGGGTCTTATATAAGTCTTTGAGTTGCTCGATTTGCTTTTTGTCTACATCGATAGATAAGTGTACTGAACCTATACCAAATTTAATTTCCGCATCTAAATCTACTGTACCAGCAGTCTCTAAAAGCACATTTGAAATTTCATTTTCATAGTAATCATAGCGACGAAGTGTCTTCTTTGAACTGATGGCATTCGTCCCATCTACATGAATAAGTGCTAAGTTTGTAAAGCAGTACTCATCTGTCTTTGACTTAATGATGAAATAAATCTTTTCATTGTCTTCGTGCATCACATAATCATCAGCCTCTACCTTGCCGTAGTCTGCTGGTGGAATAATCTTACCAATATCACTAATACCTAATGCTTCTGCTGCAAATTTCTTTAACATACTCATTCCCCTTTTCTTGAATACCTTATTTTATAGGGCTAAGAATGCATCTAGACGTGCATTCACTTTGTCCTCACCTAATATTTGCATAATTGTGTAAAGATCTGGTGTATTACTTCTATGGGTAATGCCTGCACGTACTGCCCCTGCTACATCTGAGATCATACCTTTGTACGCTTCTGGATTTGCTTTGTAGTCTTTACGGTTTGCACAGTAACCGATAGATAAACCGAAGTTTTTAAGTGTTTCAAACCATCCTTCTTGGTTTTCTTCACTGTGATTATATGCACCTTTGTATGCTGCTACGATTTCTTTTGCTGCTTCTAATGTTACAGTCTTTGGAAGTTCTACTTGCTCTGCTGTTTCCTTAGCGAATAATTCATCGAATAAGTAGTAAATTTTCTCTCTTACTTCTGACCATTTCGCAAAGTCTTTTCTTGGTTTTGGACCTTCTTTGTCGATGCTGAAGAATGCTTTTGCAGCAGCTTCGTTTGCTGTTACAAGCTCATACATTTCTTTATCGTACTCTTTTGCCCATGCTGTGTAGTAGTCGTATACCACTTCACCTGGCATTTTAGCGATGACGTCTTTGCTTACGTCGTTAAGCTTGATGATATCGAATAAAGCACCGCTCTTACTCATCTTATCTAATTGTACTGGGAACTCATGATAATCTGCTGTAGGGTTTGCCATTCTCCACTCTTCGAATGTAGAGTTGATGATATTTAGTAAGTACTCTACTACAGATACGATTGGGTAACCTTCCTCGTCGTAGTATGTGACAGCACTTTCAGCATCTTTACGCTTTGAAAGTTTACGCTTTGACTCGCCATCCATCTTCATGATTGTTGGGATATGACCGTATTGTGGTCTTTCAAGACCTAATACTTCGAAAAGTTGTACGTGAATTGGAAGAGAAGATAACCATTCTTCACCACGTGTTACATGTGTTGTACCCATAAGTGCATCATCAATGGCATGTGCAAAGTGGTATGTTGGAAGTCCGTCACCTTTAATGATAACGATATCTTGATTATTCTCTGGGAATGATGTGTCCCCTTTGATTAAGTCTTTGAACTCCACACGCTTCTCAGGGTTTCCTGGTGATTTCAGACGGATGATGTACTGCTCGCCAGCTTCAACTTTTGCGATCGCTTCTTCTGCTGTTAAGTTTCTGTATTTTGCATACTCACCGTAGTAACCTGGTGTTACTTTTGCAGCTGTTTGCTTCTCACGAAGTTCTTCTAATTCTTCTGGTGTTGCAAAGCATGGATACGCTAAACCTTTCTCGATAAGGTCTTTTGCGAAAGTCTTGTAGATTTCTGCACGTTCACTTTGCTTGTATGGACCGAACTCACCTTTCGCTTCATCATCACTTGTCATACCTTCTGTGAAGTCCATCCCATACTTCTGCATTGTCTTAATAGTGTCTGAAATAGCACCTTCTACTTCTCTTTTTTGGTCTGTATCTTCGATACGAAGATAGAATACACCACCGCTTTGTGTCGCTACTCGCTCAGCTACTAAAGCTGCGAATACACCACCGATGTGTTGGAAACCTGTAGGGCTTGGTGCATAACGTGTCACACATGCACCTTCTGCTAATTCTCTCTTCTTGTAAGCATTTAAATAGTAGTCTGGTGTCTTATCGATGTTTGGGAAAATCAGATTTGCTAATGTTGCTAAACTCATAAGTATACCTCTTTCTTTTTATATAAAATGTATTTTTGACAATAAAAAAACCCCTCGCCTAATACGCTTAGGACGAAAGGATACTTCCGCGTTACCACCTAAGTTGACGAGTAAACTCGCCCACCTCATTATCTTTAAGGGAATAACCCCACCACTCTACTACTCCCGCACATGAGGAGATCTTCGATTGGTAGCTCCAGAGCTTCTTTCTATAAGTCTGCTTCCTAGGTTCTCACCCTCCCTAAGTCTCTTTCAAAACAAACATTATATACTCTTCTCTTTCAAAGCTTTTATATCTACTTTATATTCTTTATTATAGCTAGGAGCGTTCGCGTTGTAAAGGTGCATTTCCTAGTATTTATATGTTTTCACATTATTCCATAGATTTTGTCTACTATATTTTGTATACTAAAATTAATTTATTTTATAAAGAAGGTGATGCACAATGATTTCCTCTGCAACTACTGAACGTAACCATTTACTCGATAATCTAAAAGGGCTCCTCATATTCCTAGTGGTCTTCGGCCATTCCCTTGAGTCCTTCAAAGACGATTCGATCATTATTCATACACTCTATGCTTTTATCTATCTCTTTCATATGCCTGCCTTCGTCTTTATATCAGGCTATCTTTCTAAAAATGTAGATAAAGCACGTGAGACAGCCTTTAAAAATCTATTTATTCCTTTTCTTATCTTTAATTCTTTTTGGAACCTACTTCACGCGATTGTGGCTAAAGATATCAGACTCTTTTCCTTCCTAATCCCTGGATGGACGCTTTGGTATCTGCTCAGTATGTTTTTCTGGAAAATCTTCCTCAAAGATTTGATACGTATACGCTATATCGTCCCCCTAAGCTTCCTAGTAGGCATCGGTGTAGGTATCTTTAGCGAGTTTAATACCATGCTTTCTTTATCCCGCACCCTCGTATTCCTACCCTTCTTTTTAGTAGGATACTTTACTTCCGAAGAACAACTCTTTAAACTCAAACGGCCACACCCTATTTTTTCTTTGATGATTATATCTATCGCCATTGCCTCTGCTGTCTTACTAAGTATTTCTCAGATTATCCCTGTCGAGTTCCTCTACGGCAGCCAATCCTTCGTAAGCTACACCGTACCCATTGGCATAGGCCTCATTGCTAGATGCCTCCTCTACCTCATCGGCTTCAGCTTCGTGTTCGCACTAGCAAACACCATCCCCAATACACCATCACTCCTCACACGTATGGGCCAACACACATTCTCAATCTATGTATTACACATCTATCTCCTAGTAGTCCTCTTCGGCATCACCTATGTGATTCCTAGCTTTTGGCTAAAAATCATCCTAAGCTTTGTAGGATCTATCCTCATTAGCTATGTACTATCCCTACCTCTCGTATCTCACTACTTCCATATATTCGTAGCCAAATGCTCGCATCTTATTGTTTGGCCACAAAAATAGTCCTCATCATGAGGACTATTTTTTATTTGATTTGACTCTAAAACTTTAAACCATAAAATATAAAATTGCTCCTATTATCAATAATACTAAAGAAATACTCCATAATATCTTATAAATTACTGTAATACCATCATACTTCAATCTGACACATTCTCGAACTAGCCCTACAATGCCACTAAAAATAATGCATATTAGTCCCCATTTATCCATGTACCATCCCCCTTTTGCTGGCAAACTACTTAACTATTCTACTACATAGCCTTCTTCTATCTCTACTTGTTGTGGCTCTTCTGCTTTTAACCATTCTTCTACCACCGGTAGTAGTAATTCTATTTTTCGGATAGAAGCTTTAAAATTAATATTGTATCTTGTCTGAGTACACCACTTAGTTATAAGCACATCATTATTTATAATCTCTTCCGGTATAGTAATATTTAGTGGTTCACAAGCATCTATTAACTCCGTTATGTCATGTGTTTTCGGATATCTCTTTCCTTTAACCTCTATTAAATATTTCAAAAGCTTTTCTACTGCTTGTTGAATATGGTATGCGATCATATTGACGAACATATCATCCGATGTTGTTTTTAGATACTCAAAATTCATCTTTGCAAATTTGTAATCCGCTTCTGCTAAACCATATAGTCCCTTCATGATTTTACCTCCTATATATCACAATACCATTTTCTATTATTTCCTTATAAACAACCTGTGTAAGGCTGTCCTGCCTTAGGCCATTCCATGTATTCACCAAAATATCTATCGATACACCTACACCCTGGCGCCATTCCTTAATGATACTATTACATAAATCTTCATCTATTTCTTTTTCAGTAATAACTACTATATCTAAGTCACTCTCTTCCCCACATGTTAACTCTACACTACTCCCAAACAATACAAGCCCTTCTATAGAAGGCATTTGCTTTGCTCTATCTATTAATATCTTTACATATTCCTGCATTGTAGGATAAACATACTTTAAGACATCATAACTACCAGGAATGACCTTGTTAAAAAGTGTTTTCTTCACAGCCATTACCCCTCTCTCTTTATTTCTTTACTTATAGTATATCCTTTTTATATATCTTCTACAACTCAAGACCTTATTATCTTTCCCCACTCAGCCTGCATTCGCACTCTTTTCTCTTTCCTCTGTTCCCCCACACGCTGCATATGCATCCCGACTAAGACAGGGTGTACACCTCAGAAGCTTCATTGGTAGTCTTTTTTAGAGTTACTTAGCGAAAGTAAATGAGTGCCCTTAGGAGTGTGCCCGAGCGTTAGCGAGTTCGCGACGTTACGAATGCACGAAGCTGACGAGGTGTAACACCCTGTCTCTCGGCTATGCACTTTGAATTTGTTTACGCAAAAAAACTAGGCATATGCAAGCATACACCTAGTTTCATTATAAACTCTTATTTATTATTCTCCAGCGTTGTGGATTCTGATAGCTTCGTCTACAACTGCTGTAGCATCAGCTTTACCTGTTGCAAGAAGTGGAACTTGAGAGATGATGTACTTGTAACCTGTTGGGCTGAACCAGCTATCAATAGGAGCACTCATCTTTGTAGCAGCTTCTTTAACAACTTTACCTTTTTCACCTAATCCGCTTAAGCCGTTTGGTGTAATTGGAGCAGCTGGAACACTACCGATGTTATCTACGAATAATTGGATAGCATCATTAGATGTCATGTATTTTACGTAGTCAATACATGCTTGACGTTTAGCTGGGTCATCCCAAGCTTTCTTTGTGATATAGTAACCGCTTGTGAATCCAGCTACCATTTCTTTACCGTCTCCAGCAGAACCTGGCATAGCTGGTACTGAGAATACTTCTACGTCTGTCATATCTTTTAATGCACCGATTACCCAGCTACCATCTAAGAACATACCTGCTTGTTTTTCGATGAATGCTGTTTGTACAAGGTCATTCTTTGTTG
>JBOGBZ010000036.1:0-9265 GCA_051656485.1 Cellulosilyticaceae bacterium
TGAGCCAGGATCAAACTCTCGTTAAAAAGTTTGTCATCTGACAATAATTTTTGTGCTATTAGTTAGCACTGACTTTTGAGTACATGTACTCAATGAATCGACTGGTCTATTGGTTGTTATTTTATTTTCAATGTTCATCGTGTGTCGCTTTGACACAAGAATTATCTTATCATACTTGTTTACTTATGTCAACAACTTTTTGCATTTTATTTTCAACCGCTTGTCCAGCGAGTTAGAAATAAAATGGCGGAGAAGGAGGGATTCGAACCCTCGCGCCGGTTATCCCGACCTATACCCTTAGCAGGGGCACCTCTTCGGCCAACTTGAGTACTTCTCCGAATTAAAGTTATTTTATTAAGTTGCCTTGTGTTGCTGTTTTCTCAAGGCAAAATCTATGATACCAGTAAATTTGATATACGTCAACCCTTTTTCTCTTTTTTATTTATTAATTTCAGCTCTCTTTCTTAGAACGCTTGTTTACCAAGGGTTTGGTGGTTTTGTATCTATTGATTAGTTTACATTTAGATTGTACTACTTCCTTTATTACCTACCTTTTAGTTAAAAGCTTCTTACATTTCTATAAGAAAACAGCAGTACTATCCCGTAGAATAGTACTGCTATTTTGTAGTTGGAATTATTGGTTCGTTGATTATAAAGCTTTGAAAATATTTACCCTCATGTTCTCTCTCTGTGTTGTTATTTGCACATCTTATATGTTTTATATAAGATCTATAGAGTTTTCCTTGAGAAATAATAATATTTTCATTTTTATCATATCATTTTCTTATTTATTTGACAACCTACCTCATTACTAAATCTTTAGAATAAAAAAAGGCCGCATAGTTGCGACCTTTCTACTATTCTTCTATACTAAGTTGCTCTTCTGGTTCACCCAGACCATCATCTGCTACTTTAGCAATACATACAACTTGTACACCATCATCTACGTTGATGAGTTTAACACCTTGTGTATTACGTCCTACAGATGAAATCTGACCAACTTGAATACGAATAATAACACCTTGTGATGTAATAAGAAGTAACTCGTCTGTATCACTTACTGATGTGATACCTACTACATTACCTGTCTTCTCTGTAATTTTATAAACTTTGATTCCCTTACCACCACGTTTTTGAGCACGGAATTCTTCTATCTGTGTACGCTTACCAAGTCCTTTTTCTGCTACTGCTAGGATTTGTTCGCCTTCTTTTGGTACGGTTGCTCCGATTACTTCATCGTCTGCAGCAAGTCTAATAGCACGTACCCCTCTAGCTGTTCTTCCCATTGGACGAACATCTGTACCATCAAACATGATTCCTTTACCTTGTTTGGTACATACTAAAATAGCATCTTCCTTCGTTGTCTCATAGACACCGATAAGTTCATCTTCATCTGCAAGATTTAAGGCAATAAGACCACCTTTACGGATGTTCTTGAATGCACCTAGATCTGTCTTCTTGATAAGACCATTCTTTGTAATCATCGTTAAGAATGTGGTTTCTTCTTTTGTCTCATCTATCGGGAATACTGCACTGATTTTTTCATCTTTATCAAGTTCAAGTAAGTTGATGATAGCCATACCACGTGCTGTTCTTCCTGCTTCTGGTATACGGTATGCCTTAATACGGTATGCCTTACCTTTATTTGTGAAGAACATGATATTACTTAAGTTACTTGTCGTAAAGAGTTGCTCGATAAAGTCTTCCTCTATTGTATTTACCCCAATAACACCTCTACCACCACGGTTTTGGTTCTTATACGTATCTAGTGGGATACGTTTGATGTAGCCTAAGTGTGTAATCGTTACAACAACTTGCTCTTCATCAATAAGGTCTTCAATATCTATCTCATCATCTGCAATCGTAATCTCTGTACGTCTTGTATCTGCATACTTTGACTTAATAGCAACAATCTCTTCACGAATAACACTGTATAGTTTGTATTCGCTTTCAAGGATTGATTTGAAGTAAGCAATACGTGCTAATAACTCTTCATATTCAGCTTCTAGTTTCTCTCTTTCAAGTCCTGTCAGCGCACGTAATCTCATATCTACGATGGCTTGTGCTTGAATTTCTGATAATCCTATTTGCTCCATGATTTTTTCTTTAGCTTCTTGTACTGTCTTAGATGCACGAATCAGTGATGTGATAAGATCAATCTTATCTAACGCCTTACGTAAACCTTCTACAATATGTGCTCTTGCTTCTGCTTTGTTTAAGTCAAACTGTGTACGTCTTGTTACTACTTCTTTTTGATGCTTCAGATATTCTTCAAGAATTTGCTTTAGGTTAAGTACTTTTGGTTCGTTATTTACAAGTGCTAACATATTGATACTAAATGTATCTTGAAGCTGTGTGTACTTATAAAGTTGGTTCAGAATAACTGATGGATTCACATCACGACGTAGTTCAATAACGATACACATACCATCGCGGTCTGATTCATCACGAATATCTGTAATGCCTTCAACTTTTTTAATCTTTACAAGCTCAGCTATCTTCTCGATAAGACGTGACTTATTCACTTGGTATGGAATCTCTGTAATAACGATACGAGACTTTCCATTAGCCATATCTTCGATTTCAGCTCTTGCTTTTACTTTGGCTTTACCACGACCTGTACGGTATGCTTGTTCGATACCATAGCGTCCTTGGATAATAGCACCTGTTGGGAAGTCTGGCGCTTGGATAATCTCCATAAGCTCCTCTACTTCTGTCTCTCTCTCTTCATTCTCTTCATTCGTACCCATGTAGTTATCAATCATTTTGACAACACCATCTATTACTTCACCTAAGTTATGTGGTGGAATATTGGTTGCCATACCTACTGCAATTCCTGAAGATCCGTTTACTAATAAGTTTGGAAATCTTGCTGGTAATACGACTGGTTCTTTCAAAGATTCATCAAAGTTAGGTCTGAAGTCTACCGTTTCTTTATCTGTATCTTGAAGCATCGCCATAGACATACGGCTCATTCTAGCCTCTGTATAACGCATAGCTGCTGCACCATCACCATCGATGTTACCAAAGTTACCATGTCCATCTACGAGAGGGTATCTCGTAGAGAAGTCTTGTGCCATACGTACCATTGCATCATAAATAGATGAGTCACCATGAGGGTGATACTTACCCATGGTATCCCCAACGATACGTGCTGACTTTCTGTATTGTTTGTCTGGCCCTAAGTTAAGTTCGTCCATAGCAAAAAGAATTCTTCTATGCACTGGCTTTAGACCATCTCTAACGTCAGGAAGGGCACGAGAGACTATGACACTCATGGCATAATCTATATAAGATTTTCTCATTTCATCCTGTATGTCTACAGTAATGATTTTGTCGTAAGTTGTTTCGTTTTGATCCATTTCTTCCTCCTACCCTTCTCTAAATATCTAAGTTTGTAACTTTACGAGCATATTCGTGAATGAACTCACGTCTTGGCTCTACTTTATCTCCCATAAGTGCTGTGAAGATTTCATCTGCTGCTGCCGCATCATCTATATTTACCTGCACAAGTATTCTTGTTTGAGGGTCCATTGTTGTATCCCATAACTGCTCTGGGTTCATCTCCCCTAGACCTTTGTAGCGTTGCATTCTAGAGATACCTGTACGGCCAATTTCCTCTAAAAGCTCTTCCAGCTGTTTATCATTGTAAACATAGTGCTTTTTCTTATTCTTCTCTACAAGGTATAGTGGTGGTTGTGCAATATAGATGTAACCTTTTTCAATAAGCTCTTTATAGTATCTATAGAAGAATGTAAGAATGAGTGTACGAATATGTGCACCATCGACGTCGGCATCAGTCATGATAATGACTTTATGATATCTCATCTTTGAGATATCAAAGTCTTCACTGATACCCGCCCCAAAAGCGGTAATCATATTTCGAATTTCTTCACTTTCAAGCATTCTATCAATTCTTGCTTTTTCTACGTTTAGAATCTTTCCTTTAAGGGGTAGGATTGCTTGTGTCTGACGAGAACGTGCACTCTTTGCAGAGCCTCCCGCAGAGTCCCCTTCCACCAGATAGATTTCACATTTACTTGCATCTTTTTCTGAACAGTCTGCAAGTTTACCTGGTAAAGCTGTACTTTCAAGTACACTTTTACGTCTCGTAAGCTCACGTGCCTTACGCGCAGCATCACGTGCACGGGCAGCCATCGTCGCTTTTTGGATAACGATTTTACCTACATTTGGATTTTGCTCTAGGAAGTAAGTAAGCTGCTCTGAGAATACCCCATCAACTGCTGCCCTTGCTTCACTTGTACCAAGCTTTGTCTTTGTCTGTCCTTCGAACTGCGGTTCACTTACTTTAATACTAATAATAGCAGTAAGTCCTTCACGGATATCATCTCCACTTAGGTTTTTTTCTGCATCTTTTAGCAGTCCCATCTTTCTTGCATAGTCATTAAGTGTTTTTGTAATGGCATTTCTAAAGCCTGAAAGGTGTGTACCACCTTCTGGTGTATTGATGTTATTTACGAAGCTGAATACATTTTCAACATAGCTATCGTTATGTTGGAATGCAACTTCTACCATGATGCCATCTCTTTCGCCTTCACAATAGAATATATCTGGGTAAATAGGTGTTTTATGTTTATTTAAATGTTGCACAAACTCACGGATACCACCTTCGTAGTGGAATGATTTGTGCTTCTGTTCATTTTCTCTTAAGTCTGTAAGTTCAATACGAAGCCCTTTTGTTAGGAATGCTGTTTCTTGGAATCGTTGTTTTAAAATCGCGAATTCATAAACTGTTGTTTCGAAAATTTCAGCATCTGGTTTGAAGTGTACATAAGTCCCTCTCTGATCAGTATCACCAATCACTGTAAGTGGCTGTGTCACTTCACCTCTTGCAAACTTTTCTTCATGCACCTTGCCATCTGTATAGACTCTAACTGTTAGCCATTCAGAAAGTGCATTAACAACAGATGCACCTACACCATGTAAACCTCCTGATGTTTTATAACTTCCACCACCAAACTTACCACCCGCATGGAGTATTGTGAAAACAACCTCTACTGCTGGAACACCTTTTTGAGGGTGAATCCCTACTGGGATACCATGTCCGTTATCTAAAACAGAGATGGAGTTATCAGGATGTATTGTTACATTAATTGTATCGCAACGTCCTTCTAGCGCTTCGTCAACGGCATTGTCTACTATTTCATAAACCAGGTGGTGAAGACCTTTTGAAGAGGTACTTCCAATATACATACCAGGTCTTTTCCGTACCGCTTGCAGCCCCTCGAGAATTTGTATCTGATTTTCATCATATGTCGCTGCCATAATAAGATCTCACTCCTTTAAATTTTGAATATGCATAATATACCAACCTTTATTATACATCAAATGCCTTATAAAGGCAAACTTTGTCAGAATATGTTGATTATACTTGTAAAATATGTCCATTACTTACATTAAATAGTTTGCCAATTTTTTGGGTATTCCATACACCTTGTTCAACACCTGTGCATGTAATAAATGTTTGGATGTTTTGGGTGTAGTGAAATAAGTACTTTTGTCTATTGTCATCCAACTCTGAAAGTACATCATCAAGCAATAAAATGGGTGCTTCACCTAAATGCTGCTCCATAAGGCTTAATTCTGCTAATTTCATAGAGAGTACCACGGTTCTCTGCTGTCCTTGTGACCCATAAAGTCTTACATCCATGCCATTAATCAAGAACTTAAGGTCATCTCGATGTGGGCCTACTGATGTACTCTGGGTTAAGATGTCTTTTCTGCGGTATTTACTGAGTTTGTCCTCTAATTTATCTGCATCTACATTAGGTTCATAGATAACTTCAAGTACTTCTTGATTCCCTGATATATCTGCATGAATCTTACTTGCAACTTGATTAAGCTCATCAATAAAGTTCTGACGCTTAGTGACTACATCCTTTGCATACTGTACAAACTGCATATCCCATACATCTAGCATCGCTTCATCAATATCTCTGCTTTTTAGCATGTTATTACGCTGCTTAAGGACTTTATAGTACTGCTTTAAGGCATAGTAGTATAGTTTATCAAACTGACAAAGCTCTATATCGATAAAACGTCTTCTTTCCTTTGGACTTTTCTTAATAAGCTGTAAATCCTCTGGTGAAAACATAACGACTGTAATTGTACCAAATAAATCCCCTAGTTTATTAACCGGTAGCTTATTGATCGCTACATTCTTCCCTTTTTGGGTAAGATGGAAATCTATCTTATCTTCAAAAGTATGCTTCTTTACATCAATGCATACATGTGCCGCTTCTTGTTGCCATCTGATGACTTCTTTTTCTTGAGAAGTACGATGGGATCTAGCGGTAGCACATAGATAGATAGCTTCTAAAATATTAGTTTTTCCTTGAGCATTATTGCCCTTAAATAAATTGATGCCTTTATCTAATGCAATATGCAAGTTCTCATAGTTTCTAAAATCGGTTAGTGTGAGTTCTTGAATATACATAGAGAGCTCCTTTAATTAGATGATGTTATAAGTTTCTCCATCAAATTCAACTGTATCGCCTGGACGAATTTTCTTACCTCTTTGTGTGCAGATCTCGTCATTTACAAGTACAAGACCTTGAGCGATGAGCATCTTTGCTTCTCCACCTGTTTGAACCATCTCACCAAATTTCATAAGTTGGTCAAGTTTAATAAATTCTGTAGTTACTTTGATTTGTTTCATTGTCTATCTCCTTAGATTTAAAAAATAAATTTAAAAAATTGTAGTTTATTTTAATGTTATAGAATAAAAGCGCTCTTACCTCTATCAGAAGTAAAGAGCGTCTTATCATGTTCTCTTAAGCATTTAATCCTATGGTAAACGAATAGGTAATATGAGGTATTTATAATGATTGCCTTGAATTGGATTAATAATACATGGTGTAAGTGCTGAAATAAAATTAATGTAAACTTCATCATCTTCAATTGATTTTAAGGCGTCAATTAAATAACGAGGGTTAAATGCAATACTTAACTCATTTCCTTGAAGTTCGATAGAAAGTTCTTCACGTGCTGTACCAAGTTCAGCTTTTGAAGTGATAATCATATTATCTCCATCTATATCAATTCTAATAGGATTTTTCTTTCCTTCTCTTGAAATAAGAGCAGCTCTTTCAATACTCATTAAGAAGTTCTTACGATCTACTTTAATCTTTGTCTCATAATCTGATGAGAATACTTGCTCATATTTAATGAACTCACCTTCGAGAAGTCTAGAAACGACTTTACTCTCACCTAAGTCAAATAAAATGTGCTTATCTTCAAAATAGATTTGCATCTCATCTTCTTCATCCGCAGATAAAATCTTGCTTATCTCCCCTAGTGTCCGTCCTGGAACGACAACCTCTTCATTTTCATTCTCAATTGAAATATCAATTTGACGGTAAGAGATTCGATAGCCATCTATAGAGACCATGTGTAAAGAACCATCTCTAATTTGTAACATCTCTCCAGTAAGGATAGGTCTAGATTCTTCTTGAGCTACAGAGAAGATCGTCTGGCGAATCATTTCTTTAAAAGCGTGTTGAGATAAAGTATATTTTTTGTTTTTCTTTACTTCCGGCAAGTCTGGGAATTGATCCCCAACTTGTCCAGCAATAGAAAACTTAGATTTTTTACAAACAATAGTCGTCATATGATTTTCATTTGTGGATATCTCTACATCTTCATTAGGCATCTTACGCATAATCTCTGAAAAAATCTTTGCTTCAAGAGCAATAGATCCCTCTTCAATAACTTCAGCGTCGATAGTACTTTCAATTCCTAGTTCTAAATTGTAGCCAACTAAAGTAATTTGATTATTTTTAGCTTTAATAAGAATACATTCAAGTATTGGCATTGTTGTTTTACTTGAACAAGCTTTAAGTACAGTGTTAATACTGTTCATCAGTAAATCTTGATTACAGATTATATGCATTGTGGATAATCTCCCTTCGAAAATCTTTTAATAATATTAAAGTTATTTAGCAATGATAGTAATAGGGGCTGTTAATAATGTGGATAAGCCCTTCAAGCCTTGTAACTGTGGATAAAAGAGCATGTATATAGACCTGTGGATAATGGACTAACAACTATAAAAGTTATCAACATTATTGACAGGCTAAAAAAATGCGGATATTTATCCACAATGTATTAAGATAAATATCACAGGTAGGTGTTAATAATTACTTACCTGTGATTTTATTTTCAAGTTCTGCAATTGTTTGAGACAGCTCAATGTCTTTGAGGATGTCTTTTGAAATTTTCTCGTAACCATGAATAATTGTCGTATGGTCACGGCCACCGAATTTTTCGCCAATCTTAGGAAGCGATAGGTCTGTCAATTTACGACAAAGGTACATGGCAATTTGTCTTGGAAAAGCAATATTGCGCGTACGCTTAGAAGACTTAAGCTCCTCGGGTTTAAGGTGGAAGTAGTTCGCTACGATTTCCTGGATGTAGTCTGCTGTGATAATGCGAGGCTTGTCCTTAGAAATAAGATCCTTGAGTGCTTCATTGGCAAGCTCTACAGTGATAGGTTTATTTGCTAGGGATGAGAAAGCAATGATACGGTTAAGGGCTCCCTCTAGCTCACGAATATTTGAAATAACAGTCTTTGCAATGAATAGAAGGACTTCCTCTGGAACAGAAAGACTTTCTATCTCAGCTTTCTTGCGTAGGATGGCGATACGTGTCTCTAGGTCAGGTCCTTGAATATCTGCGATGAGACCCCATTCGAAACGAGAACGTAAACGGTCTTCTAATGTCTCGATTTCTTTTGGCGGACGGTCACTAGAGATGATGATTTGCTTGTTTGCCTCATGGAGCGTATTGAAAGTATGGAAGAATTCTTCTTGGGTACGTTCTTTACCAGCGATAAATTGAATATCATCGATGAGCAGAACGTCGATATTTCTATATTTATTTCTGAAAGCTTCATTTTTATCATCTTTAATAGAATTGATAAGCTCGTTCGTGAACTTCTCTGATGAAGCATAGAGAACCTTTGCATTTGGATTTTGCTCTAAGATGTAATGAGCGATTGAATGCATAAGGTGAGTCTTACCGAGTCCTACCCCTCCATATAAGAAGAGAGGATTGTATGCACGCGCAGGTGCTTCCGCTACTGCTAATGCAGCGGCATGAGCCATGCGGTTACTGTTACCAACTACGAATGAATTGAAGACGTAGCGAGGGTTCAGGTTACTCTTCGTATTAAGAGGATCGTCGATGTGCTCCTTTTTAATAGTAGAAGAGGAATTTTTAGGTTCATATTTGCCATCTTCAGAGA
>JBOGBZ010000037.1:0-11390 GCA_051656485.1 Cellulosilyticaceae bacterium
AGAAATATAGACAAGGTCCCTATCCTCTAGGTACAATAGGTAAGAAATCGTACTAGAGGAGGGGACTTTTTATGTGTATGAAAAAACGTTTACTTTGTGTAGGTATTGCAGCGATGATGTGCTTTGCGCCGATGACTTACGGGCAAAGCAGTGTTGAATATAGAGAAGAACAAGTAATGGCCGAAGTAACAGGTAAACTTGTGGTGAAGCCAGGTCATGAAGTGGTAAAGATGACGGTTGGTGATGTGCTAGACCAAGCATTCCTAAGCAGTTTGGTAATGCTAGAAGATGGTGCGGAGCTTGCGGAAGATACAGTGTATGAAGTGGTATTCTTAAAGGGCGAGAGACTTTTTGAAGAAGGCGTAGCAGTGAAGTCAGGAAAGGCGAATGTACGTATTCAAATTAAAGATAGCAACATGGTGACAGATGCGTGTATACGCTTAGTCGTTCAAGAAGACTGTACATCAGAACCACCAGTCGTACCGCCAGTGGAGCCACCAGTAGAACCACCGGTTGCGCCAGAGACAGTAAGTCATATGCCATATATTTATGGTTATGAAGATGGTACATTCCGTCCAGAACGTAGTGTGACGAGAGAAGAGTTAGCAAGTATGGTATCACGTCTTATTCTAAAGGGTAGCATGCCAATCCATGCCAATCACTACAGTGATTTAAGTGATGCAAGATACAGTGCAAGACATGCGGCACATCTAGATGATATGGGTATTATGAAAGGTTATGGCAATGGTACATTTGACCCTCAGAAACCAATCACACGTGGTGAGATGGCAGCAGTTATCAAAAGAACGGTACAAGCATTAGACGTACCCGCTGCAGCAAGAAACATGATGAACTACGCAGATGTCGCATCAGACAACTGGGCGTATGAGAGTATTCGCTTTGTCACAGAGAATGGCTTTATGGATGGGCAAGAAGTAAATGGGAAGATGGTCTTTAGACCAGAAGAACCATTGACACGAGCAGAAGCAGTCATTACCCTTAACCGTGTATTTGACAGACAATGTGAAGATGCACGTATTGATAATCCATATAGCGATCTAAAAACAAGCCATTGGGCGTATGAGCAGATTCTATTTGCAAGTGTGCTTCATGAGCATGAAGGCAATAAATAAAAACTAAAAAAAGCTAGGGCACAACTGCGGAGATTGTGCCCTAGCTTTTTTTCATGAGGGGAGAAATGCTATTGGAAGAGCTCGAAGGTGTAGCCTAAATTTTGAGCTTCTGTAAGGACTTCTTCAAGCACTTCTGCATTAGTCTTAGAAACGGCATGGAGTAGGATGATCGAACCATTGTGGAGGTTATCTAAGATAATCTTCTTTGCTTGGGCTTGGCTAGGCTGTGCATTCACATCAAAGTCTTTGTAAGCAAAGCTCCAAAAGACGGTTTTGTAGCCTAGAGCTTGTGTCATGGCTAAGCTTTTCTCTGAGTAGTGGCCCATTGGTGGACGGAAAAGTTTAGGCATCTCTTCGCCGATGATGTCTTTGTACTTGGTAGACACATCTTCGAATTCCTTGGTGAAACGTTCAGGATCACAGGTGCGCTGAGGCATGGAAGGGTGAGACTTGGAATGATTCGCCACAAGATGACCTTCGGCTACCATGCGCTTGATGATGTCGGGATTCTTCTCCACATAAGGGGAAGTCACGAAAAAGACAGCTTTAACCCCTGTCTTTTGGAGTGTATCTAAAATAGTGGGGGTATAGCCATTTTCGTAGCCTTCATCAAAAGTGAGGTAAAGCACTTGGCGAGACGTATCACCTACATAGTGGGCATCGTACGTACCAAGGTCAAAGGAAAGGGCGTCATTGACCCTTGGGGTACTATGTTCTTTGTTGCGAACGAGCCACCAGTCTACTTTGGTATTGTTTAAATTGGTGTTTGTACAAACGACCACTTCTTCACGGGAAAGTTGAGTGGCAAGAAAAAGACCACAGCATAATAACACCAGGCATACGCTGTTAAATAATTTGCGTGAAAGGTTGTTCATCTATTCAGCTCCTTTAAAAAAACGATAGTCATAGTATTCCCTTAAAATCTTTTTCTATAGAAACTTGTACAAAAAAATAAAAAAGATAAAAAATAATGTCAGAATAGTGTAGAATAGAAAGGATGTTATAAAGAAAGAGGCGAGTGCGGATGAAAAATTGGCGAGTGATACCGCCTATCTTACTACTGGTAATGATGCTAGGCATAGGCATTATGTGGCTATACGTTCAAGGACCGAGTGGGACGGAGCAAGGCATGCAAATAGAAAAAGTAGAAGAAGGCAAAGATGCAGTAGTGGATGGACAAAAAGAAGAGTCGCAAGAAGAACCGAAAGAAGAATCGAACAAAGAAGACACAGAGGGAGTAGGGCAGATGACAGATGTAGATAAGCAAGAAGTGATTACACCAGAAATGATTGAAGTCAGCAGCAATGAGTTGGTAAAAGGGGACTTCAAGGTAGTGGGGTATTATCCTGCGTGGAAACCAGAAGAAGCAGCGACCATACCCTATCATCAATTGACCCACATCAATTATTCTTTTGCGATTCCAAAGAGTGATGGGACGCTTATGCCTTTACAAAACGATGCACTAGCGAAGGAAATCATCCAGAAGGCACATCAAAAAGGTGTCAAAGTACTTCTAGCAGTAGGAGGCTGGGAGTATGAAGGGGTACCTTTAGAGACAGCTTTTATAGAAGCTACCAATACACCAGAGAAACTTAAGAAACTAGGGGATAGCATACTAGAAATGGTAGATACATATGGTTTTGATGGCGTGGATATGGACTGGGAGCACCCACGTACAGATGGGCAATCTAAGTATCAGTATAAGGACTTGATGCTGTACTTAAGAAGTGAACTTACCAAAAGAGAGAAACTACTGACTTCAGCAGTGGTAGCAGGTGTCACACCAGATGGAAATGTGCTGTGGGATGCAGCAGGACATTTAGATGAGGTGTTGAAAGCTGTCGATTGGCTTAATGTTATGGCATATGATGGTGGTGATGGGGACAGGCATTCAAGCTTAGGATTTGCAACCCAAAGTGGTTTGTACTGGCGTGATACACGTCAAGTGCCACAGGAAAAAGTGGTACTAGGCGTACCATTCTATGGACGTCCAGGATGGCTGACTTATGAGGAAATCCTTAAAGAGGCCCCGTCAGCAGCTGAGAAGGATATTGTGGGAAATATGTATTATAATGGATTGGTAACGATACAGCAAAAGACGGAGTGGGCCCTTAAAGAAGCTGGCGGTATCATGATTTGGGAATTGACAGGAGACAGTCAGGTGAAAGAATGGTCGCTGATGCAATGCATCGAAGATACCGTCAGGAAGTAAGTGTGGAAAAGTGCTGAAATAAAGACAAGCTAACCTAGTGAAAGTGCATAAAAAGAGTTACTTATTTTGACGAAAAAAGACATAGAATATTTTGGGAAGAGAAAAAAGAGTTGTGAAAAATGTGCAATAAATGATGATGAAAATTATCTAAAACTTTCAAAAAACTATTTACAAATATTGGAAAATGTCTTACAATAAAGAAGTCTTAAGGGAGCTATTTAAAATACTTTATTATTAGGGGAAGGAAGATGCATATGACACATATGGACGCTTATACTATTCTTTATCAAGCTAGAGAACATATGACCGGAGAAAACTGTATTGAGACACTTATTAGAGAAACCAGTGGGGAAGATGTGAAGACATTCATAGAAGATATGGATGAGAAAGCAGAAGAAATCAGAAAGATTGCACTTAAAGAACTTGAGCAAGGAATCAATTTGATCAGATCTGAATTTCCACCTAATGTTTCAAAGAGGATGCAGAAGTATTATATCCAAAATAAAGAAACACTAGTTGAGACTTTTTCACATAAAGTAAAGGAAGTTATCTTACATTATCATACGGAAGAAATGTAAAGTAACCGGGGAAAAATAAAGAATAAAAAAGAAAGCTACCTTCGCAATTGGAGGTAGCTTTCTTTTTGTTATTGAATGGTTAGACTTTGATTGTCAAAAGTGATGACATCGATTGTGCGATCATCGCCATAACTATCATAAGTAAGGGTTACTTTGTCCCCTACTTGAGAAAGTGGGATTTCTTTTGAAAGGGCAGAAGTCACCACGAAAGCTGTTGTCGTATTAGTATCAAGTGTGAAATAGTAGTAGGTCGTTCCGTTTTGTACATCAGCATTGATACGTGTGAGTGTACCTGTGAGAGACTTGGTTGTAGCAGTAGCACCACCGATGCTGATACTATTTCCCTTAGACTTAAGCGCTTCTTTGTAGTTGCGAAGGGCGATTTCTTTTGTGTCACCAACCCCTAGTAAACTGTAGTCTTCTACAGATACGAAGGCTACCATTTTGATAAGACCTGCATTGTCTTTAAGTGACATAACGTAAGTTGGTGTACCAAGGATGTTGTACATCACAGGGAAAGTAGCTTTATAGCCTTTTTCTTGGACTTTACCAGTAGCAGAGCTCATAGATGCTGTCTCCGTAGCACCTGGTTGCTTGTAGAGTTTAGCTTCTTTTGTACGTGTATCTACAAGGATAAAGCCGATGGTTGCTTCGTCAGCACCAGCAGAAGTCATACCTGTATACCAGTAGCTTCTACCATCCTCGCCGTATATCAGAGAAGTGCCAGGTGTTGGTACAAGAACATTTGCTTGTGCCAGACGAGAGTTGAGGAAGCCGTCTACATAAATCCCCCAGCTCGTAAGTTGGCTTGTGATAAAGCTTTCTGGCTGGATGCGGTCGATCCACTCAGGAGCATCCTGGATGGTGTAGGTAGTTACTTCACCAGTGGTTGCATGAACAGTAGCCACACCGATCGCATCACCACCACTAAAACCGATGGCGTGTTCATAAAGGGTAACGACCCAGTAAGGTGCACCTGCATCATCGATTTCGAATGTAAAGTCTGTAAGACCTACATTCATATGACCACTAAGGTAGACATGACGTGCTAAATCTTGATGAAGGTAAGCGTCAGGTTGATAAACGATCTTGACAGGTTCATCACCTAGGGTTTGGATGAAGCGAACGTCTTGAGGGTTGGTAGCAGATACCATGATATAACCTGTGGTACCATCAAGGTTAGTCGCCCACTTAATGAGGTCACGATGAACAAGTGGTGCCACCCAGAAAAGTTCGTTTTCCACGCTTTGAATATGGAAGTCACCAAGGCGAGCGATGCTACCAAGACCAGGAACTTCTCCCATTTTTTTATCGCCTAGACGAATGGCTGTCTCTTTATCTACGAGACGGATGTCTTCGACACTTACAGGGCTGATATCTTTGGTGAAGTCACTTGATTTGACTTCGCCAATAAGGCCGCGGTAGGCGTCTGCATGTAAAAGTGGTGTGGAAGTGATGAAAGGCACGATAACAACCACAATACCAAGAAGTGCAGCAAGGATAAAGTGTCCCTTAGCGACTTTAGAGATATTGAGGATGTTGTTTTGGTCCATCATTAAGAAGCCGGTAAGGGCTAAAAAGCCAATGATGATGACATAGAAGGTAATGAAGTCTGGCTTTAAGACTGGCAGTTCAACGTAAGCATAGATAAGAACTGCAATAATGCCTAGAAGATAGGCAGGTACTATTTTTTTCATAGGGTTCTCCTTTTGTGTTGTATTATGTATAAGTATAGACAACATAATAGTATTTTTACACATATTACGATTTAAAGCAAGAGAGACAGGGATGAAGGAATGTGTTATTTATAAAAGCCCCCTCCAAGTTGGAGGGGGCTTTAGTATGTAGATTAATAAGATACAAACATTTGTGTCCAGTAGTGGCCAGAAGGAACATAGCCTATGCCCATGTGTGTGAAGTTTTCACTTAGTATATTGGCACGATGTCCAGGGCTATTCATCCAACCGTCCACAACGGCAGCAGGGGTGCTATAACCCATGGCGATATTTTCGCCAGCGGCACGATAGTTCACGCCGAATTGCTTCAGCATATCAAAAGGTGAACCGTAGGTAGGACTATTGTGGTCGAAGTAATTGTTCTTGCGCATATCCTCTGATTTAGCCTGAGCAACTTTTGAGACTTTCGCATCCAGTGTGACAGGGCGAAGACCACGGCTTGTACGTTCTTTATTGACAAGGGTAGTCACTTGCTGAGCGAAGCTAGAGGCTTCAGGAGTCACCGGAGGTTCAGGAGTAACCGGAGGCTCAGGAGTAACCGGAGGCTCAGGAGTCACAGGAGTCACAGGAGGTTCAGGAGTGACAGGAGGCTCAGGAGTCACAGGAGGCTCAGGAGTGACAGGAGTGACAGGAGGTTCAGGAGTAACAGGAGGCTCAGGAGGTTCTGTATCTTCAGGTGCTTCTGGTGTAGGTGGTATGAGAATATGTATGGTTTGGTCTTCTTGCCAGTCTACGATAAAGCCAAAGGTTTCGCAGAAAAGGCGAAGAGGTATGTATGTACGGCCTTCGATAAGTGCTGTAGGGGTATCGATAGATACGACTTCATCATTAACGACCATGAAGTTTTCATTGGCTTTGATGCGAAGCTCGAGGGATTCACCAGTGGATTGATGTGTGCCAGTGACAACGACATAAGGACTTTGCCAATCAATGGTAAGGTTAGTGGCATCTGAAAGCTTTCTAAAGGGAATCATGGTGTGATCTTGTTCATTGATATAAGGTTTAGCATCTTCGAAGATGATTTCATCCTTTTCGGTGAAGATACGAAGTGACTGTGCCAGTACAGGTGAGGTAAGTGTCACTGCTGTAAAGGCAAAAACGCCACATGCAAAAAGTGTTTGTTTGTATTTTCTATAGAGATGGTTCATAAGAGTCATCCTTTCTATGTGTTACGTAAATATTATAAAAGTTACAATGCTTGTAACAATTATGTAACAATTATAACATAATAAAGAGAGATATAAACCGGTAAAAGATGGTAAACGTAAAAAAAGCTATACAATTCTTAGGTATATCAAGAATTGTATAGCTTTTAGATTTCTTTAGCAAATAGTATTAACCACGTGTTTTTTCACGAATGAATTTGTAAGTTTGGATGATAAGTGTTGGCATAATCGCTAAGCCTATGATTTTACCAAAATCACCAAGTGTGAGTGGTGCGACTTCAAAGAGATGTGTAAGTCCTGGTACAAAGAGTGCTGCTGTAAGAAGGAGTACACCAAGTACGAAAGCGCCGAGGCTGTATTTGTTTGACATAAAGCCTAACTTGATGATAGAAGCTTTGCCACGGCAGTTAAAACCATGGAAGAGTCGTGCAAGTGCTAAAGTAGCGAAAGCCATGGTACTTGCAGTTGGATTGAAAGTAGCACCTGGCATTGGATTCATAGAAAGGCCAATGTGGTAAGCGATGATGGTAAAGATACCGATGATACTTCCTTCTACTAAGACGCGCATCATAAAGTCTTTTGAAAGAATGGATGCTTTTGGATCACGAGGCTTTTCTTTGAGTAAGTCACCTGTAGCGCCTTCCATACCGATAGCAATAGCTGGTAAACTATCTGTCAGAAGATTGATGAATAAAAGGTGTACAGGAGCAAATGGTGCTGCAAGACCCATAATAGAAGTATAAAGAACAGTTAAGATACCAGATGTATTTCCTGAAAGAAGGAATTTAATGGAGTTTTTGATGTTGTTATACACATTACGTCCGTTTGCCACAGCTTTAACGATTGTTGCAAAGTTATCGTCTGTAAGAATCATAGCAGCAGCGTCTTTAGATACTTCGGTACCTGTAATACCCATAGCGATACCGATGTCAGCTTTTTTAAGAGCAGGCGCATCGTTGACACCATCACCTGTCATGGCTACGATATTGCCACGGCGTTGCCATGCATCGACGATGCGGATTTTGTTTTCAGGAGATACCCTTGCATATACTGCGATGTGTGTAAGTTTTGCATCCAGTTCTTCGTCTGTCATTTTATCAAGGGTCGTACCTTCGATTGCAATGTCATCTGCACCTAAAATACCGATTTCTTTTGCGATAGCAGAAGCGGTCACACGGTGGTCACCTGTAATCATAATTGGCTTAATGCCAGCAAGTCTTGCATCACTTACAGCTTGCTTAGATTCCACACGAGGTGGGTCAATCATAGAGATGAGACCTAGGAAGATATAATCTTGTTCGTCATCTAAAGTAAGGGTACGGTCTTCAGGAAGAATCTTATAAGCGAAAGCTAAGACACGTAGACCATTCTCAGAAAGACTTTGGTTAGCTTGGTTGATTTTTTCTTTATCATCATCAGTCATATCACGTATGCCATCAGCAGTCATGATGGAAGTGGTACGGTCAAGGAGCACGTCGAAAGCACCTTTAGTATACATGATGTACTGATCATCGATAGTATGAAGTGTGCTCATAAGCTTTCTATCAGAGTCAAAAGGAATTTCTTGTAGACGAGGGAATTCTGCACGTGTTACAAGTTCATCGATATTGATACGTTCTGCTAGATTGACAAGAGCGACTTCAGTAGGGTCACCGATTTCTTTGCCGTCTTGGGTTACAGAGTCGTTGTCAAGAACAGAAGAAAGAATGAGGTGACGGTGAAGTGACTGGGTAAAGTCAAGGTCTTCGCCAGGAATGAGTTCGTGATTGATATAGACTTTTTTAGTAGTCATTTTGTTTTGAGTTAAAGTACCAGTCTTGTCAGAGCAAATAATAGACACACTACCTAAACTTTCAACGGCTTTAAGTTCTTTGATGATGGCATTTTGTTTTGCCATTTTTTGAGTACCTAAAGCCAGTACGATGGTAACGATAGAAGAAAGTGCTTCAGGAATAGCAGCAACGGCAAGTGCTACTGCGAACATAAGTGAGTCAAGGATTGGCATATGACGATAAACGCTAAGACCAAAGACGATGACACAGATGCCAAGAATAATAATAGCAAGTTTTTTGCTAAATTCATCAAGGTTTTCTTGAAGTGGTGTTTTCTTTTGCTGTGTTTGATTCATAAGTGTAGCGATCTTACCGATTTCAGTAGCCATTCCAGTAGCGGTAACCACCATTAAAGCACGACCATAAGTAACAAGTGAACCAGAGAAGACCATATTGATCTGATCCCCTAGAGCCATTTCGGTTTTATCAATAGGAGCGATATCTTTGTTGACACTTTCAGATTCGCCAGTAAGTGCGCTTTCATTCACTTGAAGTGAGAAGTTCTGGATGATACGTCCATCAGCTACGATTAAGTCACCCGCTTCAAGCATGATGATGTCGCCAGGTACGATGTCATGTGAAGGCACTTCGACTTTCATACCATTGCGAAGAACTTTCGCAGATGGAGCTGAGAGTGCTTTGAGACTTGCTAGAGATTTCTCGGCTTTAAAATGTTGGACCGTACCGAGGATGGCATTAAGTATAATAACTGCAAAGATAACGATGGTACTTTCTAGGTTTCCAGAAAGCATAGAGATAATAGCAGCAGCAATAAGAATAAGTACGAGTAAATCTTTGAATTGCTCTAAAAAGACAATAAGAGCACTTTTCTTTTTACCTTCCGCAAGGGCGTTTGCCCCATATTTCTCGAGATTTGCTGTAACTTGAGAAGAAGAAAGCCCTTCTTTTGTAACCCCAAAGTGTTTCAGTACAGCTTCAATTGATTGATTGAAAAAAGTTTGCATGTAAAAACCCCTCCTTTTAAATTTTGAGAATAGTGGGAACACTTAGATAGCAAAAAAGACTTTTAATATAACTTCCAGATAGCATAACTGAAAATCATATTAAAAGTCTTGTTACCATACGAGTGGTATATATTACCAGATTCTAATGAATCGAGACTGTTGATAATATATTTAAACTACTCCCTCTTAATATATCGGTGTATAAGATTTAATATGATAATAGACTTTAGAAAGTTAAATGTCAATAGTAAAAATAATATAAAGCTAGTATTTGTCATTTGAAAAATACTATGAGATAAAAAAATGAATGGTTTTTATTTCTAAAACTGCATAAAATAAGATGAAAAGATGAGACAAGAAAGGGGCTGTTTATGGATGTTGGTGATGCTAACGCGTATTTTGTTGGGGATTAATGGTGTGTACCTGATGGTGACGGGGGACTGGTTTAATGTATGGGCATTGGGGGCTGGCTTACTTTTGACGTTCGTGCCGGATGTGCTGAAGCGTTACTTAGGGATACACCTTACAAAGTCTATGGTGAATTGTGTGATGGTATTCCTGATTTGTAGTCAATGGTTGGGGACGTACTTACGGGCGTATGATTGGCTACCTTGGTGGGATGTTTTTTTACATGGAGCATCAGGTGTAATGATGAGTCTTGTGGGCATTTTGATTATTTTAGTAGGGGATAAGAAGGGTGTGCTTTTTAAAGAAAAGCTTTACGGCATCATAAGTCTTATGATGTTTTTGACAGCCTCAGCAAGTGCGGTGTTTTGGGAGATTTTTGAGTATATGGGGGATACTTTCTTTGGGACCTTTGCACAGCTTGGAAGCCTTACAGATACCATGGAAGATATGATTATTTGTGTGGTTGTAGCAGGGGTATTTAGCTTGCTCGTCTATGTCGGCTTGAAGAAGAGGAAGGGTGGCTATTTTGTAAGACAAGTTGAGGAACTTGTAGGGCTAAACACAAAAGAAGGTATGGCCTAGGCCATACCTTCTTTTGTGTTTAAGATTATTTTGAACTTCGCAGAGGCAAGCAATCACTTTTTTATTTTTGATTGCATAACATATCATATATGATATATAATAGTCCTATGAATAAACAATGGAATATTGAATTATATACAAAAGATAATGATGAATGCCCAGTATTGGATTTTATTCAATCACTTCCACCTAAGCATCAAGCGAAGGTGGAGAGAGAAATTGATTTGCTAGAAGACTTTGGTATCAATCTAACTTATCCACACACTCAAAAGATTGAAGGTGATAAGTACAAAGGTTTGTGGGAATTAAGAATTAAATTCGCTAGTGATATATCTAGAATATTTTACTTCTTACATGTGGATGATACCTACGTGTTACTGAGTGGTTTCGTGAAAAAAACCAATAGAACGCCTAAAAAAGAACTTGATAAGGCAATCCAATACAAGAACGACTTTTTAACAAGGAGGTAACACCCTATGAAATGGAATGAAGCAAAGCAAAGGATTAATTCAAACCCTGAAGTTGTTGAAGCGCTAGAAAATAATGAACTAGAATATCAACTTATTCGTGAAATCATACATGCCAGAGTGGAAAAAAACCTTACCCAAAAACAACTGGCAGACCTTGTGGGTACAAGGCAGTCTAATATCTCTAGACTTGAAAGTGGTACTTACAATCCGTCTATTGCATTTATCACCAAAGTTGCCAAAGCTTTAGACAAAAAAATCGAATTACATCTTGTTTAAGCACTCTTTTATAGAGTGTTTTTTTCATTTTA
>JBOGBZ010000038.1:0-3494 GCA_051656485.1 Cellulosilyticaceae bacterium
ATAGATTTTCATAACCTACCTCCTTTTTCTTTTTATGTCGTGTGCTATAATAAGCATAAACTCTACAGTTACTGTAAAGTCAACAGGAGATTACGATGAAAGATAACTTCGCTTATTTTACTACCAACGAATTTGCCAAACTCCACCATCTTAACAAAAGAACCTTGCATTATTATGATGAAATCGGTCTTTTCTCACCTAAGCATAAAGGCGATAATGGCTATCGCTACTACACCTTCGAGCAAAGTATGGAACTTGAAAACATCCTTGCTCTACGCGAACTAGGCATGTCTATCTTAGAAATCAAAGACTATACACAAAACCCCAACCCCTCAGATTTTCTAAAGCTTGCCCATCAAAAAATAGAAGAGATTGATACAACCATTGCCAAGCTCAAAAAACTTAAAGCAGTTTTTGTAGAAAAGCAAGATATGCTACACCTTTGCAGCGCCAGCTATGACACGAAGATTGAAATGGTGGATTTAAAGGATGAGTATCTCCTTCTGACACCACTCCCTCTCCATTTTCAGTCTGAAGATGCCCTTATCCAAAATACCCGTCCTATTATGGAGCATCTAAGAACTGCTTGGGAGTTTTGCACCTACAAAAAAAGTTGTGGAAGCTTTATCTCTCTAGACAAGGTACAAGCTGGTGAGTTTGCTGCCTATGATGGTATTTTCACGGTCATGGACACAAAAAACAAAACCCTCTATCGGAAACCAAAAGGTACCTATTTACGAGGGTTTTGCTTGGGGGATTGGGATAAGATTCCTGATTTATATCAAAAAATGTTTGCTTTTGCAGAGCAACACGGGCTCCAATTAACTGACTATGCTTTTGAACGTGGTTTGAATGAATTTATGATTTCTAAGATGGAAGACTACATCACTCAGATTGAAATCCGCTGTATTGATGCAGATGCAAACCCTTCTTAATCCTTTCAGCATATGCTATACTAAAAGTAATTTATCGGAGGTGATTTTATGAAGGTCAATTGTACATTCAGCTCCAAAGAACTCTGCTCCTTGCAAAGACTACAAACTAAGGTCAGCTATATTTTGTTTGGAGCCTAATTGATCTTTGGTTAGCTGAAAAGCCCTATCTATTTTAGGCTTTATAATATGCGACTTATTGTATTCTTTGCTACGACCCATTATGAAATGAAAATGGAGGAGCAAAGAAATGAAATATATGAAAGCATATGATGTGTTACCTGCTGAAATGGTGACACTTTTACAAGAGTATATCGATGGACAGTACCTTTATATCCCACGTAAGACAGAACATTATAAGTCTTGGGGTGAAACAAGTGGCATTAAGGATACCCTTAAAGTACGTAATCGTGAGATTTACGAACGATACCTCTCAGGTGCATCTGTACCCGAACTTGCCGAAATGTACTACTTATCAGAACAAAGTATTCGTCGTATACTGACGCAAGTAAAAAACTGCTTATAATTGTTACAGAAATGTTTGTTAGATTGCATGGTGGGTTTTCATCATGTTATCATTAACACAGGAAATTTCATGAAAGTATCTGTCATAAGCTACAAAACAAAAAGATGATGCTATTACTTTCACCAGTCAATAGCATCATTTTTTTGATTATCAAATAGAAAGAAGGTTCATTCACTATGAATGCTTTTATCAAAAAAGAAAACTATAACTTTATTCGTAAACGTTTATTCCAGCTTATTAGCACCATGAAAAATTGTACTGATAAGCGTATCATCGAAACGTGTCACCTCAGCATCCAAGATGAAATTTATAATCTTTTCCCAAGCTTATCAGAAGATCAAAAAAATTTGCTATGTATCAGCTCTTTAACCGAGCCTTTAGCTATCGAATCTTATATGCCTAAGCTGGAAAGCTATGTCTATGGCATGCCTACTGTCACCACTTCTGAACTCAGAAAGCTCTTCAAAAAAGAAAAGAAAATGCAACTTCCTTCTGCTTCTGATCAAGAAAATCCTCATGTCTATCTCGGCTGGATTGATGAGTCCATTCGCAAACTATTTATCGTACATCCTATAGATGGTAAGATGCGTGGCATGGCCTGTAGATTACCTAACGCTACCTCTAAAAACAATCATATCTGTACCCTTTGTAGCCATGTAGGTGACGCTACGGAAGTAGCTTCTGTCTCTCCTATCTGTAAGACTCGTTCTTCCGATGGCGATTCTTATCGCTCTATTAGTTTCGATATTTGTTTGGACAGTGCAAAATGTAATGAACGCATCGCTTCAACAGAAAAACTTGAAAAATTATTAAAAGAGGTTGGCCAAATTAAATAAGGCCCACCTCTTTCTCATTTTCTATTCCTCCAAATAAGGGGATTTACTTGAAGCAATACTCCCTATTTTCCCATATCCATATAAGCATCTTTCTATTTTGTAGTGCACAATCTTTATATACCTCATGGTCAATAAGCCATGCTATAAAAATCATTTGTATCGAATAAATCACATAAGGAATAGCTTGTTTTTCTTCACTTGTAAGGTTGGCAATTTTATCATATCCACTCATAATGCCTTGTAATATTTCAGGCCATTTATCAAATCCTGCTTCTATTTCTCCGGCTTCTGCTAATATGCCTGTTGCACAGTAGCAGGGATCAAGTAATCTTATATTACGCTCACTAATATTGAAGTCTATAAATCCTGTAATCTTTCCATCTTTAAATAAGATATTAGATGGATTGGCATCTCTATGAATGACTTGACGTGGCAATTTCTCATACAGTTTCGGAAATACTTCGATATAATTTTCATAAAACATCTCAGGAAGTGGGCATCCCCACTGCTCTAGAACCTTTCGTGTCTGCGGCATTGCCCATTTCATACCCACATCTAGCATATTCGTATCATTTACTTCTAAGCTCTCATCCTGTGCAAGGAGTGCTTGATGTAGTAGCCCTATAGCTTCTCCGTATTGCATACCAATTTTCCCTCTATGTTTTTCATAGCGTTCTTTTGGTGAAAGAAATGCACCTGGAATTCGCTTTGTAACCACATAAAACCTATCCCCTTCTACCACAAAATCTTCTCCTTCTTTTGTAGGTACAGGAGAAGATGCTTCCATACCTTCTTCTTCAAGCGCCCGAGAGATGGCAATATGCCCTCTAAGCCCTGCGATTGCCTTCCCTGTCTTGAAGATGAATTGCTCGCCTACCTGCCAAGTATCCCCCGACTGCATCGCACCTCCTGCTTTAAATGTTGGCTCAATTTTCAGTGTACCCTCTAATTCCCAGTTTGATAAAATCTCCTTAATTTGACCATTTGTAAGCATAATCTTTGCCTCCTCTAACAACTTTACTGCCTTTGGCTTTTTAGCTGTATTTAGTTTAAGAAACTTTGAAGGAGAACATCCAAACTCACGTTTAAACGCCTTATAAAAACCTGCATGCGTATCAAATCCGTACTGAAGTGCATGCTCAACCATCTTCCCTGATTGCCCTATCTCATAAATAGCATGGTAGATACGGCGTTTTGTAA
>JBOGBZ010000039.1:0-4185 GCA_051656485.1 Cellulosilyticaceae bacterium
CTACGTGAACTATATGGAAGAAGTGGCGGCTAGTGGCTTATGTGAGAGGGAGCCTTATGATATTGGTTCCTTCATTCAGAAGTTTTATGAAGCGAAGACGAGAGAAGAAGCAGAAGGGGTGTACAATAGCTGGCAGGAAGGGCTCCCACTTAATGATCAGGTTTTTTATAAGTTTTTACGGGTGTTTGAAAGTTACAGAGAAGAATTACTGAATTACTTTGATGAGAAGTAGTGTATGCAAAAGGGAGTGCCATCACAGGCACTCCCTTTTAAATGAGCTTAAAGACTTTGAAGAAAAGCAGTCGCTTCCCCAAGATGCTTAAGTACTGCTTCTTTACTTGGACCACCGTATACGTTACGTTCATTAACGCAAGTAATGAGGCTGATCGCTTCATAGATATCATCTTCGAAGATTGGATGAATAGCATGGTACTCAGCTAAAGAAAGGTCTTCGAGATTTTTACCTGTATTCACACAGTAAAGTACAAGCTTACCGATCACTTCATGAGCATCGCGGAATGCCATCCCTTTTTTTACAAGGTAATCAGCAGCATCTGTCGCATTGGTGAAGCCACCAGCAGCCGCTTTGTACATGTTTTCTTTGCGGACAGTCATGGTACGAAGCATAGCAGTGAAAATAGGAAGGCACATTTTGATGGTATCAATGCTATCAAATACATTTTCCTTATCTTCTTGCATGTCTTTGTTGTAAGCAAGAGGTAAGCCTTTCATTGTAGTGAGTAGGCCAAAGAGATTACCATAGCAACGGCCAGACTTACCGCGTACAAGCTCAGCGATATCAGGATTTTTCTTTTGAGGCATAATGGAGCTTCCGGTGCTATAGGCATCGTCTAATTCGATGAAGCGGAATTCATGTGAGCTCCAAAGAATGATCTCTTCGCTAAAGCGACTTAAGTGCATCATCATGGTAGAGATGGCATACATGGTATCTAAACAGAAGTCGCGGTCAGATACCCCATCAATACTATTGGCACATACGCTGTCAAAAGCTAAAGCGTCAGCTACAAAATGACGGTCTAGCGGGTAAGTGGTCGTAGCAAGGGCACCACTTCCTAAAGGTAAGCTGTTGCTCATCTCATAAGCAAAGCCAAGTTTTTTGTAGTCGCGTTTAAGCATTTCAAAGTACGCCATTAAGTGATGTGCGAAAGTGATTGGTTGTGCACGCTGAAGATGTGTGTAGCCAGGCATGATGGTCTCAGTGTGTTGGTTTGCGATTTCTGTAATCGCCGCCATAAGGTCTAGCACCATCTGCTGAATGTTTTCAAGTTCTTCGCGAACGTAAAGGCGCATATCAAGAGCCACTTGGTCGTTACGGCTACGTCCTGTATGCATTTTTTTTGCGACTTCACCGATACGAGAGATAAGAAGTGTCTCGATATTCATATGAATGTCTTCAGCTTTTACATCAAAAGTAACTTCATCTTGATCCATGGCTTCAAGTAAATCCATGAGGCCTTTTTCGATGCAAACTGCATCCTCAGTTGGTATGATACCTTGCTTTCCGAGCATGGTTACATGGGCACAGCTCCCTAAGATATCCTGTCTGTATAGTCTAGCATCAAAAGAAATAGATGAGTTAAAATGATCTGTAAGTGCATCTGTTTCTTTTGCAAAGCGTCCACCCCAAAGTTTCATGTGTCGTTCCTCCTATTTGTCCAGTGTGTTTTTTATTCTTAGTTATTATCGGCACCTTCCCTGTTTTTCTTCATAAGTGCACGCACTTTAAGTGGTAAACCATAAAGGGTGATGAAGCCGCCTGCATCTTTGTGATCATAAAGGTCACCTGTTGTAAAGCTTGCGAGATCTTCGCTGTAAAGTGAGTAAGGTGAAGTCGCACCTTGTGGAATCACATTACCTTTATAAAGTTTCAGTTTAACTTCACCTGTCACAACTTCTTGGGTGCTTGATACGAAAGCACCTAATGCTTCACGAAGTGGTGTAAACCATTTGCCATTGTAGATAAGGTCAGCATACTCAAGTGCAACGTTTTGCTTGTAACGGTAAGTCTCACGATCAAGGGTTAGGTGTTCTAATTCTTCATGTGCTTTATAAAGAATGGTACCACCTGGGGTTTCATACACACCACGAGATTTCATACCTACCACACGGTTTTCAACGATGTCTTCGATACCCACACCATTCATACCACCTAATTCATTGAGTTTCTCAAGAAGAGAAGAAGGGTCCATTGCTACACCGTCAAGGTGAGTAGGGATACCTTTGTCAAAAGTAAGGGTAATGATAGTCGCCTTATCGGGTGCCATCTCAGGAGATACACCTAGTTTGAGAAGTGTCTCGTAGTTTGGTGCACACCAAGGATCTTCAAGTTCTAGACCTTCATGAGAAATATGCCACATATTACGATCACGGCTGTAGCTATCTTCTTTTTTCATTGGAACTGGAAGACCACGTTCTTCAAGGTAAGCGATCTCTTCTTCACGAGAAGAAATGTCCCATATACGCCAAGGTGCGATCACTTTGATATGAGGCGCAAGTGCCATAATACCTAGTTCAAAACGAATTTGGTCGTTACCTTTACCTGTACAGCCGTGGCAGATAGCAGTAGCACCTTCTTTTAAAGCCACATTCACTAAAGTTTTAGCAATGACTGCACGTGCAATCGAAGTACCAAGGTAGTACTTCGATTCATAGATTGCACCTGATTGAATCATTGGAAATACATACTCTTTCATGAATTCGTCTTTAACATTTTCTACATAAACTTTACTTACACCCATGCTTAAAGCACGTTCTTCAAGTCCTACAAGTTCTGCATCTTGACCTACATTAATACATACTGCAATAACATCAAAATCATAATTTTCTTTGAGCCAAGGAATGATAACAGAAGTATCTAAACCACCTGAATATGCTAAAACAACTTTTTCTTTCATGTGTAAACCCTCCCGAAAATAATTTATATATATAACCTATAATGTATAATTATACGATTGTTATAATAAAAAAACAAGAAAAAGTTTTAGATGTTGGAAAAAAATTATAAAATCTACACATTTATTCAATAAGGTAGCAGTATGTACAAAATACACACTATATAGTATACTTAGTATACTTATATTAAAAACATCATGAGGAGGGAAAAGGAATGAAAATATTTGACTTAGATGGACCGGTGTATAAGGCGGGGGTAGAGCTTTCAGATGCACTTATACTAACTGTTATATGGTTTATTGGATGTCTACCAATTATCACGATTGGCACATCCACATCGGCTTTGTTCTATATATATGGAAAGAAGGCGAGAGATGAAGATGCTTACATATGGCGCGATTTCTGGAAGAGTTACAGACAAAACTTCGTGCAGTCTATTCCGATTACACTTATTTTAGGGGTGATGTGGGCGAGTACAGTAGCTTACCGTATTTTAATAGAAGGCTATGAAGGTGGCGCACCTATTCTATTAACTGGTCTGGCATTACTGATGACAGTAGAAGTAATGATTCTTACGATTTATGTGTTGGCAGTACTTTCACGTTTCCATATGAAAGTGATGAATATGTTTTTAACAGCGTTTGTACTGGCGCATAGACATATCATATCTACTGCACTTATTATCGTAGGGGTGGTTTTACTTCAGTATGCAAGTCTAGTTATTCCGTTTACGATTATGATTATGCCAGTCTTTGTTGCAGCAGTAGCGTCTGTACCGATCCAAAAGATCTTTACGAAGCATATCCAAGCATCGGCAGAGATGAAGGCGGTAGAAGAAGCGGGTATTGAAGATGATGAAGAAGCCGAGGAAATAGATGAAGAAGGCGAGGATGACGAAGAGGAATCAAATGATTTCTTAAAGTACATCTAACGAAAAGAAAGCTTACATATATAGGGGGCATTGAAGATGGATCAAAATTGGCAAATAGAAACAAAACTTATTCAAGCAGGATATGAACCTAAAAATGGGGAACCACGTGTTCTTCCTATTTATCAAAGCACGACTTATAAGTACGATAGTACAGAGCATGTGGCAAAGCTTTTTGACTTAGCAGTACCAGGCCATATGTATTCACGTATTAGTAATCCAACAGTAGGAGCATTAGAAAATAAAGTGGCATCACTAGAAGGTGGTGTAGGGGCTCTTTGTACATCTTCAGGACAGGCAGCATCTATGGTATCAGTGATGAACGTGTGTGAAGCAGGAGATCA
>JBOGBZ010000040.1:0-6983 GCA_051656485.1 Cellulosilyticaceae bacterium
ATTCATTCAAAAACACCAACACAAGTATCGTGTGGCAAAGATGTGCAAAGTCCTAGGTGTATCTAAAAGTGGCTATTACGTATGGCTTAAAAGGCCTGTGTCTAAACAAAAGAAATCTAAAGCTCAGCTAACGGCTAAAATCAAACGTATTCATTTACAATCTAGAGGAATTTATGGAAGCCCTAAGATTACAGAGGTCTTAAATTCAGAAGGTGTGAAAGTATCTCAAAAAAGGGTTGCTACTATTATGAAAGAGAATAGAATCAAATCCAAGACTGTTAAGAAGTATAAGGCTACGACTAACTCTAATCATAGGCTACCAGTATCTCCTAACCTACTTAATCAGAACTTTAAAGTAGATGCCCCAGGCAAAGCTTGGGTAACGGATATTACATACATCTGGACTAGCCAAGGGTGGCTTTATTTAGCTACAGTACTGGATCTTTATTCACGGAGAATTATCGGTTGGGCTATGGATAAAAGGATGACAAAAGAGCTGGTAATTGAGGCATTGCAAAAAGCTATTTGGCGACAACCCCCAAAAGAAGGACTCATACATCATTCAGACAGAGGCACGCAGTACTGCTCTAAGGCCTACCGTGCTTTATTGGATAAGTATGGCATTATTTCAAGTATGAGTAGAAAAGGTAACTGCTATGACAATGCATGCATTGAATCATTCCATAGCATTATTAAGAAAGAGCTGATTTTCCATGAAAAATATCGTACGCGTCATCAAGCTCAGCAAAGTATTTTAGAGTATATTTTGCACTTCTATAATTGCACGCGTATACACGGAACTATAGGCTACAAATCACCAATCGCATATGAAAAAGAATACTACAAACAAAAAAAGGCTAGCTAACTAAAAAATCTCTGTTTGTAGTGTCCATTTTCTTGACATAGTACCATTTTTTTACTTTTATTCTAACTCTTTAAATAATATTTTTACGCATAAAAAAATCCCTACCTGATTTTTTAGGATAGGGATTTCTTATTAAGGTCTTTTTGTACCTATTTATCAATCTTTAATCTAATTCCTTGAATCTTCTTGTCTTTCATTAAAATTGCTTCTAACTATTCAAAAACCTCATTTATTTGTGATACGGTTCATTATTATTAATACGATAAGCTCTATAGATCTGTTCTAATAGCATGACTCTAAAGAGTTGATGTGGGAACGTCATCTTAGAGAAGCAGAGTTTATAATTTGCTCTTGCAATCACATCTTGGCTCAGACCTAGCGACCCACCTATTATGAATACCATATGGCTATCACCATAGAGCGCACGCTCTGACATGAAGCTTGCAAGCTCTTCTGATGTAATCATCTTGCCACCTAGATCGAGTGCTACCACATAGGCACCATCTTTAACTTGTGCAAGAATTTTTTCGCCTTCTTTATTTTTAATCATCAGCTCTTCTTTTCCCGATGCATTATCAGGTGTTTTTTCATCTGTAAGTTCAATGATACTGAGCTTGCAGTATCTTCCTAATCTTTTTGTATATTCACCAATTGCTTGCACCAAATACTTTTCTTTAAGCTTTCCTACACAGACAATATCTATTTTCATATGAACTTCCTTCCACATTTAGAAAGGAGAGTGATTGATTCACCCTCCTTTCTTGATTTCTCTATTTATTATATCCTATATTTACTTACTCTGGCTTATAAATATATGGCATCTCACGCTTGTGCTGTGTATTGCGATTTGTTCTTGAAATCACTGCTAAAGATTCAGGATCTGTTGTTCCTGTTTTGATGAACTCTTCGATCGCTCTATAAGTGACACCCATTTCTTTTTCATCTGTCTGGCCTTCCCAAAGTCCTGCTGAAGGTGCCTTTGTAAGGATTGGTTCTGGCACACCAAGTTCTGCGCCAAGTGCAAGTACTTCTTGCATCGTAAGATCTCCTAATGGATTGAAGTCATACCCCCCATCGCCCCATTTTGTAAAGTAACCCATAGTCATCTCACTTAAGTTATCTGTCCCTACTACAAGTGCATTTCTTGTTTGTGCAATGGCATAAAGTGCTGTCATACGAATTCTTGGCTTGATATTTGCGATAGCTAGATCACTGAGCCCATGTAGTGGCTCTATTGTTTTTTTGAGTGCTTCAAATGTATCTGCAATATTTACTGTAATGAGTTCAATCCCAAAAGCATCTGCTACAAGATGTGCATGGTCCACATCAGTTGATAAAGAATGACATGGCATTGTCACAGCAAATACATTTTCTTTTCCTAAAGCTCTTACACATAGCGCTGTTACTACCGCTGAGTCTTTTCCACCACTTTCTCCAAGCACGACGCTTTCACACCCTGCTGTAGCCACGCGTTCTCTAATCCAGTTGAGTCTATGTTCTAAGTTTGACATCTTTCCACTTCCTATTCTTTTTATCTTTTAGTAAATTGCTTTTAATAGGTAGATTTTCACCTATTAGTGACGTATTTATTTTTAGGATACCATATTTTAAGGTTGTACAATAGTATATAATCCTTTTATTTTGGCATACTCATACACTTCATCCGGTACAAGATATCGAATACTTTTTCCTCTTCTAAGCTTACTTCTTAGCAAGGTGGAATTGCAGTTACTTCTAATGGTATCTTTTGCCTTGATAAGCTTTTCTCTATAAGGCTCTAGTTCCTCATCATCTTCAAGTACTTTCTCAAGGCAATCTTCACCTCTTTCTAATACAAGAAGCTTAAACTGGTTTAAGATCTCTTCATACCCTGGCCAAGAAGTGATTAATCTGAGATTATCCGTCCCCATAGTAAACCAAATCTCATGTTCTGGATAATTCTCTTGAATCCTTTCTAGCGACTCTAAAGTACTTAACAAACGACTTGAATCTACTTCCAATGTACACACTTCAAAATATGGATTTTTCTCACACACTCTTCTAAGCATCTCCACTCGGTGTGCTGCACCTAGTAGATCTTTCTTAGGGTAACGATCTGAGACAGGTAAAAAAAGCACCTGCTCTACCTCCTCATACTCCGAAACGACTTGTTCAGCCAATGAAAAATGGGAGCTCGTTGGAGGATTAAATGCACCTCCAAATACAATAATTACGGGTTTCATCCTTCTATCCCTCCATATTGCCACACAATCTTTTGTACACATTCTTCTTTTTGCAAACAAAAAGAGCTACATACTTTATAGTATGTAGCTTTCATCGTCAGTTTATGTATTGCTTTAAGCAGGCATCACAACTTGTAATGCTTGAGGTACAACTTTCATCGCCACTTGATTAGTCGTTACGATTTCTCCATCAACATTGAGTCTAAAAGACTGCTCACTTTCAATCATGACCTCACCTGCTCTATAAATTCTTACTTCTTTGATATCGTGGTGCTTTGCTTTAAAGAGTTTTGGCAGTACACACAAAATTTTTAGTAAACTCAGGTCTTCTACTAGATAAATATCTGCCCTTGCATCATTGACCATAGCATCTGGCGCTATGGGGATTCCCCCACCATAAAACTTCCCATTGGCTATGGTTGCAAGAAGGATCTTCTCATCACAAGCTACTTTGCCATCGATACTTACCCTAAGTTTTCTACTTTTGTGGTTTAAAAGTGTCTTAAATATACTAATGATATAGGCCATATCTCCTTTTATGTATTTCATTTTCTTAAACTGTGTGGCATTAAACACCACTTCCGCATCAATCCCCACTGATGCGATATTCAAAAAGTATCTGTCATTAATTTGTACCAAATCAATGGCTTCTGCTTTACCTTCAAGTAGACGTTTAATGAGGTCATTTCCTTGATATTTAGGATAAATAGTCCGTATAAAGTCGTTACCACTCCCTGCCGGTACGATGGCAAGTGCACTACTTGATCCTACCATCCCATTTACAACTTCATTGATGGTACCATCTCCCCCAACTGCATAAACAATGCACTCTTCCCTCTGGGTATATGCTCTGGCAATTTCTGTTGCATGCCCCTCTTTCGTCGTAATCTCTATACAATAGTCTACCCGCTCTTCAAGTAAAGGTTTAATTGCTTCTATATATGCCATTCCCTCACCTTTACCTGCAACAGGATTTACGATAAACAAATGCTTCATATCCGCCCCCTATCTTGGCCTATAAGCTTATTATCAGATAAATAAAGTATTTTGTCTATATTTAATCCTGCTATTTTTGATCTATTCTCCTGTAATCACTATCTTTTGATCTTGTTCTAAAGTATGGATCCCCAAATACTTCTTTGCCCAATTTAATTGAATATAAGTAGTGTCTTGCCAGAGCTTATAATAGTTACTTTCATTTGCAAGTGGCATCTCATGCGGCTGTCCATCGCGTGTTACTGTTACCGTCCCCGTTCCCCCTTCATATTTTACTTCAATGTCCTGTGTAACTGTCGGCAACATCCTCGCAGGAATCCATACGCCCTCTTCCTCTACAAGAAGGAGACTTGGATAAGGTGATTCGTTGATCACAGCATCCTTATAGGTATACGCTGGCTTAATTGCAAGTGCTTGCTTACCCATGCTTGCCCATCTATTTTCAACTTTTTTTCTATCATACTTCTCTCTTTTGCCTGTATAAGGATCATTCATATACACATAGCTATCATCATACCCCACCATGACCAATGCATGTTCATTGCCTTTCCAAGTGAAAAGCGAACCATCACTTGTGTACCAACTCCGTGTTAACTTCATGGGCACCATATTGATCGTCGCCCAAATCATTACAGGCCTTGATTCATCGATACACTTCAATAACTCCTCAAATGCTTTACCAGTCAAGTCCTCTACACGCCCTGGTAAATATCCCTCTGCGAGTTTGCAAATCACTGGTGCATAGACACCATATCCACCCGTACTAAAAGGACTTCCTAAAAAAGCTTCATTCGGATGTGGTCCATAGGTCTTTCCATTTTGTGTATAGAAATTACCTTTAGGCATATCTTTACCAATCTGCTCCTTACTAATTGCGACCCCATAATATCGCAAAAGCATTGCCAAGGCCGTCGCCTCACATCCTGTAGGCATATTGGGATGTTGATTCATGATTGGCACTCCCTCAATCATCACTACTTTCCCCTGCCCAGATACAACCATGCACTGACACAATAACACCATACTCATCATTCCCATAAGTATTTTCTTTTTCATTCCATGCATCCCCTCTTGCCTTTCATCTTTTTACACATATCCATTGTCAGATCATTCTCTTTTATAGTAAGATAGTTACCATTTTTTGTAAATACATTTTGGAATATTATGTAATTTTTTATTGTTAAGCTAACTTTTAGCTTAATTTTTTTTAATAAGTTTAATTTTTACTTAACAAAATTACTTTAATTAAACAATGTGTTACTTATTTTATTGTTTGCTTAAATTTATTTTAGTATTTTATACACTATTTTGCTTTGTATTTACTAAGCTTTTAAACATATTACACATTTTTTTAGTGTTACCTTTTGTTTTTTTGTTGATTTTTAATTAATAGTTTGATAAGATAAATATAAGTTAATTAAGTATTAATTTTTATTAAATTAAATTTAAAAATAAAAAATGTTAATTTTTTAAAAACTGAGAGGGGATTATATCATGACAAAATTTAAAAAAGTTCTCACACTTGCAACTGCAACAGCAATTGCAATGACATCTTTAGTAGGATGTTCAAGCGACAAAGGTAATACTAATAATAACAACGGCACAGATGCACAAAAAGAAGCTACTGTAGACGTTAACCTTGACGGTTATCCACTTGTAGAAGAGCCAATCAACTTAACAGCATTCGCATACGGCGAAGCAGGTAGAGGCGAGTGGGACAGCTACCCAATCTTTGCTGAATTAGCTGAGAAAACTAATGTTAATGTAGACTTTGAAACAGTAAGTGGTGATGGTGCAGCAGAAAAACTTAACCTTGTACTTGCTTCAAACAAGTTACCTGATATGTTCTTCTCTGGACTAAGCAGCACAATGATCACTAAATACGCTGACATGGGCTTATTTATGCCTTTAAATGACTTAATTGATAATTATGCACCAAACCTTAAAGCAGTATTAGATTCAAGACCTGACATCAAAAGAGCTATTACAATGCCAGATGGCAATATTTATTCTCTTCCTGCAGTCAATGCACAACCTGGTCAATCAACAACTCAACTTTGTATCAATAAAACTTGGTTAGACACTCTTGGTTTAGAGATTCCAACAACAACAGATGAGTTCTACGAAGTATTAAAAGCATTTAAAACTGGCGATCCAAACGGCAACGGAAAAGCTGATGAGATCCCAATGAGCTACGAACCAGTACCTCCATATGATGTATGGAATGGTGATACAGGATTTAGTGGTGCATTCGGTGTTGTTACTTTAACAGGTAGCATGATGGTAGGTGATGACGAGCTCATCTATACGCCTGTTCAAGAGGGTTACAAAGACTATATTCAATGGACGGGAAAACTTTACAAAGAAGGTCTTCTTGATAGCGAACTTTTCACTCAAGACCATAATATGTATATGGCAAAAAGAGCTTCTAACTATCTAGGTGCTTACTTAACAAATGGTCCTTCAGCTGTTGAAGGTACTGAGTGGATTGCTATTGAACCACTTAAAGGACCAAACGGGGATCAAATCTGGGCTCAATTCGACTACAGTATTGATAAAAACAGAGCAATCATCTCAGCTTCTTGTAAAAACCCAGAAGTTGCAATGCGTTACATTGATACATTCTACGAAAAAGAAAATTCACTTAAATTAAGATATGGTAATTCACTTGTTCAACGCGGCGATCAATGGGAGATCTTACCATCAGATCCAAACAGAACACCTGATTGTCCATCTGCATATGTACCAACTATGGAAACTCCTGAGATGGTTGAAAATGACATCATCTTAACTCCTGATGGTATTGCTGCTTTAGAAAGAACAAAAATGTACGCACCATTCTTAGCACCAGCTATTCCAAACATGACTTTAACTGCTGAAGAATCAAAAGAACTTTCTAC
>JBOGBZ010000041.1:0-6799 GCA_051656485.1 Cellulosilyticaceae bacterium
GTAGTAAATAAGTTAAAATTGAGTCCATGCGATACAGCCTTTCTGTGTAATTGTTGTTGTAGGAGACTCAATTATAACTTAGAAATAGGGGGTATCGCTATTTTTATATTCAAAAATAGTTAGAACCCTTGATATATAAAGAATTAAATAAAAAAGGATAGTGTAATACTTTACACTACCAATGCATTTTAAGGGGGAACGAGATGAAAAATAAAGAAAAAACAAATGCCATGCGTAAATTAGAGCAGATGAAGATTAGCTATACAGACCATCAGTATGACCAATCAGAAGCCATAAGTGGCGTAGAAGTAGCGAGGGTGTTGGGGCAAAATGAAGAGCAAGTATTTAAAACACTTGTGACAACTGGTAAGAGTGGGAATCACTATGTATTTGTGATTCCAGTAGCGGAGGAATTAGACCTTAAAAAGGCAGCCAAGGCAAGTGGCGAGAAGTCTATAGAGATGCTCAAATCCAAGGATCTTTTAGGACTTACGGGGTATATCCATGGAGGATGCTCGCCTATAGGGATGAAAAAATTGTTTAAGACTTTTATCCATGAGACAGCTGCAGCGTGGGAGACCATTATCTTTAGTGGTGGCAAGATCGGTTACCAAATCGAATTAGGTTTGGACCAACTAAGAAAAGTCATTCCTTTTGAAGTAAGCGATGTGATTAAGAAGGCGGATGCTTAAGCAAGTACAAAGAGATATGAAATGAAATATTGCCGATAGCGGTTACACTTGGATTTAAAGCAGATAGGAGATTTGAAAGTTATATGCGCATCAATAAATTATTAAGTAACAAAGGCATTTGTTCGAGGAAGCAGGCAAATGTGCTTATAGAAGCCAAGCGCGTCTTGGTCAATAATCAATTATGTATCCCAGGGCAATGGGTGGAGGAAGAGGATGAGATTCGTATTGATAATGAAGTCATCGTCCCTCGGGAAAAAGTCTACCTTTTGCTCAATAAGCCAGTGGGTA
This sequence comes from Cellulosilyticaceae bacterium, assembly GCA_051656485.1. GTDB lineage: Bacteria > Bacillota > Clostridia > Lachnospirales > Cellulosilyticaceae > JBOFDK01. The sequence continues at coordinate 981 of JBOGBZ010000041.1, forward strand.
TTACGTGTACAGTAGATCCTAGTGTCAAAGATAATATCATCAGTTTTGTCAATTATCCTGAATATATCTTCCCAGTAGGAAGGTTAGATAAAGATTCTCAGGGGCTTATTTTACTTACTAATGATGGTGATTTAGCCAATGAAATTTTAGCATCAGAAAATAAGCATGAAAAAGAATACATTGTAAGGCTAGATCGACCATTTGATGATGCCTTTGTAAAGGGGATGTCAGAAGGCGTAATGATTGATGGGGTGCAAACAAGACCTTGTAAGGTAAGACGCCTGACAGAAGATACGTATCGTATTATTATGACCCAAGGGCTCAATAGGCAAATACGTAAGATGAGCAAAAGTTTTGGCTATACAGTTGTACACTTAGAGCGTGTACGGATTCTTCATATAGAAATAGAGGATTTGGCTTATGGAAGTTGGAGGATGCTGACGGACAGTGAGCGAGAAGGGTTGCAAAGTACTTCGAAATAAGGTAAAATAGTTCAAAATAACACACGGAGGGAATTATGAATTCAAAACAATTAACATTCACTGTTCAATTACATCATCATCATCAGTAGGGCTTGGGTCACTCATTTGAATGGGTAGATACAAGTCTAGTTAACGTTAGGCTTGTATCTACTGTGATGATTTGAATTCATAATTCAGCGCTCTCTCCCAGAGAGAATCGATGCACGTAGGTAGAATGCCTAGGTGCATTTTTTTATAATTAAAAATCAAAGGAGAGAGTGAAATGAAAAAAATAAAACCATCTATATTATCAGGGTTTATGGAACTATGTCCAAGAGAGCAGCTTGTATTTAATGATATGGTAAAGAAAATGACAAAGGTGTATGAGCAAAATGGGTGTTTGCCAATGGATACACCGCTGATTGAAAAAGAAGAAATTTTACTGGCTAAGTCAGCAGGGGAGACAGAAAAGCAGGTATACCGTATCGATAAAGATAAGACGAAGCAGGCGTTAAGGTTTGATCTCACAGTACCTTTTGCCCGCTATGTGGTACAACACATGAATGAACTTACTTTTCCTTTTAAGCGTTATCAGATAGGAAAGGTTTATAGAGGGGAAAGAAACCAGAAAGGTAGATACCGTGAGTTTTATCAGTTGGATATAGATGTGGTAGCGCCTACAAAGTTAGAGATTACCAATGATGCATTTGTCATGCGTGTGGCGGCACAGGCTTTTGAAAGCATTGGCCTCACCAACTATGTATTTCAGATAAGTAATCGCAAGATTTTATCGGGGCTACTGGAGTTGATAGGGATAGAAGCACAGCAGGAAGTGATGGGACTTATTGATAAGTACGATAAAATAGGTAAAGAGAAGTGCCTACAAGAGCTAGAAGACGTGGTGGGATCATCAAAAGTACGCTCCATAGAGGCGTTTTTAAGTATAGAAGGTACTTGGGAGGAGATGCTTTTAGGATTAAGAGAAATGAGCGAGCAACTGAAGCAAGCTTCTGGTGAAGTGGGTGTACAAGAAGAAGGCTTTGGGTATTGGAAAATGACTCAGGGAATATCAGAATTAGAAGAAGTGATCACGACACTTAAGGCATTTGGCGTGGCGGATAGGAACTTTAGCATTGAACTTAAGATTATGAGAGGGCTTGATTATTATACAGGTACTATCTTTGAAACCATTATGGAGGGAAATGAAAAGTATGGCTCCATTTGTTCAGGCGGAAGGTATGACGACTTGACGGCACTTTACACAGAGATGAAAATGCCAGGAGTAGGGATATCCATAGGCATCACAAGACTTTTCTTTGTACTGAAGGAGATTGGATTTGTGGAGAATTACTATATAGAAAAAGACGAGGCGTATCTTATTATTCCTCTAGGCAATACATTAAAGGAATGCCTCCAAGTGAATCAGGCATTACAAAGAAAAGGCGTACCATCAGAAGTCTACCTGAATCAAGACTCCCTTAAAAAACAATTGAAGTACGCAGCGGCAAAAGGGATAGAGACGGTGATTATAATAGGAGAAGATGAGCTAGAAAAAGGTGAATTAGTCATTAAAAAGATGCAAACAGGCGAGCAGATAAGGGTGAAACGCACAGAATGGCTTTAAGACGTGATTAAAATAATTAAATAGTAGAAATAATGGTAGAAGAGGCTTTTTTGTTGTTATTGGGTATAATGTATGATATGATGGAGCGAAAACAATAGGTAGCGAAAAAAATCTATAGATTAGATGGAGAGCATAATGACCGAGAGTAAAAGAGTAAATAACCAGATCAATTTTAAAAATAGAAAAAAGATGAACAGCACATTTAAAGGCAATGACTTAAGAAGAAGTAATTGCTTTAACTCTGATTTTACAGGTTCAGATTTTAATGACACAAGTTTTAGAGGGGCACAGTTCAAAGCGTGTAAATTCGATGAATGTACATTTGATCAAGCAGAATTAGTAGCCACTAATTTAAAAAACAGTCAGTTCAAGAATGTGAAGTTTAGCCATACAGTATTTGATACAGCAAACCTTGAGAATGTAGATTTTGAAGGCGCAGTATTTGAGAATGTTATCTTCGTAAATACTGATTTAAGTGAAGCGAAGAACGTGAATTTAGAAGGCCAAAAAGTACAAATCTTTGAAACAGCACCAATCTTAATCATGAGTAAAGCACTACAAAAAAGTGTGGAAACGGCTATGACTAATCCTTATATCAAGTTTGCACGTGTACTTGATACAAAAGAAGGTAAGGTGAATTCAGTAAGCATGATGCTTCTTCTAGAAAGATTCGAAGAAGAGGAATTAATCAAAGGCCTTAAGTTAATGAAGGATAAAATCGCCAAAGATTTCTGTACATTAAACCAACTTGTAGGGTACCTAGAAAATTATAAAGAAGAGGGGCTTATCTAAGGCGAAATAGATGAGGCTTCCAAATCCAATAAGAGAAATGAGATAACGATGAGACACTTTAAATTAGAAAAAAAGATTATGAAAATCGATAAAGATATCCAAGCATTAACTGTAGCGAAGCGTTATTTATCAAATGTAGATGAGATCGAAGACATCAAGACGACTTTAAACAAAGAGCGTCAGCAATATGTGGAAGAGCTTTACGCAGAAGATACAGCATCTAGATACGGCTGTGTGGAGATTATTGAACCACTTTTAAACAAAGAGCTTTCTCACCAAGAGCAATCAACTTTATTAGAAGACATCAAAGAAATCTTTGGTCGTCGCTTCCCAGAAGTAAGTAAAGAAAGCCATGGCTTAAATGCTTGGTTAAAAGCGCTTAATGTGACATGTGAGTGGACACAGAATAATGATTCTGATTGGGCAACACTTGTGATGACAGCGATCATACCTAAAAAAGCAAACTAAAGATTCATATAAATGAAGCCCCAGGCCTAGGCCAGGGGCTTTATTTATATGTGGAGAATATTGGCATAAAGCAGTAGCAATAATAGGAAGAAAAATGGTAAAATAACAAGTATCCTAGAAAGATAAGCAAGAGGGAAGAAGGAGACTACGATTTTGACAAATTTATTTGAAGCAATGAAGCAACTTTCAGATGAACAAGTAAGAGAGCAATTAGCACTGTTTGAAGTTTTCACAGTGACGAATGTATATAAAGATGCGGGCTATAAAGTAGCGAAGCGCTTGGTCAAAGCCACCCATGTGGTGACAGGACTTATGAAGCGTCAACCTTTGCAAGAACCCGAAGGGTTTGCTCTAGATGAAGCCATCCAGCAGCGTAAGTTAGCGAGAGAAGAGCATCCAAGAGAACGTCTGGAGTTAGAACTTAAAGGGCTTTTAGCAGATAGATGTGGATTAGTAGGGGATGTGTCGGAAGAAGTACTTTCGGTAGCAATCATTAATGAAGCAGCAGAAATCTACAATTTAAAAGAAGAGCTTTTACTATCTCAAAAAGCAGACTGGATCACCAAGTACTACCGCGCTGAGAAAGAGCCTGTAAAGATGGTGAAGTACCTTTTAGTACAGTTTATAGCTACTAGTGTAGAAGCCTATGGAAAGCCATTTACAGTAAAAGATGCGGACTTACCAAGCTACATCGAGTCTCAAGGCAAGAAAGACTTGATACAAGCACACCAAAAGTTAAGCCAGCGACATGAGAAAAATACGGCCGCCTATGATGTAGCCATCCAAAAGCTTTTCGAAAACAATCAGCGTATTGCAGCGAAAAATAAGTTTATCGAAGAAGAAGAGCATCACCAAGAATCACTTCAAGAGGCTATCAAAAAACTACAAGAAAAAGTGGCAAAAGAAGTAGCAGAAAAAGAAATAGCCATGAAAAACACTCAGATTAATAGCTATGAGCGGATGCTTAAGATGAGTAAGGAAGAAGTGAAAAGTGCTGAGCTTTATAGGGAGAGATGGAAGAAGGATAATGAAAGCCTAACGAAAGAAGTGGAAAAAGCGCTGATAGAAAAAGAAGCGACCACGAGAGAAGTGCAAGAAGCCAGTGAGGCAAGGCTTAAAGAACGTGAGACAAAATGGGAAGAAGTATACCATGATTTTAGCTTTGAACCAGAATGCCTAGAAGTCATGAAGCGTCTAGGAAGTGAAGGGGAAGTACGCGACTGTGAACGTGTGCTGATGGAGCTTCATCAGATGGTGGATAAGAAGGCGATGGGCTGGCGAGAGATAGATGACTATCTTGATGAGAAGTATAAGCGTCTACTCGCAAGTAAGCCGCTGCAGTACTTTTTATTTAGTTTTAATAATAATGATGTAGGAATCTTGATTTATGAAGTGGCAGAAGAGCCGTCACAGAAAGTAAAGATTATCCATCTAGAAACAGTAGAAGAGGCATAAGCCACACCATAGATTAAATATAAAACACCTGTACAAGGAAATATGAACTTGTACAGGTGTTTTATATTTAATTCAGATTTAACTTTCATTTAATGCCACTTTGATAGGATAAAGCAATAGGTAGACTACAAAGAGGAGGAATAGGGATGGTTGCAGAGAGTGAATTGATAGATGTATTGATTCTACAAATCAAGAGGGGAAGGTATAATGCAGAAGATCAATTACCTTCAGAAAATGAACTTGCAAGAAAATATGACTTACCAAGGATAAGTGTGAGACGGGTTTATGAAAAACTGGAGCAAATGGGCTATAGTTATTCAAAGCAAGGGAAGGGGCGCTATGTGTGTAAGCGGATGGCACCCTTAGACTTAGTGCTAACGGGGAATGAAAGTTTTACGAGTAAAATGCAGAGCCAAGGGTATCCATTGATATCAAGAAATAGAGGGTGTAAACCTATCGCGTACAATAAGCGTATCTACGAGAGGCTAGAGATACCGCAGGAGGATAGTGTCTATAAAATTGTACGCGAGCGTCGTGTGGATGACATGTGTGTGGCAATTCATATTTCTTATGTGGCCCAATCTGTATTTCCGGAGATTGCAACAGAGGGCAAGGAGATTTTGTCCATGTTTGCGTACTATGAACAAAAAGGCTTTGATACATTTGCCGATGAGCCCAGTACCTTAAGCATAGCCTATGGGAGTGAGCAGGAACGTAAAGTGTTTGGGTGCTTGGGGATGGTCCCACTTCTTACTGTAGAGGGACGATGCAGAGATCAAGTGTCAAAGTGGGTATTAGAATACACGCAGATTAAGTACCGTGGAGATTGTTTTAAGTATAAGTTGGGATAGGCGTGTGTTAAGTCTATGTTAAGGGAGAGGGGGATTTCTTAACACAAGCTTAACGCCTGCAAACTTGGCGACAAGCTATAATGAGGCTGTAATCTAAATGAATGTAAGGAGTGAGTACCATGAAAAAATGGTTAGTATTCATAACAGTAGCAACAATGTCTATGCAGT
>JBOGBZ010000042.1:0-80442 GCA_051656485.1 Cellulosilyticaceae bacterium
TAACCGAAGTTAGTGCTTTAATTCTCATCTATATCCCACTATGCCGTTCCTGATATTTTGACGCCCTAGCTAAGCTAGGTGGGTGACTGCTCATAAAATCCTGCTGTCCACTGCCCAAAGGGAATTAGCTTGTGGCCTAACATTTGTTTTATATAGAAGCTTTGGTCTCCCATTCGTAATTTGTAGGTTCAAAATAACAGGGTCTCGTACATCTCAGGAAATGAGTGATGTTGTCTCTTGCTTTGTTAAACTTATTATAGCCTCTTTAGTCTCAGATTTCAAGGGCTATATTAAAATCCATTTATTCTCTTAATTTGAATTATTTCTTAATCTTCTTAAGTCTAAAGAAATCTTCTCTTTCTTTTTCTTCAAGTACTTCTTGAATGTACTTCACTTGCTCTTTATACTTAGGAATCTGAATGTGCTCTAAAGCATTGGTACGCTTTCTCGTCTTCTCAATTTCCTTCGCAAGTTTAAACACTGAATTATCGATCTCCGCTAATTCATAAATCATGTACCGTACTTCACGAAACTTCTCTGTGGCCTTATCCAGTGCTGGATTGGTATCATGAAAGCCATAAGTTGGCAGTACTTCACTCTTTGTGTACCGAATGGTAGGGATATCTACACCCATAATACTTTTCAAAAGCACTTCAAAGTTTTCATCTTTTGGAATCCCATAGGCAATGTCTTCTACCCTCGCAATCCCCATGGTCACATTCACGACTTTTAAAGCTTGGTAGGCTTCTTCGATGGTGATATAAATCTTGCCTTGAATGTTCTTTGCTTTATCTACCAGTTCCATCATCTCTCTTATAAGTACATTTCGCTTTTTATCCAAAAGTTCGAACCCTTTTTCGGAAAGCTCCAGAGACGCTTTCGCTTTAATTAAGTTGGACTTTGTAGGTGCTACTAACACTGCCATATGAACTACTCCTTCTTCTTAGAATAGTATTTTTTGATCATCTCTGGCTTCATACGATCAAGCTCACTTGTTGGTAAGATGGATAAAATCTCCCAACCTAAATCTAAGGTTTCAATAATAGAACGGTTCTCATTCGGCGTCTGTGCGACGAAACGCTCTTCAAAAGCACGACCAAACTGTAGGTAGAGCTGGTCGATGTCGCCCAAGTCTTCTTCACCGATGATTTGTGCCAATGCACGTACGTCTTGCACACGAGAATACGCTGAGAAGATCTGGTTTGCTAAATCTGCATGGTCTTCACGTGTGTAGTCTTCACCGATACCATCTTTCATCAGACGTGAAAGTGATGGGAGTACAGCGATTGGTGGATAAATATTTTTCTGATTTAACTCACGATTGAGTACGACCTGCCCTTCAGTGATAAACCCTGTAAGGTCTGGGATGGGATGCGTAATATCATCATTTGGCATCGTTAGAATAGGAATAAGGGTGATGGATCCTTCTCTATCTTCTAACATCCCTGCACGCTCATAAATCGTAGATAAGTCACTATATAAGTAGCCAGGATACCCTTTACGTGAAGGTACTTCTTCACGTGTGGAAGAAATCTCACGTAAAGCTTCTGCATAGCTAGTCATATCTGTGAGAATAACAAGCACGTGCATATTGTGCTCAAAAGCTAGATATTCAGCGGCCGTTAATGCACAGCGTGGTGTCGCAATACGTTCAACGATCGGATCATCCGCTAAGTTCAGATACATAACCACGTGGTCTAGTACCCCTGCTGATTCAAAGCTACGTGTAAAGTAACTAGCATCATCATGACGTACACCCATGGCACCAAAGACTACGGCGAAGTTGTCACTATTGGCCCCTTCAATCTTCGCTTGCTTAACGATTTGAACTGCCAACTCATTATGGGCAATCCCATTGCCTGAGAAAATAGGAAGTTTCTGTCCACGTATGAGTGTCATCAGTGCATCAATAGCCGAAACACCTGTCTGGATAAAGTTTCTTGGGTAACGTCTTGCCACTGGATTAATAGGACGTCCATTGATATTAACTTTTTGGCTAGAAATGACTTGGTAAGCACCATCGATTGGTTCCCCTACCCCATTAAACGTTCTTCCTAAAATATCTTTTGATACAGGCATCACAAGTGGGTGACCTGTAAATTGTACGGAAGCATTCTCAGTGGAAATACCTGTCGTCCCTTCAAATACTTGCACCACCACTTGATTACCTTCAACTTTAATGACTTTGCCCTTACGTACATCGGTCCCATCATCTACTTTTATGGTTACAATCTCACCGTAAGCTGCATCTTCTATATCAGAAAGGACAATGAGTGGTCCATTTACTTTTTCTAATTTTAAGTATTCTTTTCTCATCTTTGACCATCCCTTATCTCTTATTCATATTTTTCTTTCAATGTTCTATAAGTATCGATGATTTTCTTTGTCAGTTCATCTAAAAGATACACTTGGTCGTTTGGTACGTCATACTTCATCTTGACCACATCTTCAAATGCACTTTGCTTACGAATCGTTGAAAGTGGAATACCTTTTTTCACACAACTTAATGCACTTTGATATAAAGTGTCGATAACCTTTAGCATCTTGTATTGCTTTTCAAGGGATACATAGGTATCTTCCTTATGCAACGCGTTTTGTTGCAAGAACCCTTTCTTGATGGTTCTAGCAATCTCAAGAACGAGGCGTTGGTCATTTGGCAAGACGTCTTCCCCTACAAGTTGCACGATTTCATTAAGTTTTTCTTCTTCTTGAAGAAGTCGCACCATCTTCGCACGTAAAGGTAGCATATCTGGTGATACATGATCCTTATACCAGTCTTCAAGCATGGTTACATAAGCGCTATAACTTGTAAGGTAGTTAATAGCTGGGTAATGCCTTGCATAAGCAAGCTTTTTGTCCAGCGCTAAGAACGCACTTACGAAACGCTTGGTATTCTCTGTAACTGGCTCTGAGAAGTCCCCACCTGCTGGTGATACCGCACCGATAATGGTTACGGATGCTTCTTCGCCTTCTAAAGTTTTCACACAGCCTGCACGTTCATAAAACTGCGCAAGGCGTGAAGGCAGGTAAGCTGGATACCCTTCTTCTGCTGGCATTTCCTCGAGACGTCCTGAGATTTCACGAAGTGCTTCTGCCCATCTCGAAGTAGAGTCTGCCATGATGGCTACGTCATAACCCATATCTCTAAAATACTCTGCCATTGTGATACCTGTATAAATACTGGCTTCACGGGCTGCTACTGGCATATTCGATGTATTGGCAATAAGAATGGTACGCTCCATCAGTGGACGATTGGTACGTGGGTCTATAAGTGCTGGGAACTCTTCCAGTACGTTTGTCATCTCATTCCCACGCTCACCACAACCAATGTAAACGATAATATCTGCATCGCTCCACTTGGCTAACTGATGCTGTGTCACGGTCTTCCCTGTACCGAATCCTCCTGGCAAACCTACAGTTCCACCTTTAGCTACTGGGAAGAAACTATCGATAACCCTTTGACCTGTAATCAGTGGTTTATAGATTGGTAGACGCTTCATCACAGGACGTGGCTTACGTACAGGCCACTTTTGTGCCAATGTAAGAGGGATTTCTTCCCCTTTTTCATTTTCTAATACAACGATGGTATCATTTAGTGTGTAGATGCCATCAGGTTCCACACTTTTGACTTTACCTTTAACCCCTGGTGCTACCAGGAGTTTATGCACAATACTTAAGGTTTCTTGGATCGTACCATACACAGCACCTGCTTGGAGGTAATCCCCTTCTTTTACTTGCATCTTCACTTCCCATGGTGCATGAGGGTCGATGGAAAGGAGTCCGATACCTTCTGGTATGAAGTTCTTAGAGATTTTCTCGATTTGCTTAAGGGGACGCTGAATCCCATCAAACATATTGCCCAGCATCCCAGGTCCTAAAGTAAGGGAAAGTGGTGCCCCTGTAGGGTAGACTTCCTCATTGGCTTTAAGACCTTCTGTTTCCTCATAAACTTGGATGGTTGCGATGTCATCTTCTAAAGATACGACTTCACCGATCAGCTGCTGCTTACCTACTGTTACCATCTCATTAACTCTAAAGTTTGCCATATCGCAGCCTTTTACAACAGGTCCATTAATGATTTGTACTTTTCCACACTTACTCATTTGACTCACCGACCTCTCCTATGGCTGCAAAAATAGTGTGTATGATTTCTTCTTTATGGTCTTGGATAAGGGTTGCCACTGATAAATCAATGCGTAAGTTTTTCATTGGATTTTCCAATATAAAGCCACCTAACATAGCGTCACTTTTTTCTTGTAAGTGCAGATGCTCTTCGTTAAAGCCTGCTCCTACAAGGTACCCTTTGACCATCTCACCATACTGTTCACCATCTACTTTGGTCATATAAATATTAAAAACATTATCTGTGCCTAACCCATCTAAGTCATGAAGTAGTTTTTCTAGATAGCCCTTATACGCTGGGGTCTGGCTAAATGCTCTGAACTTTTCTTCTAACTTTGCAATGAAAATACCAATGTACTTTTCTTTCACGTACATGCTCTGCATTTTGGTTTGCATTTTTGCCTTACTCATAAGCTCTAAGCGTTTTTCTTCGCCTTTTTTTTCTGCGCGTTCTGCAATATGTCTTGCTTCGCGGTCTACTTTACGCTTATGCTCTTGTACGATTTCTTCGTACTGTTTTTCCATATTTTGTATCTTTTCACCTATTTCTGTGTTCACATCTTGTTGTAGAAGTTTCGAAAACAACGCTAATTTTTGTTCTAGTGTGACCATCTATTTTCACCTCATATACGAATACCGACTGACTCTCTTATATAGTTTGTAATAGCATTTTCATGGCGTTTTGTACCATGTCTATCTGGTATCTCTATAATAAGAGGCCTTGTGGCCTTCAACTTCCATTCAATAATTTCTTCTGGCGCCATCTCTACGACTTTTTCTGTAAGGATAAGAATCCCTATGCTTTCATCTTTCATGGCTTCTTTTATAGCACGTAGCACTTCTTCTTTTGTATGCACGACTACCCCCTGGATACCAGCAAGCCTCATGCCAACCCAAGTGTCTTTATTATCACTAATCAAAAAGGATTTCATGAGCTCAGTCCTTTATACAAAGAGTATTAAGATTGAAATAATCATACCGTAGATTGCGATACCTTCTGCCATACCTACGAAAATAAGTGTCTTACCAAGTATGGATGGATCTTCAGATACAGCACCGATAGCTGATGAACCTACTGAACCTACTGCCATACCTGTACCGATAGTCGCAAGTCCTGTACTAAGTGATGCTGCCACGTATTTAAAGCCTTCACCTAAGCTAATAGCTGTTGCTGCACTTGCTGCTACTGCTGGTTCCGCCATAACTGGGCTACCCATAAAGATAAAAGTAAACATACCGACAACTGCTATTGCAAAAAAGCCTACTGAAGTAAGAATGGCTTGTTGCACATTGCCTACCTTTTTCACTCTAAGTGTACGTACACCATAAATAATTGTTGATACAGCGACGATTGCTGCTAATAAAACCATCATTTCCATTTTCTATTCCTTCTTTCTCACTATTTTCTGATTATTTTCTCTTTATTTTTCTTGGAGTTTCACTGGTGTATAGTCGATGCCATCACCTTTAAAATACTTGCTGAACATTTCGTAATACTGTAATCTGAGTCCTTGGATAAAAACGACAAGTCCTTCCAAAGTTAATATGAGTAAATTACCTAATAATAAAACAATGAATTTACCAAAGGCATTTGGGATCATCTCTGCCATAACCAAGAAAGCCATAAAAAGACCTGCATGATTCAAGGCAAAAGCACCTACCCTGATAAATGAAATACCATTACTTAAAGCACCTAAGATGGTCTCTACCCCTTCAAAAATACTTTCGATAAAGTAAGAACTTACTTCTCCATGGATATAAGGTTTCTTGCCACGAATCATATTGGTCAGTGGTTCCTTAAGAATCATCACCACCAACATAAGCCCCATAATGCCTAATGGAATAAAAGGTGATAGTGGAACGACCTTTACAACGGCTATTACCGTAAAGACAAAGCCCATAAAGAACGTATAGCCTGCGACACCATTCTTTCCAAAGAACCCTTCCTCTATATCTCCCCTTCTTAAGGCATTGGTAATCCCTATGATGAAGGATACAGATAAGACAATCACACCAAAGGCCACACCCACAAGTAAAATAGGCATAATGTTCTCAGGTGAGAGTACTGGTCCCGTCAAGCTTGGTAGCCAAGGTAGATGATGCTGCTCAAGTCCAAAGAAACTTCCATAAATACAGCCAAATACCATAGAACTCATGCCAAGTCTTGTGAGGACACCACCAATGACGCTACTTTTCTTCATTGCTAGACAGCCTACAAGGAAATACACAAACCCTTGGCCGATATCACCAAACATAATCCCAAACATAACGATAAACGTCAGCGCCAAGAAAGGCGTAGGGTCTATCTCATAATAAGAAGGTAAGCCATATAATCTTACGATAGACTCGAAAGGCCTAAATAACCAATTATTCTTAAGTTTTGTGGGTGGCATCATCTTTTTGTCGATTTCCTTGGCATCTTTAGAGATTACCACGAATTTATCTGTGATATTACCGATACGTTCTTCTACCATTTCTTTATCTTGCTTGGTTACCCATGCATTAAGTACGAAAAGATTATTCCCATGTACGATATCTTGCTTAAGCTCTAGAATCTTTTGTTCCATTTTGATTCGGGTAAAGATGGTATTGATAAGGAGCTGCTTTTCTTCTTTGTTTTTTAAGATTTCTTTCTCAATTTGTGCGATGTCTTGCTGCAAACCTTCCATGTACTTATCTAAAGCTTCGATACAATTTCCTTCGCTTTCACTGATTGGCTCAGGAATTTTCAGCTTGATCCAGTTCAAAGACTTAAGGAGACGATTGGTCTCTTCTTCAAACTGCATCGGATAAACAATAAGGTAGATATCTTCTTGGCAATCTTCCACCGATCCAATACGCAAAACAACTGCACTAATGTTCTCGTAGTTTTTCTTGATTTGCATATTATTTTCTTTAGAAAGTAATCCGAGTTGATAATTAAAAAACTCTAATTCATTGAGCTTACAAAAGTTTAATTGCTCTTTTTCGATGCAAATCGCCTTTTTTCTGAAAGCTAATAATTCCTCTATCCCCTTCTGCTTTTCAATACTTACATTGATCAAGTCCCCTACTTCTTTCTGGATGTTCTGCAAGTCTTTCTTCGCTTGACCGATGCTGTATTGTTTCTTTAAGTTACGCTTATCAATATGTGCCTCTAACTTCATCCCCTTACAAATGTTTAAAAGTTCTTCCTCCATTTGGCTATAGGAAGCTCCCATTTCGGCATAGTTCTCTAAAATAGGAATGTCATCATGGGGCATCATGGCCTCATATTGATGAACAATATAATTATTATCATAAATATCTCCATGCTCGATATTGAGATGTATGTTTTCACACAATACCAGCTCTTCTAGTATCTGATGTTCGTCTTCCAAGGAGCCTACTAGATTTAAGAGCATCATTTTTTCAATAGCCATCTATTGTTCCTCCGCTCATTATATTGTAACTACCAGATATTTTTGTATTTCCTCTCTAGACATTTCATAACGAATCCCCTCTGTCACGGCAACAAGGTCATCTACCTCTATTTCAAGTCCATAAATATACTGTAATGGCATGGCAATACTCTTAGGGACATGGATACTCTTAATTAGCTTATACATCACTTCATCAATATCTCTTACGAGAAGTGCATCATCTTTACTTTCTTTAAACAGCGGGTAATGAAGTGCTTTATTGGCTAAAGTCTTAAACTCCTCGATGGATTTGGTATAAATCAACTTTTTCAGCTTATTATAGCTAATATTCCCACCAGGCAGACTATACACAAGTATTTCTTCCCTTGAGATGTCATAATACTTGGTAGCACGATAAATCCACTGGATATTCAGCAAATCTATCTTTTTCCCTACAAGTGCCTGAGCAATAGCTGCATCTTGCTTTTCTAAGCCATTGGCCTTAGACATCAAGAGTTTGTAATAAAGCATATAAAGCTTCATTTCCATATGAAACTCCCTCTTGCAAGCATCTTCCTGCGTTGTGGTTTTCAAAGTCTCATAGTAGATCGTCCCTTTAAGACTTTCAATCATCTGTGGCACCGAACGACTCCCTAGTATCTTTTCATAATTCAAGTCGCTATATGTCTTAGAATGTACAAAACGATTGGCAATTCCTAACATATCTTCTTCTCTTGCAATTTCCCGAAGCATCAGTTGCAAATCGTAGATCTCATACTTCATAAGCAAAAGCTTGAAGAACTCTTTATACTTACCCGAAAAATAATGTAAGATCTTTTCGATTTCTGCTACTAAGTAGCGGTGCAAGACAATCTCTAATTCTGTTCGATGAATTCCCTCTATCCGACTTTTTTCCAAATAATCACTATACCCATAACGACTCTTTAAAAAATCCGTCAATTGACTTACGGCTGTATACTCCATAATCTTGTTCCAGTCTTGGGTATCTAACAAGGCACGCTTACGGGTATGCAATTTGGTATTTACCGCATAGTAGCTTGCAAATGCATTCATATTACGCCTCCACTATAAACAATTTATCAAATAGCGCTTCTAGCATTTTTCCCTCCACTTGTAGATAGCGATTTTCCACCAGTAATGCCATTTGCTTTGCCTTTTCCTCTTCGAACTGTGCTTGTTGTTCTGCACCAACGATGATGCCTTTATACAGTTCTTCGCTTTTTTCATTGGCTTCTTTTATTCTTTCTGTCTCATAGATTTCCATTTGCGTCTCATAATACTTTCTTCGTGCTTCAATACGTTCTTCACTTTGAGATTTACTTGCACGAATGCGTGAATCAATCTTTGCAATCTCTTGGATAATCTCTTCCATTACTTTCATCACCTACTTTTTATGTCCTTTTATGAATGTTGATTCATTTAATTACTTATTTATTTTACCACTTTATTTTAAAAAATAAAGTATTATTTTATACTCCTACTTAATTTCTTCAAAAAACATCCATTTATACAATAAAAAAAAGCCATCCTTGACAGAATGACTTTAAATCGTTTTGATATAGTTTGTAAAAGACTCTTTTTGTTCACCTGAAACGGCAAATTCTACACCTTCGTAACCTTGTATGGGTGTATTAAAAAGAATCTCATAGTACGTCTTTGATTTCTTTTCTTTGATGATGACTTCTTTGATTTGATCCGCTTCTAAAAACGTGCCACCTACACATAGGCGCTTATCCGCTGTCGTCAGCACTTGGATCTTTACTGTTAATAAAGCCATCCCAATGATACATACCGTAATGAAAATACTAGTCCATATAAGAGGCTTCCCCGCAAAAAGGGCTACCCCATTAATAATCAGTGTAATAAGACTACATATAAAAGCAACAATGGTAAAAAAGTCTTTTCTAGAACCTTTATACACTTCTACACCTTCATGATCTTTTGCAAACTGATTTTCTTGTCTTTTATTAAGTAATTTTAAAGTAATGAGTACTGCATACAAAGCTACAATAAGATAATATGACCATCTAATATCCACTTCATTTCTCTCCTCATCTATGTTTTTAAAAAAGATTTAAAAAATAACTGCTCAATTGAGCAGTTATTTCATACAGCATTGCTTGTATTTTTTGCCGCTGCCACATGGACATGGCTCATTACGACCAACTTTTTTCTCGATAACAACTGTTTTTGACTGTTTGAAGTCTTTTTTGATGTTGTTTCTTTCTTGTGCTGATAAAAGGTTTTCCCATTGTGGTAAGTTGTATAACCAATCAGCTTTAGCGTCTAACATGTTCCAGTATAATTTAGCTAAGTCGAAGTCTAATTTAACTACTGATTCGCCTGTTAAAGCATTTAACTCATATGTGCCAGCTTTTAAACTTTCGTTGATACCATCAACAAAACCTAAAAACTCTACTTCTGTCATGTTGAAACGCTTACCTAATTCAGTAATTGTTCCTTCTACGATTGTTTCTGGGTTTGAAAGAAGTTCAGAGTAAACATCTCTTTCTTTTGTAAGGTACTTTTCTACAACTTGCTTGTACTCTTCTGTAGAACGCTCTCTTGCTTCTTCTCCATAGTTATCCCATTGTTCATAAAGTGTCATAATTAACAACTCTCCTTTTTCTTATTTGACGTATGTCTGATAGTTCGCCATAGTATAGTACATGATAATCATCATTGCCGTAAAACTGGATGTCAATTGGATCGCTCCGTTGCCAGCTCGCAAAGCTGCCTTACCAACTATTTTACATTGATCGTGCGGATTGCACACGCCTACTTATTATACATGATTTCTCTCACTTTTACCACTCCCTATTTTTTCGGGATGTTTTACCATCTTAATAAGGCACTGAGAGTTAATCTGATAACACTATGCTACCTACTAAGATACCATAATTTGAGTTGTTTTTACAAGTATCTTATTTCAAAAATCCTAAAACCACTGCTTCCATCTCTTCTTTTTCACAGACAGTTTGATGACGTACAGGCTTTGTATCAATGTCTTTAATGCCTTTTGGCATCTCTTCTTGTAATAATTTTTCCATTTCTTTAAGAAGTGTAAAGTCATCTACTGCTTCAAAACGGGTGTCTAAAGCCCCCATGACACTTCCTGTAAACTTGTATGGACTTGCTGTTGATACAATGATGCTTGGTGTTTGATCCCCTGTCTCTTCTTTATAAGTCTCATACACGCCATAAGCTACCGCTGTATGAGTATCCATTAAATACTGATGGTTTTCATATACCTTGCGAATCCACTCACTAGTCTTTGTATCATCCACATAACCGCCATAGAAGTCTTGTAACTTTTCTTTCATCACATCATTAATGGTATAAGCACCTTGTGTCTTTAAAGCTTCCATTAAAGCACATACGGTCTCTGCATTTTCACCACTCATATGGAAAAGAAGTCTTTCTAAGTTACTTGAAATGAGGATATCCATTGATGGTGAATTGGTGATGTAAAAATCACGGTTACGATCGTAGACACCTTCTTTGAAGAAGTCAAAAAGTACTTTATTTTTATTCGATGCACAGATAAGCTTTGCGATTGGTAAGCCCATTTCTTTTGCATAGTAAGCTGCTAAAATATTACCGAAGTTCCCTGTAGGTACCACGACGTTCATCGCTTCCCCTACCCCTAGCTTATTTGCCTTTACCATTTGGCTATAAGCATAGAAGTAATACACCACTTGTGGTACAAGTCTTCCTATATTAATAGAGTTTGCTGAAGAGAAGACAAAGCCCTTTGCTTTAAGTGTCTCTTCAAGTTCTTTATCTGTAAAGATCGTCTTAACACCTGTTTGAGCGTCATCGAAGTTACCTTTGATACCTACTACAAGGGTGTTATCCCCTTCTTGTGTGGTCATTTGACGCTTTTGAACATCACTTACACCTTCTTCTGGGAAGAATACTGCGATACGTGTACCTTCTACATCTGCAAAGCCTTCTAAGGCTGCTTTACCTGTGTCCCCAGAAGTCGCTGTTAAGATGACGATTTCTTTTTCTTCACCTGCATAGCTTTTACTTGTAGTCATGAGGTATGGAAGAATAGAAAGTGCCATATCTTTAAATGCAAGGGTAGGTCCATGGAAAAGTTCTAGGAAGTTTCCTGCTTCTGTCACTTCTAGTGGTGCTATCATTTCTGTATCAAATTTCTCATCATAGGCACTTCCTATACATCTTTTTAAGTCTTCTTCTTTCATATTGCCAAAAAATAAGCACATCACACGATAAGCCATCTCTTGATATGTAAAGCCAAGCATTTCTTCTAAAGTAAAGTCCATCCCTTGAATACTTTGTGGGACAAACAAGCCGCCTTCTTTTGATATACCTTGAAGGATTGCCTCTGTCGCCAATACTTTCACTTCACTGTTACGTGTACTTTGATAATACATCATGCCGTCACTCCTTATGGTTTCTTTTTTATTTGTACTCATTATACCATAATTATCAAAAATAGAAATGCAAAACATTTATATGTGTAGATTCAAATTTTTGAATAAAATACACAATTCTTGTCACATCATCTCTTCCTTTTACATAGTGTATATTAGGAAATTTGTAAAAGAATGTCTAAAAATTTCCTAATATACACTATGTAGGAGGTTACTGCTTATGTCAAAAAACTGTGTATCCTGCTTCGATGAATTAATCGGTCATAAAGTCATGCTTCATACCTGCCGTGCACGCACCCTTGTCATCGTCTGTGAAGTCTGCACTTCTTATATGAAAGTACTCGCTATCGGTACTGGTAATACCCATATCGTTAATTTAGATGCGATCGATTATATTGAAGTCGTTCCTTGTTGATTCCTTTTCTTAATATTTAAAGGAGGTTGTTCTATGTATCAATCATCAAATATGTTTATGCCACATTCATGCGACTGCTGTGAAGCTAAACCTTGTCATTGCCCTTGTCAGGATGCCGAGAATTATTACGGTCCTGCTTGCCGACCTTGTGCATGCCATAAGCCTTGTCCATGTCCTGAGCCTTGTGTTCCGCCATGCCACTCTGCTTGTGACTGCTGCTGTAAGGATCCTTGTTATGACCCTGAAAACTACTACTGTGCGAAAGACCATTGTCTCTGTGATTCCCCATCTTGTTGTTGTGAAAATACCATGACAAATGCACTGGCACCGTATCTTGGCAAGCAAGTCATCATCTGCATCGGCAACACACGTATGCGCGTACTCGTTTGTGGTATCTGTGGCAGCTTTGTTAAAGTACTCTCTATCAAATGCGGCCGTAACCTCTTTATTAATGCTTGTAAAATCACTAGTGTAACCCTTTCTTGCTAATACAAAAAAAGCTGAAATCTCACGATTTCAGCTTTTTTTGTATTTATACGAGCACTTGTAGTGCTGCTGTATTCAGAATGCTCCATGGTTTATTGAAATGAGGTTGGAAGAAGAAGTCTGTAACTGCTAGTTCTTCTATAGTCATTTTATTTTGGATCACAACTGAAAGGGTATTCATCATCTGTGTTAAGTCTTGCTTACTGATGATTTGACCACCTAGTACGCGTCTTGTTGTCTTGTCATAGACGATACTTAAGGTTACTTCTTCAAAAGTTGGCATAAATTCTGGTCTATCATTATCTGTTACAGTAACACTAGCTACATCATAAGATGTGGTCGCTTTGGCCACTTCTTCTGTCATACCTGTAGATGCGATATTGTAATCGTAGATCTTAATACCTGATGTGCCTTGTGTACCCATATATTTAAGTGTAGGTTCTACTAAGTTTTTAGCCACAAGGAAGCCCATACGTACAGCATTAGTCGCAAGTGGAATATAACGCTTATCTTCCGCTGGATTATACCCTACCACACAGCAATCCCCTGCTGCGAAAACATCTGGATTACTTGTGCGCATATAGTCATCAATAACGATTGCGCCATTTGGTAGCATCTCTAATTGCCCTTTAAGTAAAGCAGTATTTGGTCTAAAGCCGATACATAGTACCACCATATCTGCCTCATAGCACCCTTTATCTGTCACCACTGCCGATACTTTACCGTCCACGCCTTCAAACTTCTCTACCTTTTCTCCCATAGCAAGGGTTACACCATGCGCTGTAAATGCTGCTTCTGCTTTATTTGTAAAAGTCTTATCCAGATACTTGCTCATCATACGTGCTTCTGCATCCACAAGGATGGTTTCTTTACCTAAGATTTCAAAGGCTTCTGCTAATTCGACACCGATGTAGCCTGCGCCGATAACCACAATCTTCTTCGCTTCTTTAGCACGCTCAATAATTGTCTGAGAGTGGTTGTAGTTTTTAGATAAAAGGATATTCTCAAGTTCGATGCCTTCAAATGGTGGAATGATTGGCCATGAGCCTAATGTAACGATGAGTTTATCGTACTGATCTTCAAACACTTCACCTGTATTTAAATTTTTCACTTGTACTGTTTTTTTCTCTACATTCACGTCTAGCACATCATGCTCCATCTTAGTCGTCACACCTAACGCCGCTAAACCTTCTGGTGAATTATAAAAAAGTTTCTGAGGTTCTTTTACCACATCTGCTACATGAAGTGCAATGCCACAAGATAAGAATGAAATATTATCATTACGCTCATATACTGTGATTTCTGCATCTTTGTGTATTGCCTTTGTGTTAACAATCGCTGCTGTTCCTGCATGTGTACATCCTATTACAATAACTTTCATCATTTTACCCCTTTTCATTATTTATAGTTTATGATTTATTTATATGCATGTTTTATCTTTATCATTATGTTTTAATGATAACACAGTTAATAGCAGTATTCAATTAATACTTATTATTTTTTAGTTTCTTTTTTTATATATTCTCTGCCCACAAAAAAAACTACACATCTCTGTGTAGTCTTTTATTTCTGTTATTTTTCGTAAACTTCTGGTTTAAGAATGGCAATATAAGGTAAGTTTCTGTAATACTCTGCATAATCGATACCATAACCTACGATAAACTCATCTGGCAATTCAAAACCGATATAATCTACGTATACTGTTTCTTTACGTCTCGCTGGCTTATCTACTAATGTACATAGTTTGATACTTGCTGGCTTACGTGTCTCTAACATTTGCTTTAAGTACTTAAGGGTTAAGCCACTATCGATGATATCTTCTACGATAAGAAGATGCTTCCCTTCTAAACTTTCTTCGATGTCTTTTATTATTTTTACAACGCCTGTGGATTCTGTAGCGTTACCGTAGCTAGATACTACCATAAAATCCATTTTCATCGGCATCTGAATCTTTCTCACTAAGTCACTCATGAATACATTGGATCCTTTTAAGATCCCTACTACTAAAAGCTCTTGCCCTTCGTAGTCACGTGTGATTTGTTCCCCAAGCTCTTTTACTTTATCTGCTATTTGTTCTGCACTTAACAGCACTTGTTTGATGTCTTTTTCCATCCCTGCACCTCTATTTTGTCTTTATGATAGTTGTATTATAGCAAAAAACAGACAAAAACTCAAACAAATTTTATACCAACCAAAATAATGTTCGGTTAAACTGTGGTAAGTGGACGGTAACGCTTCGCAATGGCTTCTGCCACTTCAATCCCATCCACACCTGCTGATGTGATCCCTCCTGCATAGCCTGCACCTTCACCTGCTGGGTAAATCCCTTTGATATTACACATATAGTCTTCGTGACGTCTGATACGTATCGGTGATGAACTACGTGTCTCAAACCCTGTAAGGAGTGCTTCTGGATGGGCAAAGTGCTTCATCTTCCTACCAAAAGCTACAAGGGCTTCACTTACAGCGTCTTGCATGAAGTTTGGTAAAGCTTCTCTTAAATTGGTCATGTGGACACCTGGCTCATAAGTCGGTACCACACAGCCATACGCAGTCGAAGCTTCATTGGCTAAGAAGTCCCCTACTGTTTGGCATGGTGCCTTATAGTTACTGCCACCTAAAGTGTATGCCAGCTTCTCAAATTCACGTTGCAAGTACATCCCACCTAATGGATGTGTGGTGCCGAAGTCTTCTGGTCCGATATTAACCAATACCGCACTATTGGCATTACGCCCATTACGGCTATACTCACTCATCCCATTGGTTACTACCATCTCTTCTTCAGATGCCGACGCTACCACATAGCCGCCTGGACACATACAGAAAGTATAGACCGCACGACCATTTTCACAGTGGTGTACCAGCTTGTATTCTGCCGCACCTAAGTACTCACTTCTAGTGGCATCACCATACTGGTCCGCATTCACCCATTCTTGTAGATGCTCGATACGCATCCCCATAGAAAATGGCTTTTGCTCGATGTCCACTGACTTGTCGTACAGCATCTCAAAAGTATCTCTCGCACTATGCCCTACTGCCAAGACGCATACTTCTGTCTCTAGACGTTCTGTACCATTTAGCTCCACAGCCTTAAGCACGCCATTCTCCGTTTCAAAACCTGTAAGACACGTCTCAAAGCGGTACTCACCACCTAGTCGCTCGATTTCTTGGCGGATATGCTTCACGACCGTCTGTAAAATATCTGTGCCTACATGTGGCTTGTTTTTATAGGTGATCTCTTCAGGTGCGCCAGCTGCTGCTAACTCTTGAAGCACCTTATGACAACGCACGTTTTTAATCTGAGTCGTTAGCTTCCCGTCTGAGAAAGTACCTGCACCACCTTCACCAAACTGCACATTGGATTTCGGGTCGAATGTCCCTTCTTTCCAGAAAGCTTGTACATCTTCTACACGTGCTTCCACTGCCTTACCTCGCTCGATGACCACTGGCTTATAGCCCATCTGTGCTAATATAAGTGCTGCAAACATACCGCAAGGGCCACTACCTACGACTACTGGTCTGTGGTTCAGTTTTTCTTCACCTGTTTCCACATAAGCGTATGCTAGCTTTGGCGTCTTTGTTGCACGCTTCTTATCCAGTAACATTTGATCTTTGGTTGTCTCTAAATCTACTGTATACACCCATTTGATAGCGTCTTTTTTACGGGCATCAATGGCTTTTTTAAAGATGCGATAAGACTTGATGTCATTCACATTTATTTTTAGTTTCTTTGCAATTTGCTCTGGTAATCTTTCTTCTTTTTCTTCTAGTTGCAATACAATTTCTTGTACACGAATCATGTTGGTTTCTCCTTATCTTGCCGCTGCTTTCGCTGCTCTATAGCCTGTGGACCATGCCCACTGTAAATTATACCCGCCGCAGTCACCATCCACATCCAGCACTTCACCTGTCACATAAAGGTGTGGTGCTTTCATAGATGCCATGGTGGTAAGGTCGATCTCATCCAATGAGATACCTCCTGCTGTCGCTTGGGCAAACTTAAAGCCTCTCGTACCTGTGATGTTAAAGACGAGGCACTTCATACTTCTAGCCAGTCTGCCAATCATCTCATAATCTAAATTCTCACCAGGTGCTACTGGTGACCCGACTTCACTTTGCTTAATCACTGGAATGGCTACTTTTTTATGGAGCCAACCCACGAATAATTCTTCGATAGTCTTGCTTGGATTGCTACCGATACGCTCATAGAACTTGCCGATGAGGGTTTCTTCGTCTAAGTTTGGGAATAAGTCTAGGTGAACTTCGCAAGGTGTCTTCTTCATACTTGCTTCTGCTGCTACCCTACTTAATTGGAAAATAGGTGGCCCCGATAAGCCATCTTCTGTAAATAAGACTTCGCCTAACTCTTCACGTCTCACACGTCCTTCTGTTAGCACACTTACTTTACCTTTCACACGAATCCCTTGCATCATCTTGCAGTATGGTGTAGGAGATGTCATGTGTACAAGTGTCGGATAGGTGGTATACGTATGGTGTCCTAGTTTTTCCAGTAGTCCATACCCTACCTCATCACATCCTAGCTGTGGTGCTGCCTTACCACCTGTCGCCAGAATGATACGGTCAAACGTCCAGGCATTGCCCACTGCACTTTTCACTTGCCAACCTTCGTTGTACTTTAAAGAAGTGACACATTCATCCACACATACGGTCACACCCAGTTGCTCTAATTCTAATCGCATCACATCAAGCACACTACTAGCTTGCTCTGATAGCGGATATACTTTGCCTTTCTCGATTAGTGGTTCGATCCCTAACGACTCAAAAAAAGCCAATGTGTCATCGTAGTTGAAGCCTTCAACGACTTCATAAGGATTCTTCTTACTATGTGTATGAAAATGCTTCGCTTGAAGGTCCGTATGGGTCATATTACACCGCCCATTCCCTGTCACTAGTATTTTCTTGCCGATACGATTTTGTCTTTCTATAACGGTTACTTCCATGCCTTCTCTTGCTGCTACTATGGCTGCCATAAGGCCAGAAGCGCCACCGCCAATAATGCCTATTTTGTACATAATCTCATCCTCTCTTTGCCTTTATTGTATGAGGAATTTTATTTTTTGACAAGCAAAAGCTGGCTATCGCCAGCTTTTTACTCATTATAGTTTTGTAAAATTTGTTCGATGTAGTAGGGTTGCTGCTGAAGTGCCAGCTTCTGATTCAACGTAATGGGCATCCCACTTCCTACGAAAAGCTGCAAATCTTGTGGTGTGAAATAAGTCTCTGGTAGTTGTAATGAAAGAAAACTCTGCTGTGGTCCCTGCTCCAGTATCCCTAAGAAACCATTCTGCACCACAAGAGCATAAGTGATAGGCGTCGTCTTCTCAGGTAGTTGCTTTTGTAAGACGACTTCATAGGCATCAAACTGTACAATCTGATAATCCTTCATACGCTCTTTGAGCATACCTTCTGTAACACCTAGAAAAAGGGTCGCATCCATCTCACTTTCGGTAATGACCTTACGGTTCCCATCTACCATTTGTAAGCGCATCTTCGTGGTGGGTACGATCTTAATGTCTGTATCCAAGTTTTCCTTTATATCTTGAGAGGTACTTAAGGTCTCGCGTGCCTGTACCACTTCTTCCTGAGCTATAGGCGTCTTCCTTCCTGTATAATAAAAATACGTATAACATACCGCAAGGGCTATAAAAAATAGAATACTGCCCCCTACTAATAGGGTAGTAAATTGTCGTTTTGTAAACACAAAAAGCCTCCTTAGTGGATAAAAATAAATAGATTACCTAGATTGTGTCCTTCTTTTTATTTTTTATACACTATGAGAGACTTTTACAGAGATTTATTTATCTTTTAGGAAGGAAAGCACTGAGCTTATGCCCTCCTGGAATATTTACCAAATCTTTCTCACTAATGGTGCCTGTCACAATGCCTAGTACCCCATAGATGACGACCGCGATACCGATGCTCACCATAAGCCATAAACTTACGGAAGGTTTTATGCCATATAAAAGCATGTAGATGCCTTTCGCTACTACACCCATGATGATGGCGATCCCTACTGGCTTAATCACAAGATCTAACCAATGGAATCTAGCGCCCATGGTCTTGAGTAAATACCTTATGTTTAACCCTGCATAAATCATGTAGCAAATCGTAGTGCTATGGATGACCCCGTAGATATGCACCGATGGCATACTAAGGAGTATCACGTTCAGTACGACTTTAATGCTACAAGCAATGACCGCATGAATGGTTGGAATCTGCTGCCTACCCATACCTTGTAAAATCCCCGCACTTAACTGTGCTAAGGTGATGAAGATAATGGCGATCCCGCCATACGCTAAAAGCTCACCGCCATAAGGTTCTTTCGGAAGTAAAAACATAATAATTTCCTTGCCAAATACCATAAGGCCTAAAGCAGATGGTGCTGCAAAAAGCATCCCAATCTTAAAGATCATATGGGTTTTCTGGTGCACATCTTTCTTATCCCCTTTTGCCATACTTGCTGCAATAGCAGGTGTTGCTGCCATCCCCAGTGTAAGGATCAGACTTACAGGCAAATTAAGAATGGTCATATACTTTAAGGAAAAGATACCCGTCAAACTCTTGGAGATAAGCTCCGTACTATGTAAGACCTCACTACTTACAGGCAGACGTGCCATCTCACCGGCTGCTCTTAGCTTTTCGATGGTTTGTGGCAAGATACTGCCCATCATCCCATAGTCGATGGTCGTCATCACCGAAAAGACAGATGCACTCAGCATGATTGGTACACTGGTAACGAGTATTTGCTTTAATATCTGGCTGTTACTTTCTCTAAAGACATGCTGACTCTTACGGATCTTCCGATGGATGCGGTCTCTTAAAAGGTAGTAGACCAACACAAGGAACCCTACACCGACTAAGCCTCCCACTGCCACCCCTAGTGTGCTTCCTACTACGGCAGCTTCTAGTCCGAACTGTAAAAGCGCATAGGCAAGAACGATACTTACAATGGCATGGACCAGCTGCTCAATAATTTGTGCAATGGCTGTAGGTGCCATGGACTGCATCCCTTGGAAGTACCCTTTCATGACAGCCATGACGGTAACGATCACCACCGCTGGTACCAATGCACGAATGGCACTTTTAGCTTCTGGCATTTGGAAAAATAAGCTGGCACCACCTGCACCAAACCATAGTACGATGGATAAGACCAGTGATAACCCTACGGAGTAGACCATTGCAATCTTATAAATACCGTGTGCTGCCTTATAATCCCCCACTGCTCGCCGTTCAGATACTAACTTGGAAATCGCACTGGGTAGCCCAATAGACGTCAAGGTAATGATAATAATATAAACTTGATACGCTACCGAATAAATCCCATTACCTACATCACCTAATGCATTGGTAACTGGTAAACGATATAAGATGCCGATGATCTTTGTAATCATAACAGACATAGACAAAATCATTGCACCTTTCACGATGTTTTGTCCTTGATTCTTCTTTGGTGCCATGTACCCATTCCCCTTCGTATGCTTTTCTTACTATTATAGCACTATTCTACACCGTTCTACAACGACAAACCCACACAGGTTGTCCCTCTTTTTTATGCTTTTCAGCGAGGCATGCACCTCGCTTAGCATACTTTTTAGATTTCTTCTTCTGGCGCCCGCTCTAACAAACGGTTTTTTAGCTTACGCTTGCAAAAAAGCCGATAGCGATTAACCACCTCTGGATATTGTCTATTAAAAGCTACAAAACGTTCAATTGTTTCTAGTGTTTCATATGTTAAATACTGCTTCATCATTTCCGCTTCTTCTTCAGTCCCCTTCGGTAATTGTAAAATCTCCCCAAACTCCTCCATCAAAGCATCACGGGATATCAGAAAGCGGGCCATTTCCTTCCCCTTCTCTGTAATGGTCAAAGGCTGATAAGCGAGATACACAATAAACTTTTGGTAATGTAGGCGTTGAAGTGCTTGGATGGTTTTTTTCAGCGGTGCATTCAGTGCTTTGGAAATATCTGCACACTTAAGCTCTTCTTCTTTGATAGCCATCCCATAAATTGTCATCAAATATTTTTCTAAGCTCGAAGATAGCACTTGTCTTCCCCCTTCTCTTGGTACGTATAATAATATATGCTTTTACGGCTTATACACATACCATCTTTGATTAAGATTGACATACGTACACAAGCTATATTAAAATAAGAACGATTCTATTTATTTATATAAGGAGGTGACAACATGAGATCAATTGCACTTATTACAGATTCATCAAGTGATTTAAACGCTTCTGTTGTTTCACAATACAACATCAAGCAAATCCCATTTTATGTTTCTTTCAATCAAGTTGATTATCACAAGGAGATTGTAGAAATGTCGATTGAAGACTTCTACAAACGCATGCGTGAGGAAAAAGCTTTTCCTAAGACATCGCTTCCTTCAATCAACGATTACTACGAAGTTTTTGAAAACTATGTAAAAGAAGGCAAAGACATTCTTTGTATTTGCTTGTCTGGGCATTTCAGTGGCTCTTATAATTCTGCGGTTAACGCACGTGAACTTATTTTAGAAAATTATCCTGATACGCATATTGCTATTATTAACTCTTTAAACGCTACTGGTGGCCAAGGTCTTCTCGTAACAGAAGTTGCTCGTATGATTGCTGATGGACTAAGCTTTGAAACAATCACTGCGACTATTCCAAAACTTATCGAAAAAGCTCGTATCTTCTTCTTCGTGGATACACTTGATTACTTAGAGCACGGTGGCCGTATCGGTAAAGCTTCTGCTTTACTTGGGACCATGCTCAACGTTAAACCTATTCTTTATCTACAAGACGGCTTACTCTTCCCAGCGGCGAAAGTTCGCGGTAGAAAAAAAGCTGTGGCTAAAATCGTAGACCTTGCAAAAGAATACGTAGGTGACGCACCAAACAACTACCAATACATCATTGGTCATGCTGATAATCTCGGCTATGCTGATGAAATCACAGCTTGCTTCAACAAAGAAATGGCAGTTACTGCACCTGAAGAATACTTCTTCATAGGCACAACTATCGGTGTGAATACAGGCCCTGATGCTTGTGGTGTTTGTGTGATTCCAAAATACGAAACTCTGGTATAAAATACCTAACTAAAAAAGATGTAGCGCCGCTACATCTTTTTTTATTTGTACGTTTTTAATGGTTTGCCAGCAAAGCCATACCCTATGGCTAAAAAGCCCAATACTTCACTGACTGTAAATGGTGGAAAGATACTTAAGGTCGGTATGAAGTACCCCAGTCCATCTAAAGTTAATGCAACAAGTGCTAAGATAAGCGCTAAGTATTGGCTACGTAGATGGCTGTTTTTGTATTTCCATAATCCCCACAGACATATACTGAGCACAACGAATACAAAGCTCCCTTGGGCAATGCTCAAATACTTAGGCCACTCTCCTACTAATGTCAATGTATACCCAAAACTTTCTCCCATCTCAATTTGAGTTGGCTGTGTCACTAGCACGAAAAGATAAAAAACAATCCATGGTATAAAAAAAGCAAGGTACTTAGGATAGGTGATCTTTTCTCTAAGGTGTGGTGTGATATACCAAACTACCGATGCCATGGGTATGGTAAGACCAATGCTTGTGGCTAAATAAAAGTACTTCAGTGCTTCCAGTTGCCCAAGGGATGGGCTGTCCCCATAAACAATAAGTGTTAGATATCTAGTCATTGAAAAAGCAAATAGTATCATACACACCCACTTCATCACAGGATACTCTTTTTTCCCCACAACACCTATATTAAGCATCAGTACCCCGATGGCTACTATACAAATGATTATTAGTGCTATATACATTCTCTCCATGCTTTCACCCCCTGTTTCATATGTATGCATGGGACAAGTTTTTAGAACTAAAAAAGCATCCCGAAGGATGCTCTACTTATTTTCTTTTTGATGGAGGAAGCTTACGGCTTGAAGGGCTGCTGTGGTTCCTTGACCTGTCGCTTTCGCTACTTGGTATGGTCTACCTGTACAGTCCCCAGCTGCATAAACACCTGGTATATTGGTCTCCATAAATTGATTGACTTTGATTGATTTATTTTCTAACTCTAACCCCTTAAGAAGCTGAGTCGTTGGAATGCTTTCTTTGATAATGAAGACACCACTTACTTGAAGGGTTGTGTTTTTAAGTTCTAATTCAGCTACCACACCTTCGCCAAGGATAGCCTGTGGTTTATCATCAATCACTTCCACATTAGCTGCAAATGTCCCTACATTTTTGTAAAGTGGGATAAAGTATACTTTCTCACATACTTCACTTAAGTAATGTACGTCTTCTTCCGCATGAGCAGAATCGCCCACAAGTGCTACGACTTTTCCTCTATATAAAGGACCATCGCATGTGGCACAGTAACTTACACCTCTACCAAGAAGTGCTTCTTCTCCTGGTAAAAGCTTGCTCTTTGAAAGGCCATTGGCAAGGATAATGGTCTTTGCTTCGATAAATTCATTTTCTGCATTCAGCATATAGTAATCGCCCATAGGGAAGATTTCTAATACTTTTTTCTTTTCTATTTCTACGCCCATTTCCAAAGCATGTCCTACGAAGGCTTCCACCATTTCTTTTCCAGTAGCACCTAGCATACCGATGTAATTGTCCACGCGCTCTGCTTTATATATATAACTGGTCGTCGGGTCATTCCCAAATACCTTTACTGTTTTGTTACGAATACGTCCATTAATCGCTGCAGATAACCCCGCTGGTCCTGCACCAATAATTGCTATGTCTAACATCCTGTACCTCCTTGAGTTGAAATGATTCTTATCACCATTCTATGATTATATAATATTCAATTATTCAGATATGGTGATTATTTTTCATCTTAACTTTATTTATAGTTTCTGTCAACACTTATCATGCTTTACAACCTTTAACACTCCCCAAAGATTTTGCTGCACATACTACAAGCTGTTGGCGTCGCTGCCATACCACCTAAAGCTGTCTCGCGTAATTCAAACGGCATACTGCGACCTACTTTGTACATCGCTTCTACGGTTTCATCAAAAGGTATCAAGTGACTAATGCCTGATAACGTAATCTCTGCACTGATGAGTGCATTGGACGCTCCCATCCCATTACGCTTTTGGCAAGGTGCTTCTACTAAGCCTGCCACTGGGTCACATACAAGCCCTAATATATTTGTAAGGGCCGTAGCTGCTGCATCAAGGCACTCTTTCGGGCTGCCTCCTAGAAGCTCCACCACTGCTGATGCTGCCATTGCTGATGCTGCTCCTACTTCTGCTTGGCAGCCACCTTCTGCCCCAGATACGGTGGCATTACGGGTGATGATATACCCTACTGCCCCTGCATTCAGCAGTGCCTGAATCATCTTTTCATCGTCCCATCCGTGCTCTTCTTGAAGGGCTACCAAAACCCCTGGCAGTACCCCTGAAGAACCTGCTGTCGGTGCTGCTACGATAAGTCCCATAGAGGTATTCACCTCTAGTACACCCATGGCATAACTAATGGCTCTCGACATGAGTTCCCCACAAGCTGATACACTACGACGCTTGTAGATCTTCTTCGCTTCACCACCGATGAGACCTCCCATGGACACTAAATCTTCGGTCAACGAACGTCTAATGGCATTCTTCATAATATCGTAAGCATGGGCTAATTGCTTGAGGATTTCTTCGTCTGTCTTATGGCTTATAGTCTTTTCACGTTCAAGCATCGCTTGCCATATGGGTAACTGCTGTTTTTCACATACTTCTAGTAATTCTTCTCCAGTTCTAAAATTCATCTCGTGTCTCCTTATGTCTAAATCCCTTTAATGGTTTGTACACTAATAATATGTGGATGCTCTTTCATCTTCTCGATGACCTTTGAGTCCACACTTTCGTCAAGTTCAATCAGTGTATAGGCGAAACTTCCTTTTTCTTCACGATACAAACGCATAAAAGCAATATTAATATTGTAGGAAGTTAATACTTGGGTGATATGTGCCACAATCCCTGGGGTGTCCTGTTGCTTAATGATAAGCGTCGTATACTCACCTGTAAATTCCACTTCTACGCCATTAATCTTATCGATGCGAATGTTCCCACCACCGATAGATGCCCCCATAATCGTGGTCACTTCGCCTGATGTATCTTTTGCAATGATTTCTACTGTATTTGGATGGACTTCTGCATGACTATCCACTGTCTCGAAAGTGAAGTGTAAACCTGCTTCCTCTGCATACTTAAAGGCATCTTTGATACGCTCATCTTCCGTATCCATCCCTAGTATACCTGCTACTAAAGCTTTATCTGTCCCATGTCCTCTATACGTCTTTGCAAAAGAACCGTAAAGTACAAAGTTCACTTCCTTTATAGGTTTTTCCACCAATTTATACACCATTAAAGCAATGCGCAAGGCACCTGCTGTATGGGAACTTGATGGTCCTATCATATTTGGTCCAATAACGTCAAAAATGCTGATCTCTTTCATGTCGTTTCCTCATCTCATGTATGTTTGCATCATCTATTATACATAATATGCCCGATGTAAGCCAAATATATTTTGTCTTTTAATTGAAGATTATACTACCGATAACCTTGCAATATATAGCATCCTTCTAAGGAATATGCTATACTTTTAGAAAAAAGGAGGTTCTTTATGTCTATCCAACAAACTTTTTATGAAAAGCAAGCAACCACCCTTATTAAACACCTTCAAAAGAGAAATATGGAAGGAAGCTACTGTGGGACCAAAGAAGAAGCGCGTCATCTGGCACTTTCTATGATGCCCGAAGAGACAAGCATTTCATGGGGTGGCTCCATGAGTATTTTTGAAGCCGGCCTTGTAGATGCACTTTATGACAATGGAAACTACACCCTCTATGACCGTGCCAAATGTACACCTGAAGAACAAGACGACGTGGTACGCAAAAGTTTTTTTGCTGACTTTTATCTGATGAGCAGCAACGCGATTACTCTTGATGGACAATTAGTCAATATTGATGGTCTAGGTAATCGTGTGGCTGCTATGATTTATGGTCCAAAGAAAGTCATTATGTTAGTCGGGATGAATAAAGTAGCTACTACTGTAGAAGATGCCATTCGTCGCGTACATAATGTAGCGTCTCCACAAAACACCTTACGTCTAGGCAAAGAAACACCTTGTGCAATCACCGGTATTTGCGGCAACTGCTTAAGCCCTGATTGCATCTGTATGCAAACAGTTATTACACGTAACAGCCGTATACCTGGCCGTATTCATGTCATTTTAGTCGGTGAATCATTGGGTTACTAAGATGTCATCACACATTCTGAACCAATCGAAAGGAGCTTACTTATGAAACTTGTTATTATCGAACCATTAGGTGTCCCTGAAGATAAACTCATGGCACTTGCCAATACTACACTTGGCACTACTGTAGACATCGTTTATTACGATACACGTACAGAAGACACTGAGGAACTCATCCGTCGTGGTAAGGATGCGGATATCATCGCAGTGTCTAACCTGCCACTTCCTAAAGAAGTGATTGAAGGTTGTCCCAGTCTTAAGATGATTGCTGTAGCTTTTACAGGAGTTGACCACATTCCTCTAGAGACATGCCGTGAGCGCGGTATCACCGTATGTAACTGTGCAGGCTACTCCAATGCAGCTGTATGTGACTTAGTCTTTGGGATGATCGTTTCCCTTTATCGCAATATCATTCCTTGCGACCAAGTGGTCCGTACTGGTGGTACAAAAGCGGGCCTCATTGGTTGTGAATTAGAAGGCAAAAAATTCGGCATCATCGGCACAGGTGCCATCGGTATGCGTGTGGCAAAGGTAGCTGAAGCTTTCGGCTGTGAAGTCTATGCGTACAGTCGTACCGTCAAAACTTCTGAGAGCATCCAGTATGTGGATCTCGACACACTCCTTAGCACTTGCGATATCATCTCACTTCATGTGCCACTCACAGAGAATACCAAGCATCTCATGAATGCAGAGAAACTGGCACTTATGAAGCCAAATGCCATTCTTATCAATACCGCACGTGGCCCTGTGGTGGATAATACAGCTTTAGCTGAAGCGCTGACACGTGGTACCCTTGCTGGTGCAGGCATCGATGTCTTTGAAGTGGAACCGCCACTAGCGACCACTCACCCGCTCTTCCACTCACCACATACACTCGTTACCCCACACATTGCCTTTGCAACCCACGAAGCATTGGAAAAACGTGCAGTCATCGTCTTTGATAATATCAAGAACTGGCTGGCACATACACCACAAAACATCATTTGTTAGTTCACACCTACAAGCACAAGAGAGAGTCCTTGTGCTTGTATTGTCATATAATTATAGAATTTTTTTATTTCTTTTTATGGCGTTGGTTAATATTGACACTCCTTATGGCATATGCTATTATAAAGAAGTTGCAAGACACATACGCTGTTATAGCACAGTCGGTAGTGCACTACATTGGTAGTGTAGAGGTCACCGGTTCGATTCCGGTTAACAGCTTGTATAAAAAAAGAGTACCTTCTCATTTTTATGAAGGTACTCTTTTTTATTTCTACCTTATTCATTCATATATTTTTGAAGTAACTTTAATTCTTCCTTCAATACATACTCCAGTTCATTAATTGCCTTTACTAAACAAGTAGCCGAGCTATTGGCATCTAACATATCCTCTATGCAACCACTCCTTACTATCTTGTGTAATTTTTCACTTTCGGCTGTCAATATATTTGCCAGTGCTTTTTCTTGAAACGCAATAGATTCTATAAGCTCAGGTATTTCTCTAGATACCATTTTGTTTCCTCCTCATACTTTCTCACTTATACTATATTCATCTTCTCTCCTAATGGCTACTTAATCTACCAATATCTAAGATATTTTATAATTAATTAACATTATCCTTCTCTGTTGAATAGACTATTATTAAGATTTATAGAACCCAAAGGAGTTTTTTATGAACTGTAACGACATTTCAAAAAATATTGCTCTTACCCAGTTAAGTATTGCACACATTCTTAATGAGACAGGCAATAACTTGCAAAAAGCTGTTGATGTTTCCGATAACATCTGTGATTTGCTTCACGCAAATGAATCGACCATTTCTACCATACAATATATAACGGCTCTCCAGACGTCTCTTTATCAACAACTTCAACAACTTTTCGAACATACTTGTGATTATACTGACTCCCAAACTACAGACTCTGATTATTATTATTGCTCATCTTGTAATTGTTATCACCCTTATTAAAATTTAAAAGTCAATGCCGTTATTTCTTATAGGCATTGACTTTTATTCTTATTCTAGTAGTAGTTGAAATTGATTTTCCCATATCCATTCCTTCGTAAACTGTGTCCGTGCCATGGTCTTAGCTTTCAGTGGATTACTTTCTCGCATCAGTGTCCCAATCTCTTTGCCACGCTCATCATAGTAAAGCTTCTCACTAGGGTGATACTGCTGCTTCGTATCATACCCATAATGGTGTGCATCCCATTCCATAAAATAGGCTCCTAGCACTTTGCCTATTTCTTCTAATGCTGGTACACATTTATTCACCACGATAAAATTGCCTCGACTTGCTGCCTCGATAACCGTTAACCCAAATGTTTCTGAAAAGGACGGACAAATATATAAATTGGATAACGTAAACAAATCTAGTACCCCTTGCCTTGGGAAACCATTAGGATAACCATATTCACTGGTAAAGATAAGATCTTCAGGTGCTAAACCATAAAAATCAGCAACATATCGAATAGCTTTCTTATAATCTTCAGCAGGTGTATCCATACATGGGAAGTCACAGAAGATGACTTTCACCGTCTTCTCATTAACTCTTTTGATACTCCCTGCTAATGCTGCTACTTTCTCAAATTTTTTCCCTGTGGAAAACCTACCTGCATAAACGATTAATATTTCTGGAGCAGTTAAATCTACTTCTTTATGCAGCTTTTGGACAGCTTCTCCTAATGACTCTACCATCGGTACGATGTTGTACACCACCTGACACCTTGCTTCTGCTACTTGATACTGCTTGGCTAGAGCTGGTATTCCTGAGTACGATGGATAGGCAAATACAGTCTTTGGCATAGCGGTATATCTCCCCTCCATCCCCTCAGCCATTTTCAATGGCCTTTGGGTTGGAAACGAATGTGTAAATGCCACAAACCTTAACTTAGGGAAGAGAGGTTGTACTTTTCGAATAGCTATATTGTGTACATAATGCCACCCTTGATAAAGAATATCATGCATCATACACACCTTCACATCACTCAAAGCTTCTTTAAATTGCTCTGCAAAAAAATCTACTTCTTCATAAAAAGTCTTATGAAGTTTTTGGTCTGGACTGCTATAGTCATACCATTGTATTTGTTTGCCACTTCGTTCATTCCTAATCTTTATCCATTGGATACGTTCGTCTAAGAAACTTCCCCAGCGTTCATGATCAGGGCAGTTCTCCGTCACAATCATCTTAACTTCTATATCATGCTCAAGTAACATTTGCACGTGTGTTTCTACGACATTCACCAAAGAGTACGTAGATGCTAATCCATTAAACATCGTCAGTATTGCTACTTTCAAAATCTTACACCTCCAATAACGGCTTTAGTTGATTTTCCCATATCCATTCCCTATTTAAGCGTTGTCTTACGACAGTCTTGGCATAACACACCCGATCATCTCGCATGAGGTCAGCAACTATTTTACTATGTTCTTCATAGTACGCCTTTTCTGATGGATGATAATTTTGTTTGGTATCAAAGCCATAATTACGTGCATCCCATTTCATAAAATACGCATGGAGCAATTGCCCTGCTTCTTCAAGTGCAGGGACACATTCATTCAGCACGAGAAAATTCCCACGGCTAGCGGCTTCTAGTGTTGTAAGCGAGAATCCTTCAGAGTAAGATGGACATACAAATAGATTCGACAAACTAAATAAATCTAATATACTTTGATGTGCAATCCCCATGGGATACCCTAACTCTGAAGTAAATACCAATTCTCCCTCATCTAATCCATAGAGCCTTCCTTCTTTTTTGATTTTTTTCTTATAATCATAACCTTTCGTTCGCTGATCTGGTACATCGCAAAAAACGACTTGAACAGTCTGTTCATTGATCACCTTCAAACATCCTGCAAAAGCCGCCACCTTCTCAAATTTTTTTCCTTCTGATAACCTCCCCGGATAGATAATAAGTACATCACTTCTAAGTAAATTCACTTGCCGATGTATCTCTTTTACTTCTTCTGATACATGCTCCATCAAACTCGGTGAATTATATACTACCTGGCATTTCCCTCTCGCGACATTGTACTGTGCTGCTAGCGCTGGAATTCCCGAACTACTTGGATAGACATACCTTGTTCGAGGCATTGGGGTATATCTACCTTCAAACCCTGCATTCAATTGAATGGGTCTATTAACTGGGAATGAATGTGCGAAGGCGATAAATGCCACATCATCTAAATTTTCTTGTGCCTGTCTTATGGCTATATTGTATACGTATTGAATGCCTGTATAAAGTGTATCATGCATGATACATACTTCCACGTCTTGTAGTGCCTCTTCAAATTGCTTTGCAAAAAAGTCTACCTCTTCAGCAAAGGTAGCATGTAATTTTCCATTTGGCATATCATAATTTTGAAGTTGTATTTGCCTTCCGTTTAATGTGTGTGAGATACCTACCCACTCAATACGTTCATCTGCATAAATCCCTTTCCGCTCACACGCCATACAACTCTCTGCTACGATTAATTTCACCTCAATCCCGTCATTGAGTAGCATATATAAATGCTCTGCAACAACATTGGTAACGGAGTATGTTTCTATAAGCCCCGTAAACATCGTTAATATTGCTACTTTCACCCAACCCCTCCTTGTATCACTTAAGTGTTCTTTCTATTTATATGTATCCGCCAAATACTCCATGCTTTTTAGCGTAAAAAAGATCGAGTAGGCGCTAAATAATCGAAATAGCCACTGGCTTCAATGCTGTCCATAAAACCTTATTCTTTAACTACTTAGGAGGATTGCATGCTAATGCAATCCCCCCTTTTATAACCTATGACCTAATGCGCAAATTCCATACACCCATATGATTAGGATTATTCTTCTCTAATGCACGCATTGACTCTTGTAATTCAATCTCTTCAGTTGCCTTATTTACCATTTTTCTCCTATGGGCTGTTTCGTTAGTGTCTACCTTTTCTTTTGACCTCTCCTCTATTTTTTCTTCTCTTCTGCTCTTATTTGCTTGAGATACGATAAACGTATAGGTAATCGTCTTACCATCTTCTGTTATTTTGACACCTGTGCGTGTTTCTAAAGTCTTATCAAAGAAATAATATGCCGTTGGTGCACTTAATGTAGCTTTATAAATATATATTTTGTCCTCCTCTACCACACTTACTCCATCTACCGATATTAGATGATTATCTACATCATAAACCTGCCACATTGGTCTAAGGACCATTCCCTCTACATTAGTTCTTACTTCACTCGATTCAGGTAATGTTATAGCATCCCCTATCCCTATCTCTTCCTTTGCCATAGATGGCTCTCCATACAATTTTGTAATAATAATGTGATTCGTATAAACCCGCTTTTTCGTAATGCTACTTGCCCCTTCTTTAGCAGTCTCCATAAGACGCTGATACACGATATAATCTGTATACGGCTCAAGTTCTCCAAACTTTATTTCTTGCCTAAATATTTTTGGTACCTCCTCTATTTCTCTTCCAAGTGCATATTCATATCCCTTAATTTTCTTGATGCGGATAGTCTGGGAAGTTACATCTTCTACTACTGGCACTAGCACTTCCCCCACATAAGGATATTTCTTAATCTCTTCCGTAATCTGGTAAACCTCTCCTAATGCATCGGGGGTTGTTACCTCTACTACTAGATACTTGCCTATATCCTCTACCGTAGGTTGATATGTTTGATTTGTACTGAGTACTATACTATAGTCTATTCCTACTTTACTATCTGTTGTAGACCTATACCACCTATACACCAAGCGAGATGTTATTTTCAATTGCCTTGCATCTACAACAACAGGTACATCTATTCGTGGTGGATTCCCTTGTCTAAAGACAATTTCCCCTTGTTGCTCTGGCAAAATAATTGGTTCAAAATCAATACGTATCTCTAACTTCATACTTTTTTGTGCTTTATCTCTATTAATAAAAGCTTCTTGATTTTCACCTGCAAAAACTTCTGTTTCCTCAAATGCATAACCTGCCTTAGCTTCAAGGTACAACATTAACTTATAAGCTGTACTATAAATACACATTGTATGTGCTGGCTCCCAGCGTACTTCTTGTATACTATAATTTGTATCATGTGTTTTAAATGTTTGCTGTAGTTTTTCTCCCACTATAAGTTTATTTACTGCCAAAGAAACCACATGAATGATCTTAAGATTTTTTAAATGCTCTACCATTTCATCTTGTTGATTGGTTAGTCCTACAAGAATAGGTAGCTTCCCTTGTCTTAAAATCCACCCATTGCCATAATTAAATTCTTTCGTCAAATAGGTAACCTCTGTATTAATAGCTTCTCGCGTTAAATCTTCACCATCTTTGTTTAGTAAAGTTCCATTTTTTTGGTACTGCCCATTAACTAACATCTCTAAAAAAGCATAGTTGATGCCCATTCCACTTTCTTCTCCGCTGATCCTTCCAATAATACTTCCTTCAATCGCTTCATTTAAGGCAATACAATTAGTCGTATTATTTTTTTCGCTCTGTGTTTCACCATGTTTTTCGCTTTTCCCTACAATGCCTCCTATAAAGCTTTCACCTTTCAGCCTCATTATACTATAGCAACTCCGTATAGAGCTTCCTGTACCATTATATCCTACAATACCACCCAGACACCCTTTCTGCATCTTGCCTTCTCCTTCTGTATAGCAATGCTCCACAACAGATTTATAGCCATTATACCCCACTATCCCCCCTATTGTTTTTCCTTCCCCTTCTATACTTATAGAAGCATAGCAATGCCTGATATAATTGTAATAATCTGCATAGCCTATAAGCCCACCGCCATAGCTTCCCTGCATTATAATTGTTCCTTTCACAAAGCACTTCTCTACCGTACTATTGGCACTTATTTTCCCGACTAGCCCTCCTACGTATTCTCTTCCATGGACAAGGCAATCTATAATGCCTATATTTTTAATTTCACTATATTCTACTATGCCAAATAGACCTATATAATCTTTTTGATTAAGTTGTATTTTCATCTGTGTAATAAGATGCCCATCCCCATCAAAACAGCCTCTAAAAGGATATCGCTCATTACCTATAGGTGACCAGTTTCTTCCTATTAATGTAATATCTTGTACAAGTTTTACATGGACCTTCTCTTCTTCTAACTCCCCACTATTCACCTTATCACGCAACACTTCCATATCTACTATGGAGCTTATAATATACGGTTCTATAGCCTTCCCTGTTCCTTTCATTCTTTTTCCCCCTCTTTATCTCTAACTTTTTCACTAGCTATAATAAATATATGTTTTTTAATTAGAAAAGTACCATATTTTTACACCTTAATCTTCTATCTTTCTCCTGCATCTCATATATATAAAAAAATATGAAAGGAGCATGTCCATGCATTCCTATACAATCCAATTTGACAATGCGGCCACCACACCTCCTCTTCCTGCTGTTAATACCGCTGTTCAGAAAGCCCTTATACACTATGCTTCTCTTAATCGTAGCACTAGTACTGATAGTGATTTTTCCACCCTTACTTATGCCCGTACCAAACAATCCATTTTGTCTTTTCTAGGTCTTTCCACACCACAAGACTATACCGTTGTTTATACCAAAAATACAACAGAGGGTATCAATCTTTTAGCTCATACACTTATTAAAGACAAAAATACAAAAGTTCTCCTTACGCGTATGGAGCACCACTCTAACGACCTTCCTTGGCGTTACCATGCAACTCCAGAATATGTAGAGATTGACCCTCTAGGTCGACTCGATTTAGAAGACCTTCAACGTCACTTAGAAGCTTCACAAGGGGATATAGCCTATGTCTGTGTAACGGCTGCTTCTAACGTAACTGGCTACGAAACTCCCATTCATCAAATTGCTAAATTAGCACATCATTACAATGCCCAAATCATTGTTGATGCTGCACAACTGGTAGCTCATAAGCCTATCAACATGCTAGGCAACTCAAAAGAAGAAGCCCTTGACTACTTGGTCTTTTCCGGTCACAAAATGTATGCCCCCTATGGCTCAGGTGTTATTGTCGGTCGTTTTCCTCCTAGTGCTACCCTTAATCCTTTTATACTAGGTGGGGGTACTGTACGGCAGGTAACCGATACACAGTATCTCCCCTCTGATGCTCCTCATGGTCTTGAAGGGGGTACACAAAATCTACTCGGGGCTATAGCTATTGAAGCTGCTCTACAAGAAATCCTTCGTCGGGGCTTCCCTTCTATTGTGGCACATGAAACAAAGCTCCAAACATATCTTATAGAAAATCTTCGTGACCTCCGCCATATTATTCTTTATGGTGATAGCTATAACTTTACAGATCGATTAGGCGTCATCCCCTTTAATATCAAAGGCATACCTTACGGTGAAGTATCCTCTCGTTTATCTCAGCAGTTTCATATAGCTACACGCTGTGGCAAAATGTGTGCTCATCCCTATGTTGAACGCCTACTCCATACATCTCCTGAAACCGTTCAACATGTCCCTCACTATTATGGTGAAGAAGGTATGGTTCGCATAAGTATTGGCCTTCTTAATACCCTTGAAGATTGCACCTATTTACTTGAAATATTAGCTACACACTTCCATTAAGAAAAGTGGATATCGCACCTTGCGATACCCACTTTTCTTAGTTTTTATTATCTTATTAGGCTTTTGGGTTAAATACCGTAGAGAATATACTCTGTTGGAAAATAAGGCGTTCCATAATACCTTATATAAAAATGATAGGAGTCATCTATTTCATGAATCATACGTGCAATTTTCCAAATATCTTTATGATTATGATAAATGCTTATGGCTAGTTTGGGATGATTTTTCTTAATCTGCTCTGCACATCCTAAAATAGCTTCTTCTTCTCCACCTTCTATATCCATCTTAATAAAGGTTGCCTTCTCAACTAAATCATCATCTATTTTCACTACCGGTACTGAGAGTTCTCCACTATCCGCAAGTTGACTTACTGGTGAGACATTGCCTGATTCAAAATACATAACACCTTCTTTACTACTTGCACCTTTTGCTCGAATAACCACATTGTTAAGCTGAAAATTCTTGATATTCTGGTTGATATAGTCTATATTTGCAGGTACTATTTCATAGCAATAAATGGTCTTGTAGCAATCTTTCCCAAAGTTTTGGACATAGCTTACTAAAGTATCTCCTACATAAGCACCAATATCAACAAAAACCTCATCTTTGCTACATTTTATAATGTCCTGGTCAAAATACTGCTCAAAAGTTTTATCATGTATTTGATTAATCTTTTCAAAGTTTGACATCAGCCAATAGTAGAGTATGTTCGTAAATACCCTCTTGGAACGCACATCTGCAAGATGCTTATACACCCATTCCAAATCTTCTCTATGTCCAACCAGCGCTTCCGCTCTACTCTCCGCTAGAGCATAATCTCCTTTGTCCGGATAATAGGTCCCCCAAAGCTTATACTTATTACAGTAGTCTACGGTACTCATATACTGAGGATTATTCACCTCTTTAAGATGTTTTAGGTTTTGTATAATAGCATCTTTTATTTGGGTATAATCTCTTTCTTTTACAAATTCCATTAGCGCCTTAAACTCCGTGTCTATTTGAGTTGGCATATACTCTCCTAAAAATTCTCCCCCTTGCTTCAGGTCTTTATTTTTTATAGCTTTTGATTGAGCTGGCATAGTTAAGTAACCCCCTAAAATTTTCTATTCTTCACATTATATGTAACAAAAAGGTGACCTGTGCCTTTTAAGTCAAAAAGGCCAATTAAAGTGTATGCTTTAATCAGCCTTTTAAATTTACTTGACAGCTACTAGAAGCATTGTCTTGATGTAACCGTACATCCACTATTGATGTAACTTCCGCCACAAGTATTGTTGGTATTACCACATGGGATAGGTGTACTACCGCAACCACCATTTGCTCCGCCTTCTGTACATACGATATTTTGTGTTCCTAAACAATAGTTTCCATTGGTCATATTAACTGGTGTACGATGGTAAACATTATATTCTGCATAGTAATTTGTATTATATTTATAATCAGTTACATAGTAATGATTAAATTTTCTGTAGTAGTTATTATAATAATTTGATGTTGTTAAATTTTGCATTGTGCCTTGTGTGTC
The DNA here is from genome assembly GCA_051656485.1 of Cellulosilyticaceae bacterium. Classification (GTDB taxonomy): domain Bacteria; phylum Bacillota; class Clostridia; order Lachnospirales; family Cellulosilyticaceae; genus JBOFDK01. The sequence continues at coordinate 36,135 of JBOGBZ010000042.1, forward strand.
ATATGCTACATTATAAGTTTGCCCTGTAGCTAAATCTACATTTTCTACACGACTGCAGTTAGGTCCCAAATTAGGGTTTTGACATTGTTGTGGGCTTCCACATGGTACTGGGGCTACGTTTCCACATGGTGCTGGGGCTACGTTTCCACACTGAGTTGGTTGTTGGCATGGACATGTACTTTGATTGGTATACATTGGATTACCTCCTAGAAATGTGTTTTTTTTAGCAAGTCTGCTATCACTAATAATATATGCGTATAATGTCTAAAGGTGCATACTGAGGTCAAAAAAACCTTTAGTTCAATAAATAGCCATTGACCTAAAGGCTTTTTCATTATAACCTATTCAGTATTTCTTGAAGTCGATGTTTATACGTATGTTGACTATATACCTTATGCATTCCCCTTTCTACCCTTTGGGTAACTGTCTCTGATTGACTGAGTATTTTTTCTATAAAAGTTACAGTCTCTTCTTCGCTATTGGCTATGAATACCTCTTCACCAAACTGTGCTCTTATTCCATCCGAGTCACTACTTATAATAGGTGTTCCACAGGCTAGTAACTCATAAATACGCCTTGGTATCATCCACTTACTTTCATGAATAGACTGTACATTTAAAAACATCTCATATTGCCTATAAGCTTCATTCATAGCACTATACGGCAATTTGCCTACAATACACTTTTGATAAATCTCTGGCCACTGCCATTGCTTATTTTGCACCATTTCCTTCTTATCATAATTTCTATCAAAAATTTCTAAATTATACTGGATAGCAGGTTTTAGAATATACTCCATATCTCTCATACGCTGTCTATACTTCTCTCCATACCATGAACCCGCAAAAGCTACTTTTCCTAATGGTGATTCCATCCGTCCTCTGTTATGATGCAATAAAGGCTGTGCCGCAAAGGGTAGTATAAAAGCTCTTTCCTTTTTGCTCATACCTTGATGGATTGCTAACACATTTTCATCCGTTACTCCTACATAATCAAATAAACTTGCCGTACTGATAAAATAGTAAAAATTATTTATTCCTTCTTTGTCCCAAAATACCGTTGGAATTTTCTTTTGGTTACAATACTTAATGAGTTGCCTCATATTTTCATCATAGTAGGCACCTAGTCTTGCAATTCGACTGGTCCAACTTCCATTTTTACCTTGCCACGCTGATTCTACCAACAGCATATCCGGTGCAAATGCTTCTATCTCTTCTTGCCATTTATCAGATGTCAGTTGCATAAATTGTGCTTCATACCTCCAACATTCATAACTAAATTCATCTAAGATACATGCTATTTTTAATGCATTCTCAGGTACTTTTACGGGTTCTTCTAATGCCTTTTTTTGCCGCCATGTATCATAAAATACATCTATTTTCTTCGCTTTATCGGTCTCATAATTCAAATATACTTTATCTATAGCTTCAATGGTTAATTTTTCAATCCTAACCTTCCCACTTCCCTTAAATCTTAAGACAATATAGATACTATCCAAACTTTCACTTAGTAATTGAATAGGTTGATTGGGAGGATAAAAAGTTGTCTCACTACTTCCATTTGTGTAATATTTAGCAATACCAATTTCTACCTCAACTCCACCACTACGGACTATGTGAGTTATTATTTCATAAGTATTATATCGATCTGTTAATGTAATTAATTTTTTTAACTTATGCTCCAAATCTCTATAAGCCATGGTACATGTTTCTAAACCTGTATGTGTAATAACCATTTGTCCATCTCGGTAGCACATCATAGGCTCTCCTAAACTTACTAACCATTCACTCACTTTAAATGCTTGTATTTGCAAGATATTCTTTCTCATTCAATTCCCCCTTGCTTTAGAATTTCTCTATTTCTAAGCACCACATAATCATTTACTTTTACTTTTCCCGCTTCTTCATTATGATAAATTGCTTGTTCAATATCTCCCATAAGTGCATAACACCTACATAACCCCAAATGAGGCAAATATTTATCATAATCATAATACTGCGCACTTATCTTATGTATATTCTCGGGTAAATCTAGCGTTAATTCATACCAAAAAATAGCTTTTTCATACACTCCCTCTTCCATGTAATACTCTGCTATTTCATAACAAATTTCTTTTCTTGGTTCAGTATATTTAAAGCTCTCATACAATATAGGTAAACTCACCTCCTTTAATGACTTGTTGCAATAAGCAATCATTAGACATGCATTGGCACATTCTTCACCATTACTTGATTGATTCTCTAGTATACCCTCAAAAATCTGCCTTGCTTTTTCATACTGTTTGTTTTCAAAAAGCTCTCTGCCATAATAAAGTGTTCCTCTATTAGACAGACTATTCCCTGCCTTTAAGTAGCCTTCATAGATTTCTAAATTCCTTGTTTTTCCTGTACTTCTACCTGTGTGGGTAATATAAATATCTGAGTAAATCATATTACCTTTCACTTCGAGCACCTCATGTACAGGCTCGACCCACTTGGCACCCAATGCCCTTTTAATAAGCCTTTCTCGATAATACGACAATAATACATTTCCCTTCTTATCAAAATCTACATAATAGTTCATAAGCACTACATCTGTCTTTTCATCTATCAGTGTCTTTAGTGCTTTCAATTTATTTCCTTCTTCTTTTTCAATCACATCATCTGCATCTAGCCACATGATATAATCTTTTGTAGCATATGAAAAAGAAATATTTCTTGCTTTGGCAAAGTCATTTTCCCACTGCATATCAAATATTTTATCTGTGTACCCCTTTGCGATTTGTTTCGTTTCATCAGTAGATCCCGTATCTACTATAATTATTTCATCTACTATATCCTTCACACTATCTAGACATACTTTGAGAGTTTTTTTTGCATCTTTTACAATCATACATAAACTTATTGTCATTTTAAATTTTGCTCCCTTCATCTTTCCAACAGGATAAGAGGAAGAGATTATGTTCTATCCTCTCATCTCTCCCTCTTATGGTTTATTGACTAATACAGTTGTACCATTCTTATATTTATATTGGCTACTTCTGCACCAAGCGTTCCTGTTTCATATGCAAGCTCCAACGTATGACATCCTGCTGGTACCGTAACAATTGCCCCACCTGAGATAGCTTCATATCCTATCTCTCCTGGACTTGTGGTTATACTATTACTTGATCCTGGCACTGGTGTACCATCTAATAAAAGCTGAAGTTTTGCACTTCCGGGGTCATTAAGTGGGTCTATAGCGCCACTCCATTCTATCAAGTACGTATAGGGCCCTCTTACTTTAAGTGGATTGATCTGACAAATAGTAGGTCCTATTTTTGAATAAACTGTATCAATAGGTATTGTTCCTGCTGGTCCCCCTACAAGCATGGTAGCACCACTTCCTACATGTGCATTTCCCTTAATAGGACATGGACATGGTGGTACTGGTGGTACTGGTGGTGGGCATGGTGGCTTTGGTGGGCATGGGCATGTTGAGCATGGTGGACATGGTTCTCCTGAACCTTGACAAGGGTTTAATGGGTAGACAGAACGTGGATATTCTGTCACTACTGGGCAAGGACAACTTTTTTTATTACCTATTGCATAACTTTGAGTATTTGCCCCTATAGATCTACACCCTGTTGTTTGAGTTGAACAGCTATTGCAATTCATATTACCGCCTCCTATAAAATCTTATTTTTTATTACTAGCCATAGCTATAGTATATAATACTCAATCTTGTCACATTTGGTTAATACTATCTTTTATCTTTTATTAATCTCTCTTCAAAAAAAAGTATCTCTTGTTACCAAAAGATACTTTTTTATTTCCCTATTTACACATTGTATAACCTGTGGTTATTAAGCACTCTTGCTTGTATGTGCTTGGTGCTGGTGGTGGGCATGGTAGCACTGGCGGTGGGCACATTGCCTCTGGTGGTGGGCATGGTAGCATCGGCGGTGGACACATTAACTCTGGTGGTGGGCATGGTAGCACTGGCGGTGGGCACATTGCCTCTGGCTGTGGGCATGGTAGCACTGGCGGTGGGCACATTGCCTCTGATTGTGGACATGCGGCTGTGCCACAGCCACATGGTTTGCTAGGCACTCTAACTGGTGGTTGTACTGGTGCACATGGTGAATAGCTTCCATTACATGTATTACAATTACCAGTTGTTGTATCTAGAATAACTTCCTTGCCCGTTGTTGCCTTATTAACAATAATTTTATAACAAGACAAATCATCAGCACATACATCAAATTGATAAAATCCTTCACAGTTTGTGATTGTATGTGCAACACCAATGTACTCTTTTTTTCCTTTTATACAAACAACTTTTACAAGTTTTGCTAGAGCATTTGCAATAGGTTGCCCTTGGCAGTTAACAACTCTACCCCATACACGTTTTGCACTAATCTCATCTACAACCACATCTGCTCTTACTTCTGAACTTTGGCAAATATCTGGTGTGTTAAGATTAATATCTATAGAATTCCCTACTGTAACAGTCGATGTTTTGCATGAATTACTTCCATAATAATTACTCATTTCTTATACCTCCTGAATAATTTTTCACACTTTACTATATGTAATTCTCCTCTCCTTGTTACACTATTTTGATAATCTTTCATTTTCTGGATATTTCCGCTCTATATATTGCCACATTTTATTTTTCCATTATTATAGTAGCTTTTTAATTTTTTAACATTTTTTTCCTTTTTTGGAACCTATACGCTATTCGTTCATATACTATCATTGAAAGTATCTTTCGTATCAATAAGGAGGTTTTTATCTATGCCTAAATTTAATAGATCCCTCATTGAGTATGACGGGGTTTTATCTTATGAAAATGATATTTGTGCTGCCGCTGTTCCTTGTAGCTTTAAACAATTTAATATTGATATGGAACTTTGTGTACCTTGTCAGAAGCCTAGTATCGAACAAATCGTTAAAATAACAACTGAACCTTGTGTACTTAAACAAGTTATTATTCGTACACCATGTGGTACCTCTAGTGAAGGGGTTACTTTAACTGGCTATAAACTTTTAGTTATGGGTGAAGTTGGTATCAAAATTAAATATGTTGCTCTTGAGGCAGAGCAAAGTGTGCACACAGTACATGCAAACATTCCTTTCTGCTCTTCTGTCATTATGCCTTTAGAATTTACTAATCTTAGTGCCGTTTCATCAAAAGTATATATTGAGGATGCCTACATCAATCAGCAAGATGAACGTTGTATGTTCGCCAATGTAACTTTGATGCTTGTTGCACAATCCTGTTAGGAGGTAAGAACAATGTTTAAATATGACTATTCACCATCTACTACTTTGCCTTGCTGTGCAGAGTATTTCAAAGAAGCTGTTATTCAAGAAATCATTACTCTCCCACAAGAAAAACCAGATATCGAACGTGTTCAAAAAATTATGGTATGGCCTGAAATAGAAGAAATGAAACTTATCCCTACGGAAAAAGGTGTTTCTAATGAAGGGCAAATCCTAACTGGTCTTAAGCTCCTTGTCAAACTTCGTCTTAAGCAAAAAATACTTTATGTAGCAGACCGTTGCACACAATCTCTTCACGCTGCACATTTTGACAATATCACAAACTTATTTATTATCGTTCCTGAAACTATCAATTGTGAATCTACTTGCGCGCTTTTCGCTAAAGGTCAACTTCGTGTTGTTCCTTATGTTGAAACCGTTCAATTTAGAATGTTAGACGGACGTTGTATCCATAAGTGTGTTTCTGTATTTGTCAACATGGAAGTTATGAAATAGAAAGAAAGGTGGCTAAAAAAATGATTATCACTAAAACTTCGAACGTATCTGAAGCTGTCGTTGGCGATATTATCACTTACACACTTGATATCGCAAACAATGATACCTTTGATTATACTGACGTCCTCATTAAAGACTTATTAACACCTGAACTTGACTTTGTTGAAGGTAGTGTCGTTGTTATGGGTGTACCAAATCCAACTGCTAGTATTCTAACAGGTATTGATATTGGTGCCCTTCCTGCTGGTGCTACTAGCAAAGTTACTTTCAATGCAAAAATAATTGCTAAACCTGGCACCAATCCACTTACAAATACCAGCACTGGCTATTTCAAATATTTAAATGCTTCAGGTCAGACAGTTATTGATACTGTAACTAGTAATCCTAACCAAATAGATGTTTACTCAGCAGACGTTGTCGTTACAAAAACTGCTGATAAGACAGTTGCATCTTTTGGTTCTATCATTACCTATACTGTAGTTGTACAGAATACCGGTGATTTAGATGCTTATTCTGTAAGTTTCAAAGATATGCTACCTAGCTGCCTTGCCTTTATTGCTGATAGTTTTACACTCAATGGTGTTTCTGTTATTGATGTCAACCTTGCTCAAGGCGTAGATTTAGGTACAATTCCTGCTGGTGGTTCTGTAACACTTACTTATCAAGGAAAACTTACAAGTGGTACCGGTTGTGAAATTTGTAATGGTGCCTATGTAGAATATGAGTATGTGCAACCAAATGGTGTAACAGGTACCAAGACATCTAATGTATCAACTATTTGTGTGGAATCTCGCGTATCCTTCAAGCAACTTATGTTAGACAAATATTGTGAAGTACCATGTGTTAAGCCAAGTATCGAAGATCTTAACGATGAAGTATCTGTAGATATCGAAATTGTTAATTCTTATCCTATCCAAACATCAATAGGTACGTCTACAAGTGGCCAAACTTTAACCGGCTACAAACTTATCGTTCATGGTAATATTTGTATCAGTATCGAGTATACTGCAGCACTTGAGTCACAACCTGTTCACTCTTATCATTGTACACTTCCATTTGGTACTTTTATCATCCTTCCACCTGATTACCAATTAGGCCAACAAGTTGAAGTAAATGCTATCATTGAAAATGTAGAAGCCGATATGGTAAGCCCACGTGGCGTATTCACAAATATCACCTTACTCTTAGTTGCTAGATTACGCTAAAGTAATCAGACAAACAAAAAGCTAGGATAGCTCTCCTAGCTTTTTATTTATTCCTTATACCAATACCATGGCCTTCAAAATCAATGCTATATTTATATAGAAGTTTCTTGCATCAATCATAGAATAACTAGCCTTTTCTATTGTTCCAATAACTTCTACTCTATATCCCTCTCTATAATCAACTGGCAATACGACAAATGCTCCAAATGGTATCTCACAGTACACTGCATAGGTGTCTTGTGTTATCGTTAGACCTGTATAGGTTACCATAGCCTTGATCACACCATTGACTACTGCTTTATTGCCCGTTAAAATCTGCCCCTCATTAGAGACCCCTGATGCAGTTGGTACAACATAAGAATCTAGTATCTCCACCGATGCATTAATTCCAGTTATATCTTCTATATCTGGTTTTTGACTTGGTACGCTAAAACTTGAATCTAAAATGATTTGTTTAAAGCTTGCAACCCCTATATAAATTTTGACTACATTAGACTCCCACATTTTTGTAACAGTACAATTACTTCCCTGTGCGTAATTACCTGTAACAGTAGCTATATTCCCTATACATCCACTGACAGACCCACCTATTACTTTTACACCAAAACTAATAATAGCTGAACTTCCACTTGTTAAACTCGGAATGCCAATCCCTTGTGTGATGTCTCCATTCACAACAAGTTGATTGTTCATCGTCAAAGTTTCCGGCATAAGTACAAGAGCTGGATTAAGCATATCCTTAACAAGCAAATTACTTACATCTACATCCCCTTGATTTGTAATGGTAATCGTAAAATAAAATACATCTCCTAATTTTACCGCTGTCTTACTAGAAGCCTTTGTAATACTTAGCGCTGACTCCATAACCACTAGTGCTGCACCCTCACTAGTGACTGTCTTACACTGTGGATAAAGCATCCCCTCTGTTTGATAACTATAGTTTCCAGTTGCTATATTTGTAATAGTTCCATCACCTTTTTGTAGAACATCTGCCTCAAATCTTATAGATGCCATACCTCCTCCTGGAATGGTTCCTATAGGAATACCACTTCCAAGATTGCCTGGATAAATACTTCCATTTACATATAAACTGCCATCTACAAGCTTCAGCTCCGGTGGTAATGTATCTGCAATGTTTACGTTATTAATAGTAAAGGCATCATTATTTATTACTTGAAGTGTATAAGTTACGCGATCGCCTACTTCTACTACTTGCTTATTAGCTAATTTATTAATTAACATATGGCTCTCTTCCCTCCTATCTTTTTAAATCATTACCATATCCAAGAAAATAGCTACACACTTTTGAATTGTTCTACAATCTATTACACGTGCATGAACTTTTTCAATATATGGCTTCACTTGAATTCTTCCACCTGTTACTAAATCACATATACTTATGCCTCCTATTTCTGCTGGAGGGACAATATAAAGCACCTTTGTTACTTCGAAATGTGCACCTTGTACTGGCTGTGTTGGTTGACATCCTACATACAGTATCTTTTCTCTTAAAAGTACTTCTACAAGAAGTTTATATCCCGTTAAATTCTGTCCCTCATTGGATGTTCCCGCTTCTGTGTTTATAAGCTGTATATTGGTGACTATTGGATCTACCATCACATCTACAATTCGCTCAATATCCAGCATATTCGTATCTAGTACGAGTATTTCCATAATTGTTTCTTCTTTGAAATATTTTGGGTTTGTGGGAAATTTACTTCCACTCACATTATATGCCACTCTGATTCCTCCTCCTTAATTTCTCGCAGTAAATAGTGCCATTACATTATAGAAAAAGCATCTGCAATTCATTGCATTGACATGAATGTCTTCTATAAATACTTGAGGTTTTCCATAAAATTGTGCACTATAACTTTTCGGTAAAACAATATACTCACAAAGTGGTACAACAAAATGTGCTGTATGAACAGTTCTAGTCTCATCACATGCAACATACTGAATCTTTAACTTGAGTTCTCCTACCATCATTAGCTTGCATCCCGTTAGTTGCTGCCCTTCTATTGATGTACCTATAGGTGTTGCAACTGTCTCATAGTGTTGAACATTGACTGCTGCCCATACTTTTACCATTTGCTCCATATCAGGCTTACATGCTGGAATACATAGAATTCCCTGCAAGTTGCTTTGCTTATAGTCTTTTTTGGTGGTACAAAGTGGTATACCACTTATCCCCTCATACTGAATAAGATCTCTCATTTTGCTACTCATCTGACTATTTTCCCCCTTTTTCCACAAATTTCTTTCCTTATATCATATGCTAATTTTCCCCATTAAGTGTATCCTCTTATAGCATAATACTGAATTTTAAAAATTCTTTCCTCCTTTTCTGTAGTTCTAATATCAATTATACCTCTTTATTATTTTATTCTTGTAGTTACTGTAAGTTACATTTTTTTATATTTTTCTTCTTTTTGTTTCTTATTTGTCGTATTTATCTTCAACCCACTTTTTAACACTTCATCTGCAGCAATTCACATTTTAGTCATTTCTCCCACATCCTCATCATACATATATAAAGACTATCTTTCTCCCCTTTAGGAGGTTATTTATGCATAAATATAAAGTATGCGTCTATGCTATTTGTAAAAATGAAGAAAAATTTATTGATCGCTGGCTAGACTCTATGAATGAAGCTGACTATATCGTGGTCTGTGATACCGGTTCTACGGATAATAGTATTGAGATGCTTAAAGCAAAAGGTGTAGCTACCTATACGATTGACATTACCCCTTGGCGCTTTGATGAGGCCCGTAACAAGTGTATCGATTACATCCCTGAAGATGTGGATATCTGTATTAGCACTGATTTAGATGAAGTATTCGATCCAGGGTGGCGGGATCTACTAGAAGAGTACTGGCAACCCCAGACCAAAGTTATGCGCTATACTTTTGTGTGGCAGCTAGATAGTGATGGCACCCCACGCAAGACTTCTACAGCTCAGAAAATCCATGCTCGCCATGGCTTTAAATGGATCTATCCTGTTCATGAAATTTTAGATTATTCAGGTACTGACCCACTCATCTATACAGATACACCCGCCCTTCGTATTACCCATTTACAAGATCATACCAAGTCTCGCACCCAGTACTTAACACTCCTTGAGTTATCAGCTAAACTTTTCCCTACCTATGATCGTAATATTCATTATTTAGGTCGTGAATACATGTATTATGGCAAATATGAAGCGTGTATCCAGACACTCAAAAATCATCTCACACTTCCTAATGCCCGATGGCTTGATGAACGATGTGCTTCTATGCGCTATATTGGTCAATCTTATATGAACTTAGGTCTATTTGATGAAGCAAAAATTTGGCTGTATCGTGCTATTGCTGAAGCCCCTCATACGCGTGAGCCTTATCTGGCCATGGTTACACTTGCCTATCATCAACAAGATTGGCCTACTGTATATCATATGGTTGAAGAAGCACTTGCTATTTCAAGTCCAACAGGCTCTTATCTGGATGATCCTGGTTGTTGGGGTTATCTCTTCTATGATTATGGTGCAATTAGCTGTTTTCATTTAGGTATGGGCGACAAAGCCATAGCTTTTGCCCATCAGGCGCTCACCTTTGCGCCTGATGATGAACGATTGCAAGACAATCTTAACCTTTGCCGTGCTCGTTATAAGCAATAAAGATAAAGAGAGGTGCACGTGCACCTCTCTTTATCTTTGAGTTTAGCGTACTTTTTTCACCAACAACTCCCTCAATTGATTGGGTTTATTTTTACTAATCAGCTTACCTTCTGTCTCCATCTTCTTAAGTCTATATTCTAACCATAATCTGCTTACCACATTGTTATTTTCCTGCCTTATGTTATCCATTGTTATTCTTAAGATACTTTCTGTTTTTTGATAATTTTGAGTACTTATTACTTTTAGTAACTGCTCATCATAATAGTCTTCTTCCAATTCTCTTACTTGCCCTTGGTACAAATCTCGGAGTATTCCTTTTCCTTGTTTGAGTTGTTCCCACTCGCTAATCAACTGCTGCTTTCTTTCTTGTGTCATAGGTTTTATGTTTTTAAAAACTTCATAAATCTGTGCGGGTTCACATTCTGCTAATGTCAGCGCCCCCTTGCTTTCATTTTCTAGCCCATTCATCCACTCAGAGGCTATATCGGCTTCATAGAGTTCATACTCACGGTATTGGCTTGCTAAATAGCGAACCATCATATAATCTCGGATATTGTCCCCATACCATAAAATGAGCTTTTCTTCTGCCCCTATCTCCTCCCATGGAAAGAAAAGATTCTCTACAGCCTTATCGACTGGAAACTGCCAATCTGTCCCTCTTATAGTAACTACTTCTTTAAACCATTGTTTTCTTTCACTTATCTGTGTTTCATATGCCCCGATAGGTCCTATACTTAAGTTATCTGTAAACTCTCTGACATCTATTGGCTGTGGTTTTATCATAGCTGTTTCCTGTTTATTCTCAAACCCTTTCTCTTTTCTATCATACAAGCTAGAAGCTTGTAATATATGACCAATAGCTAAATTTCGTGAAATTAGGTGAATATAATTTTCCATGCTACTTCCTCCCTTATGCTTTTATTTGAATACTCCTAATATCTCTTTCTATTTATATGCTTTGATGGCTTTTCCTTATACAGAAATAATTGCGCATATACTCAACAAAAAATGCCCGAATCCTATCTAAATTCAGGCATCTTTTCATTGTCCTAGTCTTGTGTAATCCCTTCTATCCTGCATAATGATACTACATAGTTCTTACCATTTGTATTTCTCGTCCATAAGACGTCTGAGCATATTGCAATAAGCTGTGCTATATACCCTAAATTGTAATAGCTCCTCATGGCAATATAGTTACCATAGGTCAGCAAATCTACACCTACTTGCCTATTGCAACAACACATGAGGTCAGGTCCTGTGCCTCCAGCCCCTGTTCCACAATAGTCAAAAAGCCCAGGTGACGTTACAGATCCAGCAGTCGTGGTATTAATGGGTGCTTGTTGAGTAATTGCTGGTGTAGAAAATCCAATATAGGTAATGTCACATATGCTAAAGTATTGGAATGATGTACCATTTCTTAGTGTCACCGTTCCAGGCGTTACATCTGATATAGACCAGCCTCCTCCACCTAATTCATAATACGTAGTTGCAATGTCCACATTGGTGGCATTGGCATCTCTTAGTATTGTTAATGCTCTATAGAGTCCTTGTTGACAGCAGCAAACTGTCAAGTCTGATGGTGGTGTGACCCCTACCAAGCCTGTTGGTCCTGTTGGCCCTGAGACACCTTTTAGTCCTGTTGGTCCTGTCACACCTGTTGGGCCTTGTGCGCCCTGTGGGCCTTGCACGCCTGATACACCTGTTGGCCCTGTAATACCTGTTGGTCCTGTCACACCTTGAGGACCTTGTGGCCCCGTCCAACCTATTGGGCCTTGTGGACCTATTGGTCCCGTCCAGCCTGTATCTCCCGTCCAGCCTGTTGGTCCTGTTGGCCCTGTTGGCCCTAATGGACCTGTTGCTCCCGTCCAGCCTGTTGGCCCTGTCGGACCTGTTGGCCCCGTTGGCCCTTCTGGTCCCCTAAGTCCTGTTGCACCTGTTGGCCCTGTTGGCCCTGTAGCCCCCGTATCTCCTATTGGCCCTGTTGGCCCTTGCACACCTTGGGCACCTGTTGGTCCTGTTGGTCCTGTTAATCCTGTTGGTCCTGTTGGTCCTGTTGGTCCTGTTGGTCCTGTTGGTCCTGTGTCTCCTACTATACCCTGAAGTCCTGTAGCGCCTATTGCTCCTATTGCCCCTCTTGGACCTGTATCACCTGTATCACCTGTGGCACCTTGTGGTCCTATATCTCCTGTTACACCTTGTATTCCTTGTGGCCCCCTAGGTCCTGTTGGTCCCTGCTCTCCTTGTGGTCCTGTTGGACCCGTAGGTCCTTCTGGTCCTTGTGGTCCTCTCGGACCTATTGGGCCTGTAGGTCCTTCTGGCCCTGTATAGCCACTATCGCCCGTAGGCCCTTGTGGACCTCTGTCGCCTACTACACCCGTTGTTCCGGTAGGCCCTGTATAACCTGTATAACCTGTATAACCTATAGGACCTGTATCTCCTTCCATCCCTCTAGGCCCTGTAGGCCCCTGAACACCTGGCAAACCGGTAGCACCTGTATCACCTGTAGGCCCTACACAGCATCCTGTATCCAGATTCCTATTACTTAATTGATTGTTTATTTCTGCCATAATAAGGTTCCCCTCCTCACTTAATCTTTAACTCTCGTCTATCCTCTTACAGAATAGCATCTAGCCCACAAAGTGACCCCACTCCAAAAATACTAGCTGTCTCCCTTACCCAGTACGTATCTGAACAAATTGCCATATAAGCTTGAATACCTATATTTCCTATTGCCTCTGACCCCAAGTAGAGACGGCTGGTGTAGGTAAGCAGTTTCTGCCCAGTCTCTTCTTTGCACCCACACTCATACCCTGGACCTTTCGGATTAGCCGTTGGCTGCAAACCACAATAATCTAAGTTACCAAACGTCGTAGGTGGTGTATCTCCTTGTGTAAGAATAGGATTTTGTGGACTTAATACTGGAGCCGAAAATCTTACATACACAATATCACATAGGTTAACACTAAAAGTAGCTGATCCATTGGTAATTTTGACTGTATCTCCATTAACACTAGCAATGGTATACGCTCCTCCTCCAAAAGAATTTCTCCTACTAAAAATGGTTATACCTGTAGCAGCTCTACTTAGTAATTGAGAGAATGCTATATACATACCTAGTTGACAGCAACATACGATAGAGCCTGCTGGACCTTGTGCCCCTTGTGCCCCTTCAAATCCTGTTGGCCCTCTCCAACCCGTTGGTCCTGTACCTCCTGATATACCTGTTGGGCCTGTTGGTCCCGCTGGTCCCTGTGCACCAGTCCATCCTTCAATCCCCTGTGGTCCTTGTACCCCTGTGGGTCCTATATCGCCGGTCCAACCTGTTGCACCGGTTGGTCCTGTTGGTCCCGTCCAGCCTGTTGGGCCTGTTGGTCCCGTCCAGCCTGTTGGGCCTGTTGGTCCCGTCCAACCCAAGTCACCTGTCCAACCCGTCCAACCCAATGGACCTGTTGGCCCTTCTGGACCTGTTGGTCCCGATGGACCTCTAGGCCCTGCTGGACCTACTGATCCTGTATCTCCTGTATCTCCTGTTGGGCCTGTTTGGCCTATTGGACCTTGAGGACCTTGCACACCTCTTGGACCTATTGCCCCTTGGAACCCTGTAATCCCTACGCTACCTTGTATCCCTGTATCTCCTGTTGGTCCTTTGGCCCCTTGTGGACCTGTTGGACCTTGAGCTCCTCTTGGACCTGTTGGACCTGTAACTCCCTTAGGTCCTAATGGTCCTGTATCACCCATTGGCCCTTCTGGCCCCTGTATACCGGTTCCACCTGTTGGCCCTTGAGGTCCATCTAGGCCTGTTGGACCTGTTGGGCCTTGGGGACCTGTTGGTCCTGTTATGCCTCTCGCTCCCTGTGGTCCTGTATCTCCTATCGCCCCTGTGGGCCCTGTATCTCCCGTCTCACCCTGTGGGCCCGTTGGACCTTTAGGACCTTGTGGACCTGTAATACCTGTAATACCTGTTGGACCTGTTGGACCTGTTGAACCTGTGACTCCTTTAGGGCCTGTTGGCCCTATGAGACCTCTTGGACCTATGTCACCTGTCGCACCTGTTGGACCCATACACTGACTGGTACAACACGTCACTTGACTGTTATCTACTGTTGGTGTCATATTTTGAACTTGTGTTCCTTGACATTGATTACAAGAACAATTGTTATTCATACCCTACTACTCCTCCTTTACACCATGACTAAAATCTTCTTACTGCTTTGTACCTTCCCAGCTCATTTCATACTTACATGTTGACCTCTCATACCACACCTACATATGACTTTTATTTGTTCTCCTGTTGTGTGTAGAAGAATAGGTTATTTTCTTCTTCACTATCAATTTATGCAACTTCTTGTAAAATGTTATTGAAATTTTTTCTCCATTAAGCATCTATTTCCTCTTTGTTAGTGTGCTCGATTTATACATGTCTCTATTGAAAAGGATATAGAGGTTCATTCCCTATATCCTTTTATTTTGTTCTCTTACCTCTTTAAATAATAGCAGACACCTTACACATCGATGCTATAAATCTATAGCCACCCCATTCCCACCAGATGGTATCTGAACAGATCGCATACCAACTCGTTATAGCATGTGCGGCCCTTACCCAGTTTGCAAAATACAAGGTAGCAGGCACAGGATTTTCACTTAACTTTGTTCCCCACTGTTCATTACAACAGCATAATGGTGCAGGGCCTCCACCACTTACGAAGCCACAGTAATCAATATTACCTGCTGTAGTAGGGGCAGTGGTTTGTGTTAGAATAGGCGTCTGTCGTGTCCAGACTGTCCCTCCTGAAGTATATAACCACTGAAAATCACATAATGGAATGGTATAGGTGGTTGTGCCATTTGAGAGATACATCAACGTATCTGTAACTCCTACGATTTCATAAGCTGCACTTCCAAATGCATTATCAAAAGTATACACAACTGCATATGGTGCCAGTGGTGAATTAACCAATTTGCTAAGTGCAATAGATAATCCCTTGATACAGCAGTCTCCTCCTGGGCCTGTGGGACCTTGGGGACCTGTTGGACCTGTAATACCTTCATCGCCTCTTAAACCTGTGTATCCTGTATAGCCTGTTGGTCCCGGCGCACCTGTAATGCCTGTAATACCTTGTATGCCTGTTGGCCCCGTCCAACCACGTGCTCCTGTTGGACCTGTTGGGCCTGTTGGACCACCATCACCTGTTGGACCTGTTGGACCTTGTAGTCCTTGTGGTCCAGTCTCACCGGTTGGCCCCAGTGGACCTGTTGGACCTGTTTGACCTTGTGGTCCCGTCCAGCCTGTATCACCTGTATCTCCCGTCCAGCCTGTTGGACCTGTTGGGCCTGTAAATCCTGTCACACCCCTTGGTCCTCTTGGTCCCGTCCAACCTGTATCACCTTGTGGGCCTATGTCTCCTGTATCGCCTGTTGGGCCTTGTGGTCCCGTCCAGCCTGTTGGTCCTGTTGGGCCTTGTGGACCTGTATCGCCTTGTGGACCTTGTGCTCCTTGTGGTCCTGTATCGCCCGTATTGCCTATTGGGCCTGTGTCCCCTGTTGGCCCTGTTGGGCCACTCATACCTTGTGGACCAGTGGCACCCGTATCTCCTATTGGGCCTGTTGGCCCTGTTGGGCCTGTTGGGCCTGTTGCCCCTATTGGGCCTACTGGGCCTGTATCTCCAATAGGTCCTTGTGGCCCTATTGGACCTGTTGATCCAGTGATGCCTTGAAGTCCTCTTGGACCTGTCTGGCCTGTTGGACCTTGTGGTCCTGTCATCCCTGTATCTCCAGTTAAACCGGTTGGGCCTGTTAGCCCTGTTGCTCCTGTCCAGCCAATTGGGCCTCTAGGACCTGTTGGCCCTTGTGGTCCTGTTTCTCCTAATTGTCCGATAGGTCCCATATCGCCTGTGTCTCCTGGTGTTCCTGCTGAACCTGTTGGCCCTGGACAATACGGTGTACCACAACAGCCTACACCTTCATTACTACTCCAATTATTCTCATTGCTGTTCATATAGTTGTTCTCCCCCTCTACTCATCAAACAAAGAATTTTTTCAAATCTTTTAGGTTCTTCATTACTAATGTATGCACATTTATTTAAAATGTTATTAGATTCAACCTGTTTTTACAGTTAGTTCTTTATTCTTTACATGATTTTTTTACTTCCCATCCATTATTTAGTGATATCTTCCTATTTCATACAATTTTCCTCTGATACCATTCTCATCTTTTTATGAGAGGCATATAATATATAGAATCTATTTTTAAGAGGTATTTTACTATGAATTTTTGGGACTCATTGGAAGAAGAACTTACTGTTACCTTAGAGGAACCTTTTGATATTTTGTTTCAGCAACAACCTATACTTTATTTAGAATGGGAGCCCGATCTCCCCTCATGCGTTGAAGTGGTAGATAAAAAAGTTAACTTAAAAAGTTTGATTGATGAAGTTACGGCTACTTTTGTCTGCCATGAAGCTGGTGATCATACTTTAACATTTCTTTACCGTAAACAGTGTTGCGATCGTCGTGTTATCTCTACACGCACTTACCATATTCATGCAGTAGAAAAATAAACAAAAAACACCTTATTGGAACTCGCCTTCCATAGGGTGTTTC
The DNA here is from genome assembly GCA_051656485.1 of Cellulosilyticaceae bacterium. Taxonomy (GTDB): domain Bacteria; phylum Bacillota; class Clostridia; order Lachnospirales; family Cellulosilyticaceae; genus JBOFDK01. Next base: position 53,339 of record JBOGBZ010000042.1, read on the forward strand.
TTGCTTGTAGTTATTTGTAGTTTTTTATAGTTGTCTTTACTAATACAATTCAACAATTCTCATGTTTATATTTGCCACTTCAGCACCTAATGTTCCTGTCTCATAGCCAAGTTCTAAATTATGACATCCCGTTGGTACTGTAACAATTGCACCACCTGAAATTGCCAATAATCCATCTGCTCCCACATTTGTTTGAATAGAATTAGCTGAGCCTGCAACAGGTACACTATCTAGTAAAAGTTGTAATGTTGCACTCCCTGGATCATTCAATGGATCAACAGCCCCACTCCATTCGACAAGGTAGGTATGTGGTCCTCTTATTTGAAGTGGATTATCTTGACATACGGCACATCCCATTTTTGAAAATACTGTATCTATAGGTATAATCCCTGCAGTACCACCCACAAGAAGTGTTGCACCATTTGTGCCTACATGAGCACTTCCTTTAACTGGATATGGCATTGGTGGGCATGGCGTTGGTGGACATGGCGTTGGTGGGCATGGTCTTGGTGGACATGGCGTTGGTGGACATGGCGTTGGTGGGCATGGTCTTGGTGGACATGGCGTTGGTGGGCATGGTCTTGGTGGGCATGGCGTTGGTGGACATGGTCTTGGTGGGCATGGCGTTGGTGGACATGCGCATGATGTTCGACATAGACATAATGGTTGGCTAGGACATGATTGTGCGCATGAGCATTGGCAAGGACATGATTGTGCACATGAGCATTGGCAAGTACTTGGCACATAAATAGGCTTTGGATACTGCGTCTGTCCAGTACATTGGCATTGATTAACTCTACTCATTTCAGATACCTGACCACTACATTTACTAGGTTTATATCTACATCCTCCTTGAGGTAGACATATATCATTTTCAATATAAGGCTTCATATTTATTCCTCCTATTAATTTTATATAGTTAATTAATATAAACTATACTATATGATACTCATCCTCTCTACATTTGGTTAATGATTTACCTTATTTTTGTAGCAAGCTCTATGGTATTTTCATTGTTTGTTATAAATAAAGGAGTATCTCTAATCAAAGATACTCCTTTATTTATAGCCATTACTTACACATCGTATATCCAGTGTTTATTGCATATCCTTGATTACAAGAGCATTGTTGTGTTGGTGGTGGACATGGTTGGGGACATGGTTGGGGACATGGTTGGGGGCATGGTGGTACTGGTGGTGGACATGGTGGTACTGGTGATGTGCCACATGTACAGGGTTTACTAGGTACTACTGTTGGTTTTTGTGTATTGCATGGTGTATAGCCTGAACCATTACAAACACCACAATTACCTTGTGTATCTAAAATAACTTCATTACCTGTAGTTGCTTTATTGACAATTATTTTGTAACAAGACATATCATCTGAGCATACATCAAATTGATAGAAACCTTCACAGTTTGTTACAGTATGTGCAACACCAAGATATTCTGTTTTTCCATTTGTACAAACAACTTTAACAAGTTTTGCTAATGCATTAACAATAGGATCGCCATTACAATTAACAACGCGCCCCCATACACGCTTCGCACTAAACTCATCAACGACAACGTCTGCTCTTACTTCTGAACTTTGGCAAACATCTGGTGTATTCAGATTAATATCAATAGAGTTTCCTACTGTAACACTTGATGTATTACAGCCACTATTACTATAATAATTACTCATTTTCAAATACCTCCTAAATAATTTTCATACTTTACTATATGAAGAAGAAATTCTTATTGTTACTAATATTTTCGCAATTATTAAGTATATCCTCTTTTTTACTGAATATGTTATTACACTTATATTAATATATATTTTTCCCTTTTTTTACTTTTTATCAATCTTTGTCTTCTTTGTTCATATACTAGCATTGAAACTATTTTAAGTAATAAAAGGAGGCTATTTATTTATGTCTACATTTAATCGATCCCTCATAGAATATGATGGGATTGTATCCTATGACACTATGCGTTGCATCGAAATTACTCCCAATACTTTTAAACAATTTAATATTGATATGGAGCTTTGTGTCCCTTGTGAAAAACCAAGTATTGAGCAGATCGTCAAGGTAACAACAGAACCTTGTGTACTTAAACAGGTTATTCTTCGTACCCCTTGCGGTACATCTCCAGAAGGGATTATCCTAACAGGCTATAAATTACTTGTTATGGGCGAAGTTGGTGTCAAAATTAAGTATGTGGCCTTAGAAGCCGAACAAAGTGTTCATACAGTACATGCAATACTCCCTTTCTGCACTTCGCTCATACTCCCTTTAGATTTTACTCATTTAAGTGCCGTATCATCCAAAGTATACGTAGAAGATGCCTTGATTGATCAACGAGGGGATCGCTTTATGTTTGTTAATATTACATTAATGCTTATCGCACAATCTTGTTAGGAGGTTAGCCTAGATGTTTAAATACGATTATTCACCAAGTTCTACTTTACCTTGTTATGCTGAATATTTCAAAGATACTGTCATTCAAGAAATCCTTACACTCCCAAGTGAAAAGCCAGATATAGAGCGCATTCAAAATATTATGGTATGGCCTCAAATAGAAGATATAAAACTTATTCCAACTGAAAAAGGGGTTTCTAATGAAGGGCAAGTACTAACTGGCCTTAAACTCCTTGTAAAACTTCGTCTTAAACAAAAAGTACTCTACGTAGCCGATCGTTGTACCCAATCTCTCCATGCTGCACATTTTGACAATATTACAAATCTTTTTATTGTCGTACCTGAAACCATTAACTGCGAATCTATATGTACTTTATTTGCCAAAGGTCAACTTCGTGTCATTCCTTATATAGAGACTGTTCAATTTCGAATGTTAGATTCTCGTACTATTTATAAATGTGTATCGGTATTCGTCAATATGGAAGTTTTGAAATAGAAAGGTGGATAGAAAATGCTAATCACGAAAAGTGCAAATGTAACAGAAGCTGTCGTTGGTGATATCATCACTTATGTACTTGATGTGGAAAATGATGATTCCTTCGACTATATTAATGTGCTCATTAAAGACTTATTAACACCTGAACTAAACTTTGTAGAAGGTAGTGTCTCAATTATGGGGATACCTTATCCTGTTGCTAGTATCTTATCAGGTATAGATATTGGCAAACTTCTTGCTGGAGCTGTTACGAGGGTTACCTTCCTAGCTGAAATCATAGCCTCCCCATCTGCAAATGCTCTAACCAATATCAGTACGGGCTACTTCAAGTATCTCACCCCACTTGGTCAAACCATTATTGAAACGGTAGATAGTAATGCCTATACCCTTACCGTTTCTACTGCTGAGATTACTGTCACAAAGACTGCCGATAAAGTAACTGCTTCTTATAGCTCTATTATTACTTATACCATAGAAGTAGCCAATACAGGTGACCTTGATGCTTATTCTGTAAGTTTTAAGGATATAATTCCCACATGTCTTACATTCATTCCAAATAGTTTTACAGTGGATGGGATAGTGGTTAATGATGTTAACCTAGCTCAAGGTGTAGATCTAGGTACACTCCTATCCAGAGATACAGTTGTACTTACCTACCAAGGCCGTGTATCTAGTCCTACTGGTTGTGAAATATGTAATACTGCTTTTGTTGAATACGAGTATGTTCAACTTAATGGGGTAACAGGTACAAAGCTTTCTAATGCTTCAACGGTATGCGTTGAGTCACGTATGTCTTTCAAACAACTTATGCTTGATAAGTACTGTGAAGTCCCCGATGTCAAACCAAGTATTCAGGATCTTAATGACGAAGTATCTGTGGATATCCAGATTGCTAATTCGTACCCTATCCAAACGATTATCTCTACTTCTGTGGGTGGTCAGACCCTGACAGGGTATAAACTTATTGTTCATGGCACTATTTGCATTAGTATTGAGTATACAGCTGCCCTTCCAACCCATCCTGTACATTCTTACCACTGTACCTTACCTTTTGGTACATTTATTATTCTTCCTGCTGATTATCAACTTAATCAGCAAGTAGAAGTTAATGCCATTATCGAAAATGTTGAAGCTGATATGCTCAGTCCACGTGGCGTCTTCACAAATGTTACTTTGTTGTTAATTGCTCGTGTACGTTAACTTTTAATAAGCCTCAAAAAGCTAGGACTAAGTCTTAGCTTTTTATTTCCTGTATATAGTAAAAGCTCTTCCTTTTAAAACAGACTATTTGTCCTAACTTCAAGGAAGAGCTTTGATAAGTTTTATGTTATTTTTGTATGTCCAGTGACTCAAAATATTTTGTATTTGATACGATAGATGGATTATCTGGATTCCATACTCTTGCTCTCTCATTTGCTTCATAAGATTTTTTCACATCGCCTACTTGGAAATAGCATACACATAATTCTAAGGCCGGCCTCCATGTCCAATATTCTATATAAGTAAAGCCCATCTGATCTTCTGGCATCTTTGCATTTTCAATACTTGCATACCAAAAAATAGCTTCTTCATATCTGTTTGCATCTTGATAAATCTTCCCTAGTCTATAAAGTATTTCACCCCTTGGTGTTGCTATTGGAAATGCTTTAAATAAAGTTTGCTTTGCCTCTTCTACCTTGCCAATGGCATTGTAACTATCAGCAATTTTGCAAATACTATCAATCTTTTCTTCTATCCATATAGGTTGTTCTAGTAAGCTTTCTAATACTTCTATTGCTTCTTCATGCATTTGATGATAATAAAGTTCTTTTCCGTAGTAATAAATATCTCTCTGCGAAAAGGGAATACCTTCTGCTAACTTTTTCTTATAAATATTCAAATTACGATCTGGATTGCCATGTACACGTCTATGAGTTACACAAATATCTGCATCAATACTCTTTCCTCTAGCGCCTCCTATATATTCATGTATAAAACCTATCCATTTAAAACCATTACCTCTTTTCACAAGCCTTTCTCTTCTAAAAACAAGGGTGGGGTTACCTTTTTCGTCGGATGCATAATTATATTTAAAAGTAACACAGTCCACACCTTTTGTCAGGGTGTTTTTTAATTCTCTTAACTTAGCTACATCTTCTTCTAGCATGACGTCATCTGCATCCAACCATAAGATATAGTCTTTTGTAGCGTGCTCAAAAGAGTAATTTCTCGCTGCTGCAAAATCATCAATCCATTTAAAGTCAAAAATGCGGTCTGTATACTGACTTGCAATTTCTCTGGTTTTGTCCGTAGCTCCTGTGTCCACAATATTGATTTCATCTACTACATCTTTTACAGACTCAAGACAGTTACCTAGTACATCTTCTTCGTTTTTTACAATCATGCATAAACTAATAGTAATCATATTTCCTCTCTCCTAACCATGCATATACTTTTTTTATACCTCATGATGCAAAGCCTTAGTACAAAAGCAACTCATTGACTAGATGAGTTGCTTTTGTAAGATTAGAACGTACATCTAGTCATGTTGTTCTGATACTGATAGTTTTGTTGTGGTTTAGGACATGGAGAAGGCGGTGGGCATGGCGGTGGGCATGGTGATGGGCATGGTGGAGGGCATGGTGGAGGACATGGTGGAGGACATGGTGGAGGACATGGTGGGGCACAGGAATCTGCTATAATGGGATGATACTCCTGACATGGGTCATATCCCTCCCCTGTACATGCTTGGCAATTACCAGTTCCTGTACATATAACTTTTTCTGGCCCTGTATATGACTTCCCTACAAGTATTTTATACTTTTCATTGCCATTACAGTTACAAAGATCAAACTGATAGAAGCCTTCACAGTCACTAATGGTATGTGCTATGCCTTGATATTGTATGCCATGTGTAGTACATACTACCTTTACTAATTTTAGAAGTGCTTCTGCTACTGGCTCATTGGTACAATCTCTAATTTGCCCCCATAATCTTATGGCATTACCTGCTGTTGACTCTACAATAACATCCGCTCTAATTTCTGCTACTTCATGATCTGTAAGTCGAATGTCTATGGAATTCCCATTAATGTATTTATTTGAACAACTCATCTCATTCTCCTTTCCTATTTCCACAAGTGTATTAAATGATAGGTAATTAATCCCTTATATATTATGCAATGATTACCATTTTTGTTACTCTATTACCATTGCCAATATTTCCACCAAACAGCTTATATAAAATCCTTGCGTACTTTCTAACACATACTGTACATTGGCTACTTCGCCGTTAACTTTGATAAGTTTTCTACTATTATAGTGTCTAGGCAACATAATAGCTGTATGAAATGGCAATGCATATTGGATATAATGCATGCCCCTTTCGTTTCCACTCATATAACTCACTTCTATTTTCAGAATACTATTGACCATCATCTGGGTCCCAGTCAATCTACTTCCATCCAAAGATAGGCCTGTAGGTATATTTACCATATAGTATTCCTGTATATCTATACTAGCTTCAATCGCATCTATCTCTGTGATTGCTGTTTCTCCCTTTGGCAATATAAGATATTTGTCAATAAGCTCTTGCCTAAAGCATCGCATCCCATTGTCTATTGCTAGGATATTGGATTGAAAAGTTTGCATACCTATAGTGTCATCAGGTAATAAGTATGTACCTATGATTTGGGTTTCGTTCACAAGTTGCAGGTCACTTGATCCCTCTTGTATGATGACTTGATAGGTTAAGTTCCTCGTATCTCCTACTTTGATAGCCTGTATATTGATCCCTTTGCCTAGATTATCTAAATGGATATTTTTATCATCTAAGTACACACTTCCTAATACTAGTTCTAATCCGGGTGAGAATGTATTTTGAACCCTTACATTAATAAAATCTAAATCGCCTTTATTGGTTAAGTTGATTTGATATGTTACTTGGTCTCCAATACTTCCATAGGCTTTGTCCTGCTTACTTTCTACACTTATAAAAGGTGTATAAATGGACAAATAACATACGTTGCTTTCTGCATGCATCAGATACCTTTTGTTAGTCAGGGGCTCTTGATAGGCGTAGGTTACATTTGTCTGACTACTTAGCTCATTTTCTAATGGTGCCGACAGTATTTTAACTTTGTACTGTATCATATACCCCTGCTCCATACCTGGCGATAATGCTTCTATCTTGATACCAGCTATGATATCTTCATCCCGTTGTATGTTATTGCAATACAAACTTCCTTGTATAAACTTGATGTGTTCATTCATACTATCACTTACCAGAATATCTTCAATGCTGTAGGATGCATCATTCCAAATAGCAACTTGATACGTTATCTCTTCTCCTACTACTGCATGTGGTGTTTGGACTGATTTTACAATAATCACTTTGTTCCCCCCAATTGACACACTTTCATTTAATAGGCACTCCTTCTAAGAAAAATGCTATACAACATTGAATGGTCCTTGTGTCCAGTGCTCTAGCATATACCTTTTCAATATACGGTTGTACCATTAGTTTTCCCTTGGCATACAGTTGTCTTATACTTTCCTCTGCGATTTGCTCCGGTACACCTAGTGAGAAATATTTGACCATTTCAAAACGTATCCCTTGTATAGCTTGGTTGTTATGATAACTGGTATACAATAACTTGCCTCTAATATGCATCTCTACCATGAGCTTGTAGCCTGTGTCTACAAAGCCATCATGGCCCATTTTCTTATCTGTCTCTATTAATTGTATCTCCCCTATACTAGGTTCTACATCTACTTCTATTACCTTAACAATATCTAACATACGATTTTCCAGGGTAAATATTTCATTTATCAAATCTTCTTTAAAGCATGTTGAATTATTGGGATACAGGGTATTGATTTTATTTCCTCCTCCAATCATAACTATCCTCCTAATACACCTTTGTACCACAAAGTATCATTACATTATAAAAGAACCGCTTATCATCTAGTAGTTTTATATAACTGTCTAAAATATATATAGTGGGATACATATAGGGCAACAAATTAGTCTGTGCTGGTAAAATAATATATTCTGAAAATGGCTTCCTAAATCGTGCCGTCTGTACTTGACTTTCTATATGGGTATTCAAATATTCCACTCTTAATTTCAAATCCCCTACAATAAGCATCCTTTTGCCTGTAAGATGCTGCCCTTCTACTGATGTTCCTCTAGGTGTATCTATCACTTCATAGTGTTGTATATCTACTTCTGCTTTACATTTGATGATATCTTGGGCATGATAGTTTTTGTCCATCAGGTAGCCTACGCCTTCTAGCATACCAATCTTCGTGCCATACTGCATTAGATCTTCTTCCTGGGGTATACTTATTCCCTCATACTTAATAAACCTTTTCGTTTGTTCTACCATGTACTCCCCCCTTTTTACACTGCATTTATCTCTAACTTGTCTAGTTGTTTTTTAGTATAAAATCTATACTATTAAAGATTTTATTCGTATACGGCATGTTTGTATGTGCTTTTGTGCGTCATTATAAAGAAAAAATACCTGAGGTAGTAGCTACCTGAGGTATTTCTTATATTTCTATTGTGATTTCTGACCATACTTCAACCTGTCGTTTGTTCATCAAATTAATGGCTTTTTGCGCCACTTCAACGTTGATTGCTTCAGCTCCTTTTGGTTCAGTCCCATAAGCAACTTTTTCAACTAATAATTTTTCCATTGATACTTCCTGAAGTGTCTTTTTTTCGCCTGTCACATAGCTTAATACATACTGTATTTGCATTGCTACTTCTAGTTCTTTTGTTTGTTCATTTTTATGACGGATGCCTACAAGTGGTACACTAATCTTTACCTCCCTTACTTCTGTTATATCTGGTAAGCTTGCAGGTATGACAAAAACTTGGTTCTTAGGTATTTTCTTTGTATAGGGTGAAAGTACACCTAACTCATGTATAGCACTTGTGTCCCCTTCCCAAAGTGCTTGGTCTATCAATCCATATTTATAACTTACCCGCATTTCGTGCGCTAATCGCTTCTCTTTATAGCCTAGCATCACTTCGTTGCATTGAACCTTTACTTCTTCTCCCGGTTCTATAATCCCTATATTAATTCCTTCTTGTAGCTGTTGTATACCTATTCGCCTATTTTTGGTGAGCATATTCCCATCCACATATTTCATCTCTTTTGGTACGGTATACTGTATTTTGACTTCTTTGATGGAGATCGTACCTTTATTAATTAATGACAGCATATAGGTAACTCTTTCACCTGTTTGTACTTTCTTCCCTTCTTTATCAGAGCTAATCCCTACTTCTAGATGAACGGTCTGTACCGTCAGTTCTATACGTCTTCCCATATCACTTCCACCTACTACTTCTTGCCTTACAAGAAAATGATAACTTACTTCTGGTACGAAGGTTATATCACCTCCTTTAAGAGGTCCTATAACTTTTACCTTCAACGTCTCTATAAGGGTTTCTTGTTTTGCCAAGCCTTTCTCTATGCGATAAGGTGTCTTATCTTCTAGCTCAAAGTATGTCTCTGGGAGCAATTTGCCTAAGTCGATTTGTCCTGCATCTTGTGTCCCTCTATTGGTCAATCTTACTTTGACATCTAATACTTCTCCTATTAATGCTTCTTTTGTTCCTAAGTCTACTTCAATATCTATTTGAGGTGCTACAACTTGTAAGCTATGGCCTATTGGCGTCGTTGTCTTTTGACGCAACTCTTTCGGATTGACTTCTGACTCATAGGTCAGGTATGTTTTGTCTTCCCACTTTCTCTCATCATTTAAAGCATCTACATACCCCTCAAAAGAGATCGTTGTACTTTGCAAAGCTTCTAGCTTCCCTACGCTTATTTCACTAGAGCCTTGCCACGCCAATCTTTCTTTATGGTCTCTCATAAGACTTTCTTTGATCATTTTGATTCCTTGTGGAAATGCTTGCTTCATGATGATATTGTGTGCAGCTATATTGCCCTTGTTGGTACAGCGAAGCTCATAGCCTATCTTTTCACCTATTGTCACTTCTTGCGTTGTTAATGTTTTTTCTGCCCATACTTCTCCAAAATCCACACTTCGTATAGTAGTCACTATCGTCTGAATAGGTAATGTTTCTATTTGTAAAACTTGATATGCATCTTTGTAGCTATAGGTTACCTTAAGTTTTGTTTCACATAGACCACTGTCTGGTACATCAACCACTTTGCCCCTAAAGCGTATGCATAGGTTCTCTGCTGGCTCTAGTCTCTCCACATATAAGCTTTGTAACGGTGTCTCTTTTTGATTCACTTCATAGCATGTCATAGAATCTTTTTGCAAGACAATGCCTTCATCCAACTCTATTTTGCCTGTTATGTGATAGGCCACTATATTGCCATCGTTCTTTAGGTTGACTTGGTACTGGATATACTCTCCTTTTTCTACATATACTTTATCTGCTTCAAAGCACACTTGCCCTTCTTGTTTTAGACCTGTATCCTCAATACATATACTGCCTTGTGTGGAATAACTTATCCCTTTTTTCAACTTCTTATCTTGCTCGTAGCTATATACTACTTGTGCGGCTAGTGTCACACAAGGCTCTTTCGGAATTGCCATTACCTCCAGCATTAACTTTTCTTCCCTTATCTCTCCTACCTCTATATAGTCAATAGTGCATGATTCTATTTCCTTAAGCCAAGGATTCTCTTTTGGGATACTTAGCTTCACATGTTGCATCGGTTTATTGCCTGTATTCTTTAAGTTATAGGTTCCTTCTATATGGTCGCCTATCCTTGCATGTTTTTTAGCCAAAGCTTGTAAGAAGGCTTCTTGCTGGAGTGGTCCCGCTGTATAAATCATAGCCACTACTGGTTCAGCATTCTCCACAACCTCACACCTACTCCTAGCTGTTTTTTCTACTTCGTAAACCAATCTTCCGCCTACTATACATCTAGCATCTTTAGATACTTCCATGACTTTTGCCTTAAATACTAGATGACAGGTACTATCAATAGGCATATCCGGCAACTGAATATGTGATAGTTGGTCATACCTTTGCTCCTGATTGACATAGAGGCTTTCTGGTAAGAATTGGAGCGTCTTATCTAGTTCTACTTGATAGTGGGGTATATGTGCTGTTGCATTACCTATATTCATCATCTCTATTGTATAAGTCAGTATATCGCCCAGATCCCCTATACTTGGTTCTACACTTTGTTTGAAGCTACCTGTGCCTACTTCTATCTTTGGATACAGGATGGTTACTGGATTGCTTTCTATACTTTCTGTTGCCTCATAGCTTGTTATATCGTCTTCCTTGTATTTATACGTGTAGCTTATATAGCTACAGGGTCTTGCTACTTTTTCTGTTGGTAAGCCTATGACTTCTGCTTGGTAACTCATGGTGCATACTTCCTGTGGTCTGATATCGCCTAAGCAAATCTTCTCCCAATCCACAGGCTCTTCTTGACTATATCCTCTCACATATAAAGTTCCTGCTCTAAACCGTAGTCCTTCTCCTAATAGCTCTTGGACTGTTACTTTTTGTGCTGTACGATTACCTGTATTGTTGAAGCTTAATGTATAAGTAATCACATCTCCCTTTATCGCCTGCTGACAATCCACACTTTTTTGAATACTTCCTTCTGAGCTTTTCATATTGGCTCCAAAAAGCGCTAGTGTCTGTGTATCCGTTTGAAAATGCCCCTCTAGTTCTATGCCTTGGCTAGTCTTGAATTGATAGTTCAGTTGTAGCCATAGGTCTATCTTTTCCTCTTTTACAAAGGTATCTACTTCAAAAATATATATTTTTTGAATACGTTCGCCACGATCCATCTTAGGAATAGTTAAGGCTTCATGTCGCCACTTGCCTCCTTGTTGCTCTGGTAGGATTACCTGTATATCAAAGGCAGGTATATTCCCTGTATTTTCAAGCACAAGTTCGTAACTTAGCTCCTCTCCTAACGCAGCTAACACCTTACTCGCCTTTAGACTTCCTTGTATTTGTGCCATTTCGATGACTGTTTGACATGTATCTTCCTGCTCCCTATAAGTATGCCTTTCTTCACCTAATTGATAGTTGTAGTGGACCATTGTTGTTGGACAAATACTACATCCTACATCCTTAGTTATGATTTTTGCCTCATAGGATACTGTTTTTTTTGCACCTACTGGAATATCACCAACTTCTATACCACCTTCACTTGCAATGGCATGGTCTACTAAACATAATTTTTCATCTATCACTTCTTTCAGTCTTACATTTTGTGCAGGCAAGTTCCCTTTATTATGAAGCTCTATGGTATAGTGTAGGCTATCTCCTAATTGTGCTACTTTTTTGTCCACCCTTTTTACGAGTCCACCTTCTGCTACGGACAAAATAGGCATTTGCACCACAAGCCCCTCTTCGTGGAGTAAAGTCATTTCTTTTTTTATACGTCGCTTATTGAGTGCGTACTCATAGTTTATTTTTGCTCTTAATTGTACTATTTCTCCTTTTGGAATGGCATGTGCTTGTATGCTAAAGGGTATCTGAAGACTTTGGCTAGGTAGGATGTTATCCCCTACACGTATCACTTGCTCTGTACTACTTACTTCTTTTGGTAGTTCTATAAATACCTGTATTTTTTCGACTGTTTGATTACCTTCATTGATAAGCACAATCGTACCTTCTACTGTTTCATGCAGTGGTACCCTCTTCTTTTGTAATGTAATAAGAGAAGATGCTTCTTTATTCTGATACAGAATACCACCTTCTACCCACACAGTATCTTTTATTAGGCTCATCTCTCTTTGTACTTTTTGATTATTTTTCTCATAGCTATATACAAGTTTTCCATTTTCACCTATTGGATTTTTCCTAGGAATTTGTTCACCTACTTGTAGGCTATAGACCAAATGCACCGTTTCCCCTGATGCTATATCCCCTAACAAAATCCCATCTTGTAGGGTACCTTTATTTTTGGGGACGCCATTTATAAGTACACTTTTGGGTATCCACTGTGTTCCTTCTGGTATCTTCTCTTGATAGTATACTTTTTCTGCTTGTTTGTTCCCTTTGTTGGTAAACCAAAGTGTATAATCGATGCTATCGCCGACTGTACATTGCCTTACCGATACTGTTTTTTGGATGCCACCTAATGTTTCTTGGAAGGTAGCTGTTTCTATTGCAATAGAGTGGGGTTTTGTGGTGTAATTTTGAGACACCATTTGCCGATTTGCAAAATAAAAATCATAGCTTAATTGCATCTGATGACTTAATTCATAGCTGTCTGGTATCGTCTTACATACCATCTTATAGGTCACTTCATATTGTTGTCCTACCTCTAGCTGCTTGATATGAAGTTTGGTCTTCACCTGATCTTCTTCAAGGAGTATACAGTATGGGTCTACTATCGGTTGAAGCCTGACATCAAAAGCAGACGTATTACCTCTATTCATAATTGTTAATGTATAGTTTATTTCATCCTCTATATCAATGACTTCCTTGTCGCGTTTTAATATGATACTTCCCATCTCTTCACTTAAACAAGGGTCTGTTATAAGTGTAATCACTGTATTACTTTGGATGATTTTCTTGTGTCCATCTTTTTCTAGCCAATAGGTGGCATCTATTGTATTGGTAAGAGAATGCATCATAGGTATAACTTTGGCATAGCTTTGCCACACTACTGTTTTTCGCTCACCTACCCCTAATGGACCTATGTAAACGCCTTCTCTCATATTACCTTGCCAGCTTATTTCTTCTACTGCAAGGGAGTGCTTAATCATCTCCAACTCTTCTGCGCCATAGCTTACTAATGCTACTTCTTTCACCCCATTTTCTTCATCATTATAGAGTGTTACAGTATATGTTAACGGTTCACCTACAATTGCAAAAGCCTTATCTACTTTTATATACAGATACATACAATACCCCCTATAAATACTTCTTAACATTATATTAGTACATCCTCTCCTCTATGCACTTTTTACCTACTAGGCTTGGTTTTTTTTGTATTTTATAAATATTCGTCTTCTATACTGTATATATATATATGGAACTCTATGTACACCGAAGGAGGTATCTATGCAATGTATGCACAAGTTTACGATGAAGTTAACTACTCTCTTAATCCCATTTGTGAGGGTCAATCCTCCCATATTTTAATTGAAACTTCTCCTTCAAATATTCGTACCGATGTCGCTCTCTCTACCAAGCATCATCTCAAATTATGGGGGCAACTCAAAACAGGTGATGCCCTACCTCTTTATAAAGCCTCGGTGATATTGATCCAAGCCTCTTGTGCTGTTGGCCATATAGAAACACATCAAATTGCTTTTACAAAAACAGATTTAAGTGGCTTTTATTTTTTTGAAGCCACTCTCAATCTAACTGGCTGCTATAAGCTTATGATTCAACCTCGTAATCTGAAAAATTGTAAACTCCTTTCTTTAGATTTTACAAATTGCTCCATGCCTGCCTCTTTTAAGAAGCATTGTCACCAAATATTACTTCAACCATCTACTACCTCAAATCACGAAAAGGGGGGCTCCTACATATGAAATCCAATGATTTTATCAAGTACATTGGTATTGAAGCAAAACCTCATATTCATACACCTTATTTCACCCGTGTTGTCTGTAATGCTTCGCTTAAGCTTCCCAATACAGTTCCCTTAATCAAGGAGTTAGCATCTGTATCAGCCAAGCCAACTGTATCAACTGCCGAAAAAATTCTGATAAAAGCGACAGATGACACCATGGTTGCTAAGGCACTTATTGGTGGGCATATTCATCTTTCGTTTCAATACGCAACACCTGATCCTAGATATGCACTTTATTTTGGTAATCATTATTTACATTTTGCTGAATATTTAAGCTTGCCCGAGGATCTCTCACCTACTGTCACCCTTTTCCCAACGGTGTATATAGAAGATATCTTTTCTCATATGGTTGATTCTACTACGGTGTATCACAACGTTATTTTACTTATACTCATTGATTTTGGCTAAAAGGAGGTCTCTTATGTCATTGAACCCTACATCCCACTTTACTGTTGAAAAATCCATACTAGAATTTTTGCACCTACCTCCACATAAGCCTGAAGCTATCCAACTTGTAGATTCCCACATTATCCCTACTGTCTTGGACTATACCTTTACTGAAATTCAAAAAGGATTATCCTACGAGGGACAATCCTTATTAGGTGTCATACTGGTAATCCATCTATCCTTTGCTGAAAAACTCACTTATCTTGGGCATACAGCTTCTGATACTTTTCACTCTGCACATTATGCTTCTCTTCGAAGTGTATCTATTGATTTGCCACCACAGATTAAAAAAAACAATACCCTTACGCTCTTAAAGACAGGGAGCTTTACCATCTATCCTTCCATTGAGTCTATCTCCACCAAGCTCTTGGATGCGCGCTCTATCCAACAAATTTCTTTTCTTCGTGTTACTATTGTTCCTCATTAATTCGCTTTAGAAAGGAGGCTATGCCTTATGTCCGCTGTAATTACTGGTATTGTATTTGATGATACATCTCATAGTGGCATTTATACAAAAGAAAACGCCGGAATTGCCAACGTCTGTATGGTACTCCAGACCCCTACTCATACTTTGATAACAACGCTCACTAATCATGAAGGGCATTTTACTTTTGATGTGAAAATTCCTGGAAAATATGTCCTCTATGAACTGGGCAATGCTACTAAGGATCTTGCAACACTTCCATCAACATGTCCACTTTTATTTGGCTATACAGGTGTTACAACCCCTAGAGCCGCTGTTTTCTCTGTCTCACTTCATCAAATACATAGTCATATAACCCTGGATGCTTTCTATTTTGGTTATGATTATTCCGAAGCATTTTCGCCTACTGCTGATGCTTATTATATTTATCCAAAGGATACAACACTTTATACGCTTAACTTAATAACAGGTATAAGCTCTCCCTATGCAAAACTTTCGCAGTCTGGACACTATAGTTGTGTCGCTTATGATGCTACTAGCCATTATCTCTATGGCTATGAACCACTACGACACCAAATTTTTAGGATTACAAAAGAGGGGTTTGTCACCTTCTATACCATTCCTTCTTTGCCTCAAAAAAAATACACGGCCTGTGCTATTGATGCCAAAGGGCTTCTTTATCTGTATCTGCCTAATGATATGGATATCTATATCATTCAACTAGATGTTCACTCACCAAATTTTATGCAACTTGTTTTGCCTACACGTCTGACGCCTCTTGTAGAAGATGCTCCAAGTATCGTGACCCATCCTCTTAACCTAAAGGCTTGGGCATTTCACCCCCATACCCTCTATCTGTATGGCATTACCGAAATGGGGACTGTTCTACGTATTGATGCCAAAAATGGCAGTTCTGAAGATCTTATTACAACAGGCACCCCCCTTTCTTCTTGTACATCCTTATTTTTTGATTATGCTGGTGTAATGTATTGTCTTTATGAGAATGCCAACACTCTCTACCGTATTAGTACGACAGCAAAAGAAGCTATTGCTGAGGTCTTTTGTTCTCTTAAGCGTCCTTTCTTGGGGTGTTGCACCCGCTCTAGCGATATGCCACTCCTTATCCATCTAGGCACTGCACCGGACCTCTCCTCCACTAATGCCAAAGGAAATTATAGTACAACTTTAGCCAACAACGGTCCTCGTCATCCATCTACCCATACCTTGCGCTTTGCTTCTGATGCCTCAGCACCTCATTCGCTACCTTCTTTGCAAATGAGCGAACAAGACTATACCATTGAACTACCCGTTGTAAATCGCACAGGGAAAAATGCCTTTTTGTATGGTTGGATTGACTTTAATCAAAATGGTGTTTTTGAACCTACTGAAGCTTGCGAAGTTCTAAGTATTCCTTCTCATCCTTCAGATATTCAAACTGCAAAACTTGCTTTTGCTCTTTCCAATAAGCTTACACTTTCTGTGGGCGAGACGTATTGTAGGTTCCGTCTGACCACAGATACCCTTTCACCTCCTACCTCTACTGATATTGACATGCGTTCCCTTGGTGTGGTTTCTGATGGTCAGGTATTAGACTGTCCTCTATCTATCACCGGACTTCCTCCTAGTGGTATCACTGCTATCTATGAGGTATGTTTTATGAATGAGCATTTGGCTGGCTCCTGTACATTGACCGATCCTTGCCATGGTACTTTGGTCTATACCTTGTCAAAACGCCCATCTCATGGTTTGCTCGAGTTAGATACCCACTCTGGCAAGTGGCGCTATACCCCGAAGGCTGACTTTGTAGGTGATGATACCTTCAACTTACAGGCTACCTCTTCTACAAGCGGGCTTTTTGAAACGATCCATGTGGTTGTACACACACTTCTTGTATCCCTAGCATTTGAACTTGCTAGCCCAATGAAGGAAATGCTTACGACTGATGTCCTTTCTTATACATTACGCCTAAAAAACAAGGGGACGATTCCACTTACTCAACTTATGCTTCAGAACTTAATTCCTTTTGGATGTGTCTTTGTCCCCCATTCTGCTACTGTGAATGGGCTCCATACATCTACCATAGATTTAGAAAAAAACTTTACCTTAGAGGAACTCTTGCCTTCTGATACCTATACTCTCACTTATCAGTGTGAACTTGCTGCTGAACTGGACCATATCGCCACTACTTGCACTTGTCAGTATACTTACAAAGCGCATCCAGATGCTACCTCCACCACTCGTACTACAACCAGTAGTGCCCCTAACATTAATGTTTTTTCTCCACATCTAGTAGTAGATATGGTCTCAGACACCTCCAATGCTTTAGTGCAAGATACCATTTACCTTACGCTGAAACTTTCCAATGTGGGTACAATACCCCTTACGGATATTCGCATTTATCCTAGACTTGATGAGTCCCTTACTTACCAAAATGATTTAGCACTAGATGGTGAGCTTGGCTACACTTCTTTTTTAAGAGGCTATACTATTCCTCATTTAGCCCCAGATACTACCCTTGTATTTACTTTTTCAGCCACTATCAAACCCCTTGCTCACACCAAAACCTTGTCTTCTTTCTTCAAAACGGAGTTTGCCTATACCGTTAACCATCAAACGTACTCGTCTACACAACATTCTGACAAACATTTACTCAAAGTACATGTACCACCTTTTACATTGACTAAGACACCTTCAAAAATAGATGTTTCCATAGGTGAAGTTTTCACTTATACCTATACCTTAAAAAACGAAAGTGATCTGCCACTTATGCACGTTGTTATTCAAGATGTACTTCCGGCTTTCTTAGAAGTTATGGAAGTAGCTTCAAATGACGGACTTCTTCCTCATACACTTTCTACTGGAATCCCACTCCCTAAAGTGGGTGCTCATCATACAGAATCTTTGGTAGTCCATCTCAAAGTATTAGGGCGTCCTGATAGTCTTATGGTTCCTTCTATGTGCGAGGCTACTTTCAACATTCAATTGCCTGATACAGATATGCCACGTACCCAAACCCTCTCTTCTGCAGCTTCCCAAGATATTTTTGTAAGTGATGCTTCTCTAGTCGTAGACTGCTTACTTTCTACCTATGAGGCTACAATCGGTGAAAGTATTACCTATACACTTACCCTTACCAATACGGGTACTGTTGCTTTATGTGAGATTCTCATTCAAGACCTCCTTAGTCCTGAACTCAAATTTGTACCTCATTCTGTCATCATAGGCCAAACGAAGGACAAAGAAGCATCTCTTATTTCCGGTATTACTCTCAAAAATTTAGAGGTTAATACGTCTCTTATCCTTTCTTTTGAGGTAGTTGTCATTGCAAAAGTTAGTAAAGAGATTGATTGTAGTTTATCTATTCACTATACCTATGGTGGCCTTCATCATACACCTCTAAAAACAAATCATCTGAAGACCTCTATGCAACTCCTTCAATTACATCATGTAGGCATTGAAATCAGTGGTAGCATCTCTCAAGACATAGCTTTTTTGAATGATTGTATTGACTATGCTCTAGAAATTCATAATACAGGCGATACCCCTGTCTTTAACATTAGCCTTACAAACGATACGCCTTCTTACGATCTTCTAGATAGTAGCTTTAAGTTAAATAATCATTCAATCCACACTGTGGATTTGAAAAAGGGTATTAACTTAGGTTCTTTAGAGTCTGGCAAAAGTCATCATATACAATACACCGAAAAGATTTCCCATCAGTACTATCCTTTAGATACGTTGACTCATACCTTCTGTGCCAATTATTCCTATAGTACCTGTGACAACAGGGTCAAATATGGTACATCAGATGTTTTCACTTTGTCCATTCCTTTAGCCTTATGTAATTTCAAATGCTTTGAAGTGGAAGGGTATTTTGAACTGCCTGATATGAAGCCCGATTTCTCAACACTCCATTCCCTATCTGGCACCATTCATATACTCAAGCACTCTATTATTCAAAATCCTGTTGCTACCTCTTCAGAGGGTTTGCACCTGACCTCTCAGTCTCTTATTGTTCACGGTATCCTAGAACTTACTACCGAGTATGTATCTGACGAGTCGAATCACACCATCTATTCTAGTCAGCACTCTACTTTATTTAGCACTTATATTGTGCTTCCCGAGCATTTCCCAAGTCCTTGCAACATTCGTATTCACCCTACTTTGCAAGTTGCAGCATTCCGACTTGTTAATAATCGCTCATTCTTTGCAAGTACATCTATACTTGCGATTGTTTATATTAAATAATAAGGAGGATTCACCATATGTCTTACAATAAACCACCCGTACAGCGCCCACCTTCTAAGCCTCACCCAAAACCACCACAGCTAGTTACCATTGGTAATAGTATCGAAATTAATATTGACCCTTTTTCTTGTCCTGCTGAGATACGTGCCGATGTGACTGTAGCACAATTTGCTGCAGTACGCCTCTGGGGGCAAGTGGTCAATTGCAATAATGAGCCTGTAGCCAATGCACTTGTTAAGCTTGTTCGTCTTCTAGGCACTGGCGAATGTGAAGATTATGCCAGTATCGCCCATACCACTAGCAACTGCCAAGGATTTTATCAATTTGATATTTGTTCTGATGAAGCTGCATGGTACAAAGTACTTGTTGGTAAATCCACTACTGGCAAAGAAATTATAGTTTCTTCTCATACAGCACATCATCATCCAATGCCCGATCCCCCCCCCTATCCCATGCCTCCTCACTATTCTCCTGGCTATGAGATGGATTGTGATAACCCCTGCCCCAATTGCTAGCATAAAGAATCCCCCCTTTTCCCTAAGGATCTGGGGGGATTAACGTTTATAAGGATAGATAGTACTTCTATGAAAAACAGAGGCCTCGTGGGTTACTATGACACCACAGTTTTTCACTTCTTGAATACCACTTCCTGTATACACTTTATAGGCTTCATTTCTATGGCTTACTTGCAATAGACTTGGTTCTTCTATTTGTATTGGTTCTTCTATTTGTATTGGTTCTTCTATTTGTATTGGTTCTTCTATTTGTATTGGTTCTTCTATTTCTTGTTGGCAACAAGCTTCTACTAATATCTGATAAGCTTCTGTTCCTCTATTGTATGTTTCTAAGGCATAATAACCTTGCTCATCTGTTGTCGTTGATTCTATAACCTTGAAGTATTCCCCTTCTGCTCCTATACAGGGCATCAACAGCTTGACTACTTGCTTTTGTACAGGCATATCATCTCTATCTTTGATGACTCCCCATATATGTTGCCCTTTCGCCCGTTCGACTTGCATATCTAAGTGTATTTCACTTGTTCCTTCTGTTGTTTCTATGTCACAAGTTTTTCCTACAAGAGATTCATATTGTGTTGATTGATTCATATGTTGAAAAAAGCTGTTATATGCCATTGCATACCTCCACAATGCTCTACTACTCTTTTAAAAGTATATGCACTGTACGCTTATCCTTAACCCTCCTTTTGTTCTAACAAAACCTTTTTATCATATTTTTAGATACCTAACTTAAAAATCATTACTTGATTTAACGCAATGCTTTTTAGTTAGGCGCTATCTTATTTTTTGGGTGTATAGGGCTTACTATATGCATGATTGCCATAGCATGGATAGCCTGTATAATAAGGATGATGCCAATACGTTCTACCTGTTAGTGGGTCTGTCATATAGGATCCATCATACTGACTTCTCTCATAGACCAGCTCTTCAGTCTTTCCTGTACATTTACTTTTTCTTAGATGATTTTCCTCATCATAGTACTCCGTAATATAATAATGATTGTACTTTTTGTAATAGTGACTATAGTAATGTCTATTGGTAATGTATTCTTTTTTACCTTCTATATCGTGTGTTTCAGTGATACATTCTCCTGATACAATTTCTGTTCCATCTTTCATCCTACTTCCTCCTTCCCCACTATTTTATCTCTCTCTTTCTAGTGTATGAAATTTTTCACTTTAAGTGACACTTCTACCCTACTTTTACTTGTATAAAAAGCATAGTCCGCTCATCTAACATTCTTGAACACAATCCATCTATATAGCGTACTACTCCTTCTTATCTTCTAAGCAAAATACTTGAAGCACTTGACTTTTTTCTAGATTATCCGCAATCACTCGCGTACAGTATTTGTCTCCAAATCGATTTAAGATATTTTGTTTGTGTACTAATACCATAAACATATGGCCTTGTAAAATATGATGTCTAAGCTTCACAATATCCATATGCCCACCTATTTTGGCACTAAACTGCTTCCCCTTTCTATACTCTTCTGGGGTATAGATAAGTGTATAAAAGGGTGGTGACTCCTGAATAAACTCACCTAATCGCCTCCCTAAACTATCCCATATATAGCCTTTTTGTGGCAATATAGCTTCTGTGTCTTCCTCTATTTGTGCTGTGTGGAGTTGCTGCACAAAGTCTGGATGAATCATATTGTCTGAATCTACGCGCATATAGTATAGCTTATCATATCCCACACAAGCCTTTGATATCTCTGCATACATATTTGTAACAAATCGGATATTTTCTGGTAATGTAGCGTATTGCTTTAGTGTATTTCTTATCAGGTCTTCTGTTTGGCCATCATAGGCTATAAGCGCTAAAAATTCCTGATTGGTCTGAGCTCTCAACGACTTACATGTATAGTCCATAAAAAGGCTCATGCGATAGTCGATCCATTCTTTTGTTAATCTAGCTTCTTTATAGGGATTGTTAGCCCACTTTGGATCGATATTAAACAAAGTCCATATGACAATCTTTTTAGTCATGCGTTCCCTCTCCCTCACATTTCTACTCCAAATTGATTCAAAATCTGTTTTTTTTCATTCTTGTCAGTTAATCGTTTTGTCATGACGCTTCCAAATGACTCAAACTTATTGGCTACATTTTGCCCATGTACAATAATTAAAAAAGTATCTCCTGAGGAAAACTTATGGTTCAACTCCAGATACAAATCCCAATTATTTTTTACAAAGCGATATCTCTTCCCTGCCAAATAATCTTCTACTTGATAGACAAGTACTGAAAAAGGGGATGTATCGTATTGATACGTTCCAACCTTCCCTGTAAGAGGTTCATAAATATACCCCTGTGGATTTACGATGGCTTGTAATGTACCATCATTCGCTATACGATGGAGCTCCTCTATATAATCGAGCCTTAGCATATTATCCGAATCAAAACTTAATATATAAAGCTCATCATACCCTTGAATTTGATACAAAATTTCTTGTTGTGGGTTAGTAGTAAAAATGATATTCTCATTAAGCTTTTCATAGCGTCCTAAAGATGTATCTAGCAGTGGCTTTGTAACTGGATCATAGTGTAGTAAAACAACAAAATCTTGATTGGTTTGTTTTCTAAAACTCTTATAAGTGTAGTTCATAAACAAATCTATTCGATAGTCGGTCCATTCCTTAGTTAAACGTTCTTCATTTACCTTTAGATTTGTCCATCTCGCGATATTAAACAAAGTATAAATGATGATTTTTTTTCTTTTTGGTTTCATCTCTATCTTCCTCATCTTGAAAGCGCTTTTAGTGATATCTTGGAGAAATACCAAATTGCTTTAAGCATTCTATTTTTGATTGACCTTCTAGATTCGCACCAATATACGCCTGTACTCTCCCCCATGGTGTTGTTTTTTCTTTTTCATAGGAAAATGCTACATTTAAATGATGGCTATGATTGATATAAGCTCGCCATTTAATCTTCTCATGTTGCAATCTAATTGCACCTACAAATCCTTCATAAGTTCTTCTGAAACCATTTAAATACTCCGTTGTATTATAAATCCAGCAGTTAAAGAAACTTGAGTAATTGAAGTACTCTGCCAGCTCACCTGTCAAAGATGAGTAGATATAGCCATCTTGGCAAATGAGAATAACCGTTTTATAGTCTGGAATATAATCATACATTTTTTGTACAAATTCTCGGTGGTACATATCATCACTACCTAATTCTATCTCATAAAAATATTCACTACCTCTAATATAGTTATACACTCGACTCTCATATTCTTCATCACATATAAAAGAAACATTGCTTGGTAATTGTTCATAGTGCGCTAAGGCACTTTTTATAATATTTTCCGATCTTTTATCATAACGTACATATGCTCTAAATTCTTGTTTGGTCTGAGCTTTTAAGCTCTTCAAAGTATAGTTCATAAAAATGTCTATTCTTCTTAAAATCCAAGGTGCTGTAAGGGCCTGTGTTTGGGCATTAAGTGGATTTAAATTATTAAAAGGGATATTAAAAACAATACTTTTTTTACGCATCATAACTCTCCCTCTATAAATCTTCCTACTTTTAATACACTTAGAATCTCTTCTTCACTCATCAACTCATCATTGGAAGCGTATCTATTAAACTTTACCTTGAGTAACCCTCCAAAATCACCATAATACGTTGCTGTATATGGCATCACTAATGTGGGTGCAATCAAGTAATACTTATCATTATAGCTATAAGTATGTGGTGCCTCATACTCCGATACCAGTACTTCATGTAATTTTTCTCCTGGTCGCATGCCTATGTCTTTTATTTGTGTGTCTTTATTTCCATAGGTTGCTATAAGCACATTGGCTAGATCTAGTATTTTACAAGCTGGCATACGCATTACAAAAATTTCACCGCCAATGCTTTTCTCTGCTGCTTGAAAAAGCAAACCGATTGCTTCTTGTAATGTCATAAAATATCTTGTCATCTCTTTATTGGTAATTGTAATGCTGTTATATCTTTTAATTTGCTCTATAAAAAGTGGCACAACACTTCCATTTGACCCTAGTACGTTTCCCGCACGAATACATACAAACCTTGTATCGTTTGTTAATTGATTCGCTTGGATAATGAGCCTTTCTCCAACAGCCTTTGTCATACCATAAAGATTCAGCGAGTCAACTGCCTTATCTGTGGATACATCAATAACTTTTTTAACTTTATTGATTATACTAGCTTCTATGAGATTTTGTGTCCCTCCTACATTTGTCTTGATTGCTTCATTCGGTTGTTTCTCACAGATAGGCACATGCTTAAGTGCTGCTAAATGGAAAATATA
Organism: Cellulosilyticaceae bacterium; assembly: GCA_051656485.1. GTDB lineage: Bacteria > Bacillota > Clostridia > Lachnospirales > Cellulosilyticaceae > JBOFDK01. The sequence goes on from JBOGBZ010000042.1 coordinate 77,689, forward strand.
ATCTACGCCTTCAGTAGCTTTGAGTATAGCCTCTTTATCCCGTATATCCCCAATAACAAAGCGTAATTTGTCATTATTGAATTTTCTTTCCATAAGAACTTGACTGAGTTCATTTCTAGAAAAAATCCGTATTTCTTTAGGATTTTTTTCCAGAAGTTGCTGTACCAATTCATTGCCCCACGAACCTGTTCCTCCTGTTATAAGAACTGTGCTTCCTTCATACATATGCATTCCTCCCCATTAACATTTCCATACCGCTTTCTCCATTTTATGACTTATTAATAAGGTATGTTTTAACTGCTATATATGTACCTCTTTTTCTTGTCTTTCATATGATATTAGTGATTGTAACTTTTCTATGGAGGTATATCATGCAAACTATTTTAATCACAGGCTCAAGTGGCTTTATTGGTCAGCACTTAGTTCAAAGCCTTTCTCATAATCCCGAGCTCTCATTACTCTTATTTGATAAGGGGCATACTTTAAAAGAGCTCTCCCATTATGTAGCACAAGCAGACTTCATCTTTCATCTAGCTGGTGTCAATAGATCTGCTTTAGTTGATGACTTTGAGATAAGTAATGTAGATTTGACCCGTTCGCTTTTATCTTTTATGACTTTTCATAAAAAATCTATTCCCCTTATCATCTCTTCTTCTATCCACGCAACGGCCAACACGCCTTATGGTAAAAGTAAACACCAAATGGAAGCACTTGTAGAAAGCTTTCATTTAAAAAACCATTGTCCTACCTTCATCTACCGACTTCCCAATGTATTTGGCAAATGGTGCCGTCCAAACTATAACTCTGTGGTAGCTACCTTTTGCTACAATATGGCCCATGGACTTCCTCTTTCTATCCACGACCCCCTTAAAGAACTCACCTTACTTTACATTGATGATTTAATAAATAGTTTTTATGATATTATTCTCAATCCTTTGGCCTATCGTACCCTTTATATAACGCCTACACCTACCTATACCCTTACATTAGGCGAATTGGCTAAGAAACTTGATGCCTTTAGCCACAATCGAGACTCTCTTCTTATGCCTTCTCTAGATACGCCTTTTGATCAAGCTTTATACGCTACTTATCTCTCTTATATAGATGATACCCTCCTCTCTTATCATCCCTTGACTCATGCAGATGACCGTGGCTGGCTTGGTGAACTTATCAAATCCGACTCTTTTGGTCAATGCTTCATTTCCTATACTAAGCCTGGTATTATCCGAGGGAATCATTATCATCATACAAAAACTGAAAAATTTATTGTTCTTCAAGGTACTGCTCGTATTAAGTTGAGGCATATTAGGACACAGGATGTTATTCATTATGATGTATCCGGTGAAATCTTGACCATTGTCGATATTCCTGCCGGCTATACCCATTCTATTACTAATACTGGCAGTGATGATTTAATTACACTCTTTTGGTCTAGCCAAATCTTTGATCCTTTAAATCCTGATACCTATTTTGAGGAGGTAGAAAAATGAATCCCTTAAAAATAATGACTATTGTAGGCACCCGCCCAGAAATCATTCGTCTTAGCGAAGTTATTAAATGCTTAGATCAGTGTTTCACCCATGTACTTGTGCATACTGGCCAAAACTGGGACTATACCCTTAATCAAATCTTTTTTGAAGACTTAGGTCTTCGCTCACCTGATTTTTATTTAGATAGTGTGGGTGAAAATTTAGGCGAAACCCTTGGGAATATCATTGCGAAATCTTATGGTCTTATGCAAAGTGAAAAACCCGATGCCTTACTGGTTTTAGGTGATACCAATTCTGCACTTTCTTCTCTTTCTGCCAAGCGCCTAAAAATCCCTATTTTTCATATGGAGGCTGGCAATAGATGCTTCGATCAGAATGTGCCTGAAGAAATCAATCGTAAGTTAGTAGACCATCTTTCTGATGTCAATCTTCCGTATACAGAACACTCTAGACGCTATCTCCTTTCTGAGGGTATATCCAAGCAATTTATTTTTGTCACAGGTTCACCTATACCCGAAGTACTCTCAAAGCATCTTTCACGTATTGAATGTAGCTGTATTTTAGATACGCTGCAGCTACATTCTCAGCAATACATTTTGGTCTCTGCACACCGCGAAGAAAATATTGATAATACCTCTCATTTCTTTTCTCTTATGAATGCTCTCAACGAAGTAGCCGAAAATTATGGTCTACCTATTATTTACTCCACCCATCCTAGGAGCCAAAAATTTATCAAAGAGCGTCAATTCACCTTTCATCCTTTAGTGAAAAATATCAAACCTCTAGGCTTTGTGGATTATAACAAACTTCAAAAAGAAGCTTATTGTGTACTCTCTGATAGTGGGACACTTTCAGAAGAGTCCAACCTTTTAGGTTTTCCCGCCGTCCTTATTCGCACGTCTACTGAACGCCCTGAAGTGCTTGATAAGGGAAGTATCGTCATCGGTGGTATTGCCACAACCTCACTCCTACAATCTATTGAGGTTGCAAGAAAGCTTTATCTCTCACCTAATAGTACGACACACCCTGTTGACTATGTTGATACCCATGTATCTACAAAAGTAGCAAAACTTATTCAAAGCTATACGCCTATTATCAATGCTACTATCTGGCATCAATAAATAGCGTAAGCGATCAATAAAATACCGTATATAACAAATGAGAGTGATTTACTACAATAAATATGTAGTGAAATACTCTCATTTATAACCCCTGACATTACTTCATCTTGCATCTTTCTACCATTTGATCAGACCAAGGCAAT